>DHLU01000097.1:0-3387 GCA_002405435.1 Flavobacteriales bacterium UBA4660
GATGTGGAGCGAACACTGCTCCTATAAAAACAGCATCCGATGGCTCAAAACCCTGCCCAAGGACGGCCCGCATATGCTGGTAAAGGCCGGTGAAGAAAATGCCGGTCTGGTCGACATTGGCGATGGCATCGGATGTGCCTTCAAAATTGAGTCCCATAACCACCCCTCGGCCATTGAACCCTATCAGGGGGCAGCTACCGGCGTTGGGGGCATCAACCGCGACATCTTTACCATGGGTGCACGTCCTGTGGCACAGCTTAATTCCCTTCGATTCGGAAAACTCAGCCATCCCCGCACCAAATGGTTGCTCGCCGGCGTCACCAAGGGCATCGGCGATTATGGCAATGCCTTCGGTATTCCCATTGTGGGTGGTGAAGTGTATTTCGACGAAAGCTATCAGGCCAATCCCCTGGTCAATGCCATGAGCGTTGGCATTGTCGATACCAAAAAAATCATCTCCGCCAAGGCCAAGGGGCCCGGAAATCCTGTGTTTATCGTCGGCAGCGCCACCGGAAAAGATGGTATCAAGGGTGCTTCGTTTGCGAGCAAGGATATTACCGAAGAAAGCGCCAAAGACCTTCCCTCTGTGCAGGTAGGCGACCCATTCCAGGAAAAACTGTTGCTGGAAGCGACCATGGAACTGGCCGAAACCGATGCCATCGTAGGCATGCAGGACATGGGTGCCGCGGGAATTACCTGCAGCACTTCCGAAATGAGCGCCGGTGGTGGCGTGGGCATGGACATTCACCTCGATCGTGTACCCATGCGTCAGGAAGGAATGGTACCCTTTGAAATTCTGCTGAGCGAATCGCAGGAACGCATGCTGATCGTGGTCCACAAAGGCAAAGAGGCCGTGGTACAAAAAATCTTCGAAAAGTGGGACCTCAATGCCGTCGAAATCGGCCAGGTTACCGAAGGCAATACCCTGCGCTATTTCATGGAAGGCGAACTGGTGGCGGAAATTCCTGCCAAATCGCTGGTGCTTGGCGGAGGCGCTCCTGTATATGAGCGCGAATACCGGGAGCCTGCGTATTTCGCAGAAAGCAAAAAATTCAACATCGATACCATCACCGAACCCAAAGACCTGGTAGTGGTGGCGCGCACCCTGATGGCCAACCACAACATCGCATCCAAAAAATGGGTGTATGATCAATACGACTCCATGGTGGGCACCCGCAACATGACGACCAACAAACCGTCGGATGCTGCTGTTGTCAATATCAAAGGAACCAGCAAGGCACTGGTACTTACCGTAGACTGCAATGGCCGGTATGTGAACAATGATCCGGAAACCGGCACCATGATCGCCGTATCGGAAGCCGCCAGAAACATCGTGTGTTCCGGAGGCGAACCTTCGGCCATCACCAATTGCCTCAATTTCGGAAATCCCTACAATCCGGAAGTGTATTGGCAATTTGTAGGCGCCATCAAAGGAATGGGCAAGGCCTGTGAAAAATTCAAGACGCCGGTTACCGGCGGTAATGTGTCCTTTTACAACCAGACTTCCGCGGAAGACGGTTCGGCAAAACCCGTATTCCCTACGCCTACCATTGGCATGCTCGGAGTGATGAAAGACAAATCACTGCTGACCACGCTTGATTTCAAATTCATAGGCGTCCTCATTTACCTGATCGGCGAACCGGTAAACGACATTTCCGGAAGTGAATACCTCACGGCCATTCACGGAATCACCCTCTCCCCTGCTCCGCACTTTGACCTGGAAAAGGAATTCCAGCTCCAGCAATGCATCAAAGGACTGATCCGCAACAATTACATCAGTGCCGCCCATGATGTCAGCGAAGGCGGACTGTTTGTCACACTGTGTGAAATGGGCATGCCCAACGGACTTGGTTTCGACATAGTGACCCACAGCGAAATCCGCCGCGACGCCTTCCTGTTTGGAGAATCGCAGAGCCGTGTGGTCGTTACGGTGGTGGAAGACTACGAAGAGGAATTCCTCGATTTCCTCTCCGAACAACAGGTGCCGGTAATGCTGCTTGGCCATGTCACCAAAGGCCGGATTGGCCTCGATGATCAGAATTTCGGGTTTATCGACGACTATAAAGTGCTGTACGAGGAGTCGATCGGGACCGAAATGGCTAACTGATTGTGACCAGGCGGATTTATCCTTTATTACCTTAGCGGCAAATGGAAGTGCTTACCATAATTGCCCTTTTGGCCGCCGGCGTGCTGATCGGCTGGCTGCTGGCTGTTTTGCGCGCTAAAGGTGCCTCGGAACAAAGCGTGAGGCATGAAATCGTGGCCGCTGAACTCCGCACCCAACTGGACCAGTCGCAACAACTGCTGCTTGCCGAACGAAAAGACAAGGAACAATTGCTCAGCGAACTGGCCGCCGTACGTCAGCAAAATGCAGGCATGGAAGAACGCCTCCAGCAGCGGGCACGCGAACTGGAAGAACTCAGAAAGAGTTTTGCGGTGGAATTTGAAAACCTCGCCAACCGCATTTTCGAAGAAAAAGGAAAAAAATTCACGGAACAAAACCGGGAACAGCTCGACCAGACCCTTCATCCATTCAAGGAAAAACTCAAGGAGTTTGAAAAGAAAGTGGATGATGTCTATAAGGAAGAAAACAAGGAAAGGATCAACCTCAAGGCAGAACTCAAACAACTGTCTGACCTCAACCGCCAACTGACCAGCGAAGCCAACAACCTCGCCACTGCTTTGAAAGGCGACAACAAAACACAGGGAAACTGGGGGGAATTGGTGCTGGAAAAAATTCTGGAGCGATCAGGACTCAAGGAAGGGGAAGAATACCGTACCCAGTTTGTCACTGAAAATGCCGAAGGCGACCGCATCAAACCCGATGTAGTCGTGATGCTGCCCGATCAGAAGCACATCATCATTGATTCCAAGGTATCGCTCGTCGCATACAACCAGATGATAGCCGCCTCCGGTGATGAGGAAAGAATCCGTTATCTCAAGGCCCACACCGATTCTGTGCGCAACCATGTCAAACTGCTCGGGGAAAAAAATTATCAGACCGCAGCCGGCACTGAATCCCCAGATTTTGTGCTCCTGTATATGCCCGTAGAACCAGCCCTGGGTGCTGCACTGCAGTATGATGCCGAACTTTTTCTCTATGCTTGGGACCGCAAAATCGTAATCGTATCTCCCAGTACCCTCATCGCCACGCTGCGCACCATTGCCTCCATCTGGAAACAGGAGCGCCAGACCCGCAATGCGCTGCAGATTGCCGAAGAAGGAGGCAAACTTTATGACAAGTTCAAAGGTTTTGTGGAAGACCTTGTGCAGGTGGGAAGGCAAATGGATTCGGCTAAATCGAATTACGAGGAAGCCATGAACAAACTCATCAGTGGTCGCGGTAACCTCGTCAGCAAGGCAGAACTGATGCGCAAACTTGGGGCC
>DHLU01000097.1:3465-6872 GCA_002405435.1 Flavobacteriales bacterium UBA4660
GAACAAACTCATCAGTGGTCGCGGAAACCTTGTGAGCAAGGCAGAACTCATGCGCAAACTTGGGGCACGAACCACCAAACATCTCGACCGGGCCATTACCGAGCGTGCTGAAGATGATGCCGGATTGCTTCCTCCCGAGAATTGACAACCGCATGAATACCGCTTCCCGCGCCAGGTTACGGCTTTTTTCAGCACTCGCTGTACTGATATGCCTCGCCGCATGCGGAAGTTACCAGGGCGTCAACACCTCTTACAGATTTCTCTATGATTACGAGAGCAACGCGCTGCATCCCGGCTACCTCCTCTACCACCACAGCACTGACTCATCAACCCTGCTAATGAAGCTGAGCACGGCCGAACTGCTTTTCGCCAGAACCGATGCCAACTCTCCTTTTTACTGCGCAGCCCGTATCAGTTGGACACTGCTCTACGATAACGGCAGTGCGCTGGTGCAGGCAGACAGCGGGAGTTTTATTATGTCTGACTCCGGCGAACAGCCGCGGGAACGCCTGATGCTGGCAGAAAAAGTACTGCCGTTGAAAGCCGGGCCCGGACAACAACTGCAACTGGAAATTACCGACCTCAACCGGCCGGCGCAATTCAATGCCACGCTGCGCGTAGACAAACAAAATCGCTTCAGTGCCCAGCACTACCTCGTACGCGATTCGGTCTCAGGCCTGCCACTTTTCAGCTTCCATGCCGACAGCGCTCAGACCCTTATGATTGAGCACCGGCGCCTCAATGGTGAGTCAGTCAAGGCCTGGGTAAACCGCACCGAGCCGAAATTGCCGCCACCGCCTTTCTCCGCTTCGCAGCCTGTGTTGCCCGTGATGGATGATTTTATTCCCCGCAAGGTAAACCGCACTGACAGCGCGACCTACCTGCGCATGGACCCCGGCATGCATTTTATTACGGCAGATCCCGCTCGTCAGTCAGGCATTACCCTGCAATGCACCAACCCGCTGTTTCCCGAAATCCGGGATGCCGGTCAACTCGTACCGCCGCTGCGCTATATCACGTCGAAAACCGAGTACGGCGAACTGGAGAAAAGCCAGTACCAGAAAAAAATGGTCGATGATTTCTGGCTCGACTGCGGCGGATCGAAAGACAAGGCGAGAGACCTCATCCGCATTTATTACGGCCGTGTGCAGGAAGCCAACCGTTACTTTTCATCCTACACCGAAGGATGGCGCACAGACCGCGGTATGATCCATGTGGTTTTTGGCAATCCGGCCAAAATCTACCGACGCGAAAACAGCGAAACCTGGGTCTATGGTGATGAAGGTACCGCCTCTTCTCTGCAGTTTGTGTTTATCCGTCAAGACATTCCGTTTACCGACAACTGCTTCATACTCCAGCGCGATCCCCTGCACAAACCCTATTGGGAAAGGGCGGTGACGGCCTGGCGAAGCGGACGGGTGTACGGCGACTAAAGTTTGGGATTCAGCCGGTGTCGGTCGCGGTCGCGCTGCGTCTTTTTCTCGATGTTTTTCCTGAAGGCATCCTCCAGACTTACCCCGGTCTGGTTAGCCAGGCAACACAATACCCACAATACATCGGCCATTTCATCGGCCAGGTCGCGCTTCTCTTCACCGGGTTTCTCAGACTGATCGCCGTACCTGCGCGCCATAATGCGCGCCAACTCCCCGACCTCTTCCGTCAGCACAGCCATGTTGGTGAGTTCAGAAAAGTAGCGCACCCCGTGCAGTCGGATCCAATCGTCTACCATCTGTTGCACCTCGGTGAGACTGTGAGGCTTGTTGTCTTGTTCCATGGGTCGTGTCGCCTGCCGGGTAAAGCCCCGCTTTTACGGCTGGGTGCGCGCCGCTACGAGATAACGCACAATGGCTTCCTGCTGCTGAGGATCAACCACCACCTTTCCGGCTTTTTTGTTTGCCTTGACAACCATCTCCGGCACTATTTCGTTCCATTCCGACTCGCTCAATGCGGCGGGTTTATACAGTTTGTGGCAGGTCTGACATTCGCCGACGTACGTGCGTTTTCCCAATTCGAGCTGGGCGAGGGTCACTCCGGGAAAACGCCCGGCCACAGCGTCTGCCTGCGACTGGGTAGGCGCAGCCAGCCTGGGGGCACTGCACGCGGCACAAACCAACGCCACGGCGGCTATTTGCTGAACTTTCTTCATTTCCGTAGTTTTCGATGAGAAGCGAAGGTAAATAAAAATGGCTTTTGCACCTCACCACGCGCCGGGCAACGCAGTTTAACGCAGGGTTCTTTAGCCCCCTGCCTCCGGGCTCAACCACAGGGGCGAAAACACTGCCACCGCTTCCGCCCGACTCACTCCGGATGCGCAGTGTCAATCCACAGCGTCACCGGACCATCATTGACAAGCGCCACCTGCATGTCAGCGCCAAATACACCCGTTTGCACGCCCGCCGGTATGCGGAGACGCATTTCTTCGACAAAAACGTTGTAGAGGTCCAGGGCCATATCCGGCGGCGCCGAGCGCATAAACGACGGCCTATTGCCTTTCCTGACTGCTGCATGCAGGGTAAACTGCGACACCACCAGCACCCTCCCACTCACCTGGTTGACATTGAGGTTCATCTTGCCTTCGGCATCCGAAAAGATGCGTAAACCCGCCAGCTTGTCGGCCATCCAGCGCAGGGCATCCACCCTGTCTGAGGTCTCGAAACCCGCCAGCACCAGCAACCCCGGGCCGGAAAAACCCGCATGGTATTCTCCCGCCGTAACGGAAGCGGAAGACACGCGCTGCACAACACACCTCATAACAGACAAAGAAACAACTCCCTGCCATGCGCCGCAGCGTGATATTTTTGCAAACCTTTTTTTCGCATGGTTACAGTAGGAAATCTTAGTCTGCATTTTGGTGCCCGAACCCTGTTCGAGAGCGTCTCGCTGTTTATCGGCCCCCGCGAACGCATCGGACTGGTAGGTAAAAACGGTGCAGGAAAAACTACCTTCCTCAAAATTCTGATGGGAGAACAACCTCCCTCATCGGGGCAGATTTCCATGACAAGGGGAACCACCGTAGGTTATTTGCCGCAGGAAATGTCGCACCGCGAAGAAGCCACCGTCTACCAGGAAGCCTCAGAAGCCTTTGCCGAAACCAACCGGCTGCAGCAACGGCTCGACGAACTGTCCAACGATATCGCCACGACCGAAGATTACACCAGCGACAGCTATGCCAGGCTCGTAGAAGAACTCCAGGCCGTGGGGCACCGCCTGGAATTGCTGGGTTCAGGCAACCAGGATGAAAAAATCGGACGGGTGCTCGGCGGACTCGGCTTTACTCCTGGCGACCAACACCGCCAGATGCGCGAATTCAGCGGGGGATGGAAAATGCGCGTGGAACTCGCCAAAATCCTCCTGCAGAATCCCGATCTGCTGCTGCTCGACGAACCAACCAACCACCTCGACATTGA
>DHLU01000097.1:6986-7237 GCA_002405435.1 Flavobacteriales bacterium UBA4660
ACCAACCAACCACCTCGACATTGAGAGCATCCAGTGGCTGGAAGAATTCCTCTCCACCTACGACGGCGCCATCGTGCTGATTTCCCACGACCGCACCTTCCTCGACAACGTGACAACACGGACCGTTGAAATATCCAAATCAAAAATTTACGACTACAAATTCGCCTACAGCAAATACCTCGTGCAGCGCGAACAGGAAATCGAACAGCAGAAAAAAGCCGCTAAAAATCAGCAGGACTATATTGAGCATA
>DHLU01000251.1 GCA_002405435.1 Flavobacteriales bacterium UBA4660
TGCCTGCTTTAGTGCGCCACCCGGCTTGCTTCGTCTGCGCCTGTCCGGGTAGTGCATGTATAAGAAATGAACTGGCCCCTTCCGCCAACCAGGTGCCCCGAATAGAAAGCATTTTCACAGAAAGGTCCGGCAGCCAACGGAATTACTGCTGCCTTCAACTTTTCCCCCCCGAACTTTGTCTTTGAAAAAAGAAATTGAGGATGGGGCAACTTTTTCCACCCATTTTCCATCAAAGCGGGGAATGCCACAATGACCGACCTTGAACTGGCTAAAGCTTGTATCGCCGGAAACCGGACCGCCCAGCAGACGGTCTACGACCGGAATGCACGTGTGATGATGACGGTTTGCCTGCGATATACAGGCAACAGAATGGAGGCGGAAGATGTGTTTCAGGAAGGGTTTGTCAAGGCATTCAACCACATGCACCAGTACAACGGTGCGGGCTCGCTGGGCGGCTGGCTGCGGATGATCATGGTCAATACCGCCATCAACCACCTGAGGGCAGCGAAGAAGTTAAGGTATTCCCAGGAGCTGGAAGCCGCCGAAAGATTGGCAGGAGAGGAGGAATCGGCGCTGGATGGGCTTGCAAGCCAGGACCTGATGGAACTGGTGCAGCGAATGCCTGAGGGGTACCGCACAGTTTTTAACCTTTTTGCCATTGAAGGCTTTGGACATAAAGAAATTGGCGAACAGCTGGGAATCAGCGAAAACACCTCCAAAACCCAATTCCTCAAAGCCCGTAACTGGCTAAAAAAACAACTGGTACCAGCAGATAAACGCACGTGAAAAACACGGATCAACATATTCGGGAGCTGTTTAAGGATTTGGCCCACCACGAAAGTGAGGTCAATCCCGCCCTGTGGAACCAGATCCAGTCTGCGCTTCCCGCAGCCGCAGGAACGACTGTCACTACCACATGGCTGGCTTCCAAGGTTTGGTGGATAGCCGCAGGTGCAGCAGTGGCTGGCGGAATCACCGTTGCGTTACTCACTGCGGGTGCTAAAGAAGAGAAACGCACCGAAGGAAAAACCACCGCGCCCGTTGTGCAGGCTCCTTTCGTAGAAACAGCGCCCAGGGAAACCACGCAGCAATTAGATATACCGGCCGATAATGAAGGCCCGGTGGTGGGCAGAGATACCTTTGTTAACGCACCCGAAGCTCCGGAAAATGAGCCCGTCCATACGCTGCCAGATGAACCTCACAAGCGGGTTGTGCCAGCGCCGGAAAGCCCCGAAGGCACTGAAAATCAAGGGGATGTTTCCGAAAAAAAACCGGCCGAGGACGTGCCTCCGGCCGAACCAGAGGAAGTAACAGCCGAATTCAACGCGGTTCAGGTAAACCAAAACCAATTGCGGTTCTTTTTCTTCCCCCAGTTCCCGGAAGAAGCGGAGTATCGCTGGTTAATCAATGGGCTGGAAATAAGCAGCGACATGACCTTGTCTTACACCTTCCCGGAAGAAGGGGTGTACGAGGTCAAGTTGTTGATTACCACGGACTCCGGGGATTTGGATACCCGGACTATGCCGGTGCAGGCCTGGCTGTCCTCCCAGCTGGTGCTGCCAACCATATTTACGCCCACCGCCGATGCCAAAAACGAGTTTTTCGATCCGGCCTCCTCAAGCAGGAATGTGACCATCCGGTACATGGCCATTTTTGACCCGGGCGGTAAGAAGGTATTTGAGTCAGACGGCACCAGGCTTTGGGACGGAAATGATGCGTTTGGAAATCCCCTTCCTTCCGGAACCTATAAGGCCGTGGTGAAAGCAACAGACCGAAGTGGACAACCGCTTGCAAAGACCGGAAACCTTGTGCTGACGAGGTAGGAAAGGCGGTTATATTTGGCGACTTGTTTTTCGAACCTGTTAACGCACTCAATGGTTTAACCGCAATGATCTAAGCTTCAAAATCAGAAGACCACGTATTCTACTATGAGAAAAATAGCTACCCTCGCAAGTATTCTTTTCATCGCCGTAACGGGCGTCGCCCAGCAGGTAACCACCGCGCCCGCCGCTAAGCAGGACCGGGAAGTTATTTCGGGACATGGCCAGTTTTGGAAATACGACACCAAACTGGATGAAGAAGAACTATACAACTACAACAGGCTGCGCTATATGTCGCGGGAAGACTGGGATCTGTTCCGGCAAGACCCGCGTTACAACAAGGATAAGGTGCGCGAAGTGTATGTAAAAAACAGAAAGCCCATCGTGCCCTATTACGAAGGCGTTCAAACCAAAGCGATGATGCCGGGTGAGTCCTGTGATTGCTGGATAGCCCCCGATGTTTCCTACACCATTCTTGACCCGGTCACACAGTGGGACAACTGCGAAGGCGGCGCCGGCGAAGGGGTCGACTGCTGGCAGCTGCTCGACATCCCCTTCGACTTCTGCTTCTACGGTCAGACTTATAGTTCTGTGTACCTGACCACAAAAGGTACCATTGCATTGGGTGGGGGGTACTACGACTGGACACCCTCCGAATTTCCTACGCCTGCAGGAGGTACAGAACCTCAGTACAACCACATCTGCGGATTTTGGGCTGACTTTGACTTCAATGCCGCAGGCCAGTACTTCTACAAAGTCACCGATGAGGCCCTCTATGTCAATTTTATAGATGTAGGTTATTACAACCAGCACCAGGACTACCTGAATACCTTCCAAATGATAATTACAGCCGACGGCAGCGACATCCTGCCCGATGGCAATAACGTTCAGTTTTGCTACCTCGACATGAACTGGGCACATGGTGACGTCGGTGGCAACAGCGGTTTCAACGGCCCCTCCCCGGCCAATGCAGGTGCTGATAAAAGTTCGGGAACCGAACACAGGCAGTTTGGACGATTCAACCTGAACAGCGACGTCTACAACGGGGTATATGGTCAAAACAATGCACAGCAGGATGGTGTGAACTGGCTCGACAACAAGGTTTTCACCTTTGACGTGTGCGAGGCGGCGAACAACATCCCCCCCATACCGACGTCTGCAACGCCGTGTGACACTTTTTACGTGTGTATCAATGACACGATAGATATCTCTACTCAGTTTCTCGCACCTGAAACAGCCCAAAGCGTGCAGATCAGCGTGGATCTTGAGGGGGAGGGCCTGGATTTTAGCACCCAATCAGGAAACACGGCCACCTTCAACGGAATTTTTGTGGGAACGGCTGACAACGTCGGCGTGCATACCGTCACGGTAACCGCAACCGACAACGGCACACCCCAGGGCGAAGTGGAGTTTACCTACATCATAGAAGTGCTCGATATCGTTCTCCCGACGCTTTCCATTGTGGGCCCCGATAGTGTATGCGCGGGAGGCATAACCCTGCAGACGGCATCGGAAGGATTTGATTTTTATACCTGGAGCGACAGCGACTGTGGAAATGGCAATGAGTGCGAGATTGCCGGGTCCGGAACGCAGGTCAACATTACCGTAACCGGAAATCTCGCCGGTTGCACACGTACAGCGAACCGGGTTCTGTATGTAGATCCGTTCGAATATGTGGAACCCATTATTATCGACCCCAACCCGACCTGCCCGGGCACCTGCTCTTCACTTTGTGCACCCGAAGGTTTTGTCACCTACCAATGGGAGGTATTTCCAGGATATCCCGGAGAGTTCTGCAACCCGGGTCCCCAAAACCAACCCTGTACCGAGGTAAACCCGGGCACCTACCAGTTGTTTGCCACCAACAACAATGGTTGCACGGAGTTCAACATCCTCGTAGTGGAAGAAATTCAGACGTTCATTCCCGAAGAAAATGAAGACCTCAGCACGGCCTATTGCAGCGGCCTTCAACCGGTAACCATTGACGGAGGTTACTCTTTTCCTGCATCTGGATTTTTGAATATTTATTGTGCGACCGGTGATCCTACCGGATGGCAAGGCTCTTACCTCAATGTAATCATTAACGGAGAAACAGTAGCCGCAGGGTTGACCACCCTCGACGCGTTCGAAATACACAACGTAGCCATTGCATTCGGTGACGAAATTTGTGTCGAATATGTTTCTTCTGGCGTCAACGACGCATTCAATACTGTCTATCTCTTTAACTGCACCAACCAAGACCAGACCATCATCGGTCCGGGGCTGGAAGACGGAGAGATCTGGTGCGCTACCTCGGGTTGTGAAGCAGATCCTTACGTGCCGGGTGTGTGGTCTTGTGAAGGCCCTCCAGGCTGGTCATTGACCAATGACGAGGAATACAACACCGTATTCACGCCGGGCGCCTACGGCCTCTATAGCTGTTGTTTCGCAGAACCCTCCTGCCAGCTTGAGTTCTGCTACGAGTTTGAGTTCACACTTCCGCCCACGCTCAACGTGCTGGGCAGCGATGAGGTGAACCTGTGCGAAGGTGAAACCGATGAAGTTTGCGTAGTTATTACGGATATCGGTGGTACGGGAACCATTGACTGGGATGGTGATGTTGACCCCAATGCAGATGGAACCTGCGCCACATTTGGTCCCTACAATGACTATGAGAATTTTACGGCCAACGTGGAAATAGAAAATGGCTGTGGCTCTGATGAAGCGGACATCGCAGTGGACGCAGATATTGCCATTCCGCCACTCGTGATTCCTCCCGACGGCTTCTTCTGTGGAGGCCAGTCAATTACCCTCGATCCTATAGCACCTGCCGATGACGACGCAAATCTTCAATACGAATGGATAGGACCGGGCGTTACAGGTGCGACCACGCCCACAGTGAGCGCGACACAATCCGGGACGTATGAAGTTGAAGTATCCAACGACTGCGAATCACAAGAAGCAACCGTCACTTTCCAGATTGTCGCTCCTGATAACCCCCAGTGTGAGCCGGATGTCAACATCCTGGAATGCACCGAAGGCGAAGCGGAGTTGTGTGTATGCCCCAATACCGGCTATGAAGTCAGCTGGAGCAATGGCGCTTCCACCAATTGTATTACGGTGACAAGCTCGGGTACCTATACCTGGACCATTACCGATATCTACAACTGCAATACTGAAACTTCAGGCTCGAGCAGCGTAACCATCACCTATGCGCCGGAACTCAATCCCGAAGCGTCAGACCTGCGGATTCTTTGCCCGGGCGAATGTGAAAATCTTGTACTGAACCCGACTTATGCCACCTCGTATACCTGGTCTTCCGACTGCGACGAACTCAACATCACGGGCTCAGGCCCTCAGTTGAATTTCTGCTTTGACCAGGTGCCCGATACTTGCCTCTACGACCAGATTACCATCACAGGCACTGCCACCAATGTTTGTGGCACACAAAGTGCCAACTTTCTGGTGCAAAACAACCAGTGCCTGATTACAATTCCCAATATCTTCACGCCGGGTGGGGGCGATACGCTCAACACAAGGTTTGAGATTCCGGGACTGGATCTGTACGAAGGCGCTACATTGACTGTGTTTGACCGCTGGGGATCCGAGGTCTTTCAAAGCGATGACTACGGCAAAAACAACGACTACTGGCGCGCAGAAGATGTCAACGCAGGCACATTCTACTACGTACTCTTGCTTCCTTACGGAAACAAGCGACAGTATGCCGGTTATGTGACCGTGCTGAAGAGCGAATAATCCCGTTTGTTCGGGTCAGGCGCAATGGTCCCGCTGCCTGTGCGGTATTTACCGTGCAGAAAGCAGACAGGCCCGGCAGGCCCTGCGCAGATGGTTGTAAATGTCTGTTGTGGAATGGGGGCGCCGCGTCCTTAGGCTGCGGTCTTCAAGCGGGTTAACCGATGTCGAAACCAAAAACTGTTTTTTTCTGCCAGCACTGCGGCGCACAATCCCCCAAGTTTATGGGCCGCTGCCCGTCCTGCGGCGAATGGAATACCTATGTGGAGGAAGTGGTGCAGCGCGCCACCGGTCAGCGTCAGGCGCCTGTTGCGTCGAATGAGCCCAAACCGGTTCACAGCCTCGAAGCAGCCGCGCATGATCGCTTGCCCCTTGCCGACGGCGAACTGCAGCGGGTACTCGGCGGAGGTATTGTAAGGGGCAGCCTGATTCTCTTTGGAGGTGAACCGGGTATCGGAAAAAGCACCCTAATGCTGCAGGTATCACTCCAGCAGCAGGGCATGAAGGTGCTTTACGTGAGCGGCGAAGAAAGCGAAGAGCAGATTCGCATGCGCGTTGACAGAATGCCCAGCCGGAACCCCGCCTGTATGGTGCTGATGGAAACCTCGCTGGAGAACATCCTGCACCATGCCGCGCAACTCGCGCCGCAACTTCTGGTTATTGACTCCATTCAAACCCTGGCGACATCGGCCGTAGAAAGTTCTCCCGGGAGCATTTCTCAGGTGCGCGAGTGCGCTACCCAGCTGTTGCGTTTCGCTAAGGAAAGCGGAACTGCAGTATTCCTGATAGGCCATATAACCAAGGAAGGAACGCTGGCGGGCCCCAAGGTGCTCGAGCACATGGTAGATACCGTACTGCAGTTTGAAGGCGACCGCCACCATGTCTACCGTCTCCTTCGCGCCCACAAAAACCGCTTCGGCAGCACCAGCGAGCTCGGTATCTATGAAATGCAGGCAGATGGTCTGCGTGAGGTAGCCAATCCGTCGGAGATACTTATACAAAGCCATAGTGACGCGCTCAGCGGAACGGCCATTGCCGCGGTGCTCGAGGGCGTGCGGCCGCTGATGGTGGAAGTACAGGCCCTGGTGAGCACGGCTGTCTACGGGACTCCGCAGCGAAGCACCACGGGATACGACCTGAGGCGTCTCAATATGTTACTTGCCGTGCTTGAAAAACGCTGTGGATTCCGGTTGGGACACAAAGATGTTTTTCTCAACATCGCCGGCGGATTGCGCATTGAAGACCCCGCCATGGATCTTGCGGTGATCGCCGCAATACTTTCGAGCGACCAGGACATACCCGTTTCCAGGCACATGTGTTTTGCCGGTGAGGTTGGATTGAGCGGAGAAATACGCCCCGTGGCGCGTATGGATTACCGGGTGCGCGAAGCGGCACGGCTTGGCTTCGGTGAAATATATATATCATCCTACAACAAGGGCATCGATCCGCTACGCACCGGGGTTAAGGTGCAAATGGTCGGACGTGTAGATGAGTTGCTGCAGCTCTTGTTTGCCTGAGTTCTTTATTCGGCCGCGCTCATGTTGCGCCGATTACGACAACAAACTCTCCGCGAATTTCATGTTCAGATAAATGCTGCCTCACCGAGGCCAGGGTTCCGCGCACCATTTCCTCGTGCATTTTGGTCAGTTCGCGGCCCACGGCACAAGGCCTGTCGGGTCCGCAAAATTGGACGAGCTGCTCGAGCGTCTTGAGAATGCGGTGGGTAGATTCATAAAGCACTACCGTTCGGGTTTCGGCGGCAATCTGTTTGAGGCGGGTCTCCCGGCCTTTTTTATGGGGAAGAAAACCTTCGAATACAAACCTTTCCGTGGGCAGGCCGCTGGCCACCAGGGCCGGCACAAAAGCTACAGGTCCGGGCAGACAAACGACCTCTATGTCTTCCTGCAGGCATGCACGCACCAGCAGAAATCCGGGATCGCTGATGCCGGGCGTTCCGGCATCGGTCACCAGCGCCAGTGTTTTTCCCAAACGAACCTGAGCGACGATGCCATCAACCACCTTGTGCTCGTTGTTGAGGTGATAGGAAATCAGGTTTTTCTGAAGACCGAGGTGTGTGAGCAGTTTGCGCGTAACACGCGTGTCTTCGCAGATTACGGCATCCGCCTCTTTCAGGGTGCGAATGGCCCTGAGGGTAATGTCTTCAAGATTACCGATGGGCGTGGGAACAAGAACGAGCTTCACAAATGGCGGCGTTCAACCAGGTCGATAAAGTCTGTGGCTACCGGATCTTCTTCATTCCAGGCATACTTGCTTTTGAGTGAGTTGAGGTGGCGCAGGGCGTCCTCCCTGTTGGTGGTATTGAGTTTGTCGACGCTCACCTCGTATTCCTGATTATTGCCCTTAAAAAGTTCACGTGCATACTGAAAGCGCTGGTTGAGCGTAATGGCCTTTTTGAGGTCCTGGATGGGAGTGCTTTCGAGTTTTTCTGCGAGAGACTCCCGCACGATTCCGGCCCCGATGAGTTCATTGACACTCGGCGCTGCGGTTACCTGGGCTGCGGGTACCGACACTTCTTCGCGGGGCTTCTCTGCGGGCACTTCCGGGCGTATTGGAGTGGCCGGCTGATCCTGGGTGGCCTCCTCGATGGCATCGAGCAGATTGACCTGAGCGGCTTCGCGCACCTTGAAGGGAATGGGTTCCAGCGCGGACGGCTCAACCGCCGACACCTGCGCGGGTGATTCGGCATCGGCTTCACTTTCCTTTACGTCGTGGTCGTAGGCCTTAAAGCGCAATACCACCAGACGCTCATACAGCTCACGGCTATAGTCCGCCAACTGTTCGAGTTGCTCACGGCTCAACTGGCCGATATGCAGTTCATCGAGACGCGCGTTAAGCTCTTCGGCAATTTCCTTGAGACGCTTGTATTTGACCGGTTCGTTCATCAGGCACAGTTTGGGTTCATAGACACAATGGTCAGCGCAAGTTAGCCCATAATGGAGCCCCGGTCAACAGGCCTGCCATGGCCAGTTTTCAACCGAGTTTTTCCCTGACGCGCACCGGCAACGACGCCTTTACCAGTTCGTAGCTGTGGAGGGTCCATTCGCGCAGCAGGGCTTCCGTTATGCGGCCTTCGAACCTGACCGTATTCCAGTGCTGTTTGTTCATGTGATAACCGGGAGTTACCTCCGGATATTGTTCGCGGAGGCTCTGGGCCAGCGTGGGCTCGCATTTCAGGTTGACCCGATCAAAAGGATCAAGGGGGCAGAGGGCGAACATCTTGCTACCTACTTTAAAGACCAGCACATCCGGTCCGAAAGGCAACCCTTCTTCCACGCCGGGTTTGGAAAGGCAGAACGTCCTGAAAGTTTCGATGTCCATGGCAGATAACCGCACAACGCGACAAACAGCAGTCGGCTGCGGATTACGGATAGCAAAGTTATGGATGGTCAGGGTTGGCCCCTTGCTGCGCAGGGCCGATGGATCGGCGCTCAGTCATAAGCCGCACAGGGCACCTTCGAACGCTCTTCGCCTGAGCAGGCGCGGATACCGATGATGACTTCATGTGTATTGAGGCCGTCAGCGCGGAGCGGGTTAAGAGTCAGGTCGTAGGCGTAGGCCACGGTAATATACTTGAGAAGGTTGAGTTTCATGAGTCCGGTGAGACCCACGCCGAAACGTCCGCCCAAACCGAAGGTGACCCTTTGTTTGTACTCAAGTTGTGCCGTAAAATCAAAATCCGGGTCACTGGCGGAAACAAAATTGACATTGAGGGCCGGCGTGAAAAACCAGTCTTCATTCATCCTGATGGACCGTCCGGCAGTGAAGTGGAAATGCCTGCGCAGGTCTGGGGTCTGCACACCCAGTCCGGGCACTTCATTTTCATTGAGGTTCCGGATGGCGATGCCGTAAAAGCGGTCGCCGCGGTAAAGCCAGAGACCGATGTTGATCTTGGGCAATACAAACTTGCTGATAGGCCCCGCGATGGCAGGGTCGAGGTAGTTTTCCATTATCATGCCCCCATAGTCGACCCGGAATTGCTGGAAGCCCGCGGAAATGCCTGACGCCAGCATGTACCTGCGCGCCACACGGGCATGGTAGGCATAGGCTACATGAATGGAGGTATAGCTGAAGGGACCGGTATCATCGCTGTCAACCAGTCCGCCTAGCCCATGGAAGTTCCATTTACCCGATTTTATTTTGCCATGCAGGTTGGCAAATGCCGTGCGCGGTGACTCAGGAACACCCTTCCATTGTTCGCGGTATCCGAGTTTGAGCTCAAGACACTTGGTAGTGCCCGCAACAGCCGGATTATAGGCGAAATAATTATAGATGAAGTTGGTGTAATGGGGCAATTGCTGCGCAACAACAGCTGAGCCGCTCAGCATCAGTAAAAGTATAACCAGGTATTTGCGGCTTGTTGGCATCAGTGTATTATAGAAATCGCCCCGGTGATGGGAGGAATGTTAACTTCAGTAGCGTTCAGTTCAATTACATAGTAGTAGGCTCCGGTAGGCAGAAACCGGCCACCGTTGGTTCCGTCCCACGGGGTGGTATAGCCTACGGATTTAAAAACACTCTGGCCCCAGCGTGAATAGACCCTGACGCTGCAGTTTTCAAACATTTCAATGCCTTCCAGCGTCCACACATCGTTGATGCCGTCGCCATTGGGCGAAAATGTGTTGTAAATCAGTATGGGCGGCCCCACGATCACCGTGACTGCATCAGTCACCGTACAGCCGGCGACATTGCCCTCAACGACATAGGTTGTGGTCTGCTCAGGAGTAGAAACAGGGTTGGGAATGTTGGGGTCGTTGAGCCAGGTTTCCGGAGACCAGGTATAGCTGATCAGCGTATCGCCCGAAATGGGATCCGTCACGACATCCCCGCCGAGCACCCCGAGTTGCGATGATTCACCCAATGAGATCTGGATCGGATTGACAGAGGCCTGCAGGTCAACGGGCTCGCCGGAGATGGAAATTTCGAAACCGCATGCGCCGTTGGCGAAGTCCTGGTTTGAGCCCACCACAATGAAGTACTGCGCATTCGCCTGCACGTTTTGCACGGCGATTTCAATAGCCAGTGTATCGGTAAAGCAACCGGTGGCATTCGACCAGTTGGCCGGATCGCAGGGGTCGGTACCCTGCTGGTATTCAAAGACAATGGCCACAAGCGAGTCGGCTCCGGCATCTCCCGGACAGTCAATCGAGGTAATCGAGACGAGCACCTCGCCGGTGGCATCTGCATTGTTGTTGGTCTGAAAAGTGTAAAACGCACTCTGCGTGACGTTCATGCACTGAAAGGAGAAAGGCGAAGGAACGAGTTGCTCTTCATCGGGAGACGCATCGGCACATACGGTCACGGCATTATTGCACAGCTGGGAGAAAGCCAGCTGACTGCACAGCAAGAGAGCCGTGATGATTATAGGGCGGAGGAGCATCATCGTAATTCGGCTGAACTTATACGCTACCCGAAGGCTCAAAGTTCCATTTTCAGTAAGGGCCATGTCAAAAATTGGCAGAGAGTATTAAACACTGGCCTGTGGACGCAGGACCGGTGCTTACCGAACTGAAAAACCTTGTTATTGTTGCGGATCAGGTGGGTAAAACGGCCGGGGCGCATGAGCCGGCGGCGACCCGGCGACCGGAAAATGCCCGCAGATTAATGAAATTCAATGAGTACACTGTTTTTCTCAACAGCCTTGCCCTTCTGGGCCGGCACCGACCTGATCTTTCCGGAAGCAGGACTTTTGATGACATTTTCCATTTTCATCGCTTCGAGGATCACCAGCGGGGTATCTTTTTCAACCTCCTGGCCTTCCGCCACCAGCACATCCAGCACAAGACCCGGCATCGGGGCTTTTACCTGAGCGGTACGGGCCTGCCCCGTATTTTCCATGCCCAGGGTCCTCAGCAGTTCATCGAACCGGTCTTCAAGGCTGACGCGGAATTTTTTTCCGTTGACGGAGACTTCGAGTTCTTTTTCGCCGTCCGCTCCGCTGATGCGCTCGACGGTCACTGACCGCCCCCGGTGAATCAGGTGCACTTCACGCGCTGAAACGGTCACAAGGTCAACTGCAACCTCGCGGCCATCAAGCCGAACGAGGCCCTGATGAACCCACTCGACCCAAAGGGTCTGTCCGTCCACGTTGGTTTTTAGCTTCATGATGTGTAGCGGCTGCTAGACCTGACGGCGAAAGTAAGGCGTAATCGCACCCCCCGCGGCGTGCAGACACATAACCCGCGGCGTGAGACACTCCGACCACCCGCCCCCGGAAGGCAGTCTTGTTCAGGCACGGGGGACTTTTACGGTTTTCATCTGAATAAAATCCACCAGGAAGGCAAAGGCCATCGAGAAGTAGATATACCCTTTCGGGATTTTGAAGTTGAGTCCTTCTGCCAGCAGTGCCACCCCGATCATCATCAGGAAACACAACGCCAGAATCTTGAAGGAGGGGTGCTTCCTGATAAACTCGCTGATGGGCCTGGAGGCAACCAGTATAATGATCACCGTGATGATAACGGCCGTGTACATGATCCACAGCTCCTGCACCATGCCCACGGCCGTGATGATGGAGTCAATGGAAAAAACCAGGTCGAGAATTACCACTTCAGTCAGCAACCGGCCGAATGAAATAACCTTGGGCACGGGCGGAGACTCCTCAGCAGCAATTTCGGATTTGTGGTAGATTTCCTTGGTGCTCTTATAGATAAGAAACAGCCCTCCTGCCAGCAGAATCAGGCCCTTGCCGGTGAAGTCGGTTTCCATGACGCTAAACAGCACCTGGTCGAGTTTCAGAATCCATGAAATAAAGGCCAGCAGGCACAGACGCATAATCACGGCAATACCAATACCCCAGTAGCGCAGTTTGTTGCGCTGGTTTTCGGGCAGCTTGTCGGCGAGTATGGAAATAAAGATGATGTTGTCAATGCCCAGAATCACTTCAAGTGCGATGAGTGAGACCAGCGGAACGAGTATGTCAGTCATATCAATGGGTTATGTGCATCCGGTTTTTTCCGTAAAACCGGCAGGTTAAGGCGGGAAATGTACGCATGCGCGTGCTGATCCTTCATGAACCCGCAATCAGTTCAGGGCTACACCCACGATAAAACCCAGCCACGGTTTGCCGGTATATATCCAAACGTCTCGGTCTGAATTCATCAGGTGGTCATAGCCCGCTGCCAGTCCGAAGCTGGCTACATCCGACTCGATGAAGGCGGCCACTCCGGCCTGAACAATCATGCCGCTGTATTCAACCTCGCGCCGGTCGCGCGTGGTGAAAGGTGTTACCGGGGTCGTACCCGGTCCTGCAAACACGCCGATGTCGTATCCACGGCTTCGGATCCGGTTGGAGGGCTTGCCAAGTGGGTCGCGGCTGCTGCTGAGGATATAGCGGTCGAACCGCCAGCCGGCATAGAAGGCGAGGTTGAAATCTGCCGTGAGCTGTGGCTGCATTCCGGAGGCGCCGGGCCGGTATTTCAGAAGAATGGAAGTGGCGTCGAGATCGAGGCTGCGTTTGCTCAGCCTGACCTCGCGCAGCACGGCGCTGTCGGGAATGGCCGGATAGAGGGTCAGCACAGCAGTGCTGTCGGGTGTTTTACCGGTGGACGGGTATACGGCGAGCGCTTCCTCACGCACATCTACATAGACCTTCTGGCCAATCTCACCGGGCATGCCCAGCCGGTAGTAACCACTGTTGAGGCCGTGAACGGAGGCCTGTTCGAGGGTGCGGCAGGATGACAATAACCCCAGTGCAAGGGCCACGGAGAAAAAGGCCCGGCCGGGCGATGTCAGCAGGATGAATTTCATGGTCAGTGCAATAATAGCGGCAAACGGCTGGGGAAGCCCCCTGGGGCTGCGCGCACCTGCATCGCGGGTTTCAGACACTACCTTCGCTGCATGGCAGGCATTTACATCCATATCCCTTTTTGCAAGGTGGCCTGCCATTATTGTGATTTTCATTTTTCCACCTCGTCGGCCGGTATGGATGCCGTGCTGAAAGCCATTCACAGCGAAATGCACCTGAGGTCATCGTACCTCGCCGGCAGCGAGGTCAATACGGTCTATTTCGGCGGAGGAACACCCAGCGTGGTCGGTACTGATGCCATAGCGCGTTTGCTCGACGCTGTTCGGAATCGGTTCGTACTGGCCCATCCCGAAATTACGTTGGAAGCCAACCCCGATGACATTAGTCCTGCAGTGGTGCGGCAATGGCTGGCTGCAGGCGTCAACCGGGTGAGCATAGGCATCCAAAGTTTTTACGAGCCCGATCTTCGGTGGCTCAACCGGTCACACTCGGCATCCCAGGCCGATGCCGCCGTAAAAACCTGTCAGGATACAGGCATCGAAAACATCACCATTGACCTTATCTACGGCATCCCTGTATCGCCGGAAGGGCAATGGGAAAAGAACATACAAACGGCCCTCGGCCTGGAGGTACCCCATATCAGCGCCTATTGCCTCACCATTGAGGAAAAGACAGTGTTTGGTCACCGCAGGCGCAAGGGTGAATTGCGACCGCAGCCGGACGACCAGAGTGCAGCCCAGTTTATGATGCTCCTGGAAAGGTTGGCCGCAGAGGGTCTGATGTGTTACGAGGTCTCGAACTTCGCGCGTCCGGGATTTGAAAGCAGGCACAACAGTGCCTACTGGAGTGGCCAACCCTACCTGGGTCTGGGTCCTTCAGCACACAGCTACAACGGTGAGTCGAGGCAGTGGAATGTGTCAAACAACCACGTCTATGCCAGGGAAATCTCCGCGGGCAAGGTCCCTTTCACCCTCGAACAGCTCGAGGGCTATACGCTCTACAACGAGTACGTCATGATGGGGCTGCGCACCAGAGAGGGTATTCGCCCGGCGGAGATCACCGCGCGGTGGGGCATTGCATTCGAAGAAGAGTTTTCCCGCGAAATAGAAGACCTTCGTGCATGCGGCGACCTCGAAGCAACCGAAGATGTATATAAATTGACGGTTTCCGGACTGCTCAAAGCGGACCGGATAGCCGCTGGATTTTTTAAACTGACGGCATGAAAATTACCCTTACGGTCGGAACAGAGCGGTTCACGGCGGACCTGGAAAACGGCACAGACCTCAGTATTCCCGTCGGACCTGTAGGCCCGCGCGCATGGTACGTGGGCCCGCCTTCCATTGCACCGGTAATCAACCGGCATTTTACCGGAAGTGTGGCCCTGGGCGGATCGGTCAATTTTTACAACATCAGCTTTAATCCGCACGGCCACGGCACCCATACGGAAAGCCTGGGGCATATAGCGCGCGGCCACGCGTCGGTGAACGAATGCCTCACGCGGCACTTTTTTGTTGCCCAGTTGCTCACCCTTCGGCCCGAGGCGCAACATGACGGAGACCAGGTAATAACGGAAACACAGTTGGCTGACCGCCTCTCGCCCGGCGCGGAGGCCCTGATGCTGCGCACCTTGCCGAACCTGCCGGAGAAGAAAACAAAGGATTATTCCAACACCAATTTTCCCTACATCCACCGCAACGCAATGTCGCGCATCGTGCAGCACGGCATACGGCACTTGCTGGTAGACCTGCCATCGGTAGACAGGGAAGAAGACGGCGGCCGCCTGCTGGCACACCATGTATTCTGGGGTTTTCCGGATGCGCTGCGCACGGACGCCACCATCACCGAATTTATTTATGCGCCCGATACCCTGGAAGACGGCCTTTACCTGCTCAACCTTCAGGTAGCCCCCTTCGTCAACGATGCGGCCCCTTCGCGGCCTGTAGTGTACAGGTTACAGCGCTGAACAGACCGGTAATGACGTAGGCCCGCGCGGCTGCACAAATTCGAAATACCCGCTGCAGGATCGCGGCCAGACGGCATACATTCGCCCAATGAATCGCAGTGTATTGATGCTTTGCCTGCAACTGGCTGTATATTGGGCTTGTGCGCAGCCTGCCTACCGGAATGTGCAGATAGATGCACAGGACCCCCTGAGTTTTTATCCGCCGTGTGAGCCGTCGATCACCATCAGCCAGAAAAACCAGGCGATCATGGTGGCGGGCACCGTGCTCGACAATGTCTACCTCTCTGTCGATAGCGGCGTCACATGGTCTGAAGACAGGCTCGTTTCGCGCTACGGAGTTTACGGAGACCCCGTCATTGTCAACGACCCGAAAAAAGGCACCTTCTTTTACCTTCACCTGTCGAACCCGGCCGGCAAGGCGTGGTCAGATCCTTCTTTTCTCGACCGCATCGTGCTGCAGTCGTCAAAAGACGGTGTCAAGTGGAGCAAAGGCACCGGCATTGGGCATTCACCGGCTACTGACCAGGACAAACACTGGGCGGCACACAACGGCAAGCGAATGGTCTGTACCTGGACGCGCTTTGACAAGTACGGCAGCAAAGAGACCGGCGACAGCACCAACATCATGTTTTCTGCTGCACGGGGGCGCGGAAAAAAATGGAGCCCGGCGGTGCGTATCAACCAGGTAGCCGGCAACTGCCTCGATGATGACGGAACCGTAGAAGGAGCGGTACCCTGTTTCGGGCCCAACGGAGAAATCTATGTGGCCTGGGCGGTAGATGAGAAAATCTATTTCGACGTATCGAAGGATGGCGGAAAGACCTGGCTCGACAAAGACATCGTTGCCTCGTCAATGCCCGGGGGCTGGGAGATGGAAATCCCGGGCATCATGCGTTGCAACGGCATGCCGGTTACTGCGTGCGATGTCAGCGGCGGACCCCACCGCGGCCGTGTATATATCTGCTGGGCAGACCAGCGTTATGGGAAAGACAACCCGGAGGTTTGGGTCATCAGCAGTGATGACCACGGACAAACCTGGACCAAGCCCTACGCCATCCCGGGCGACGGAATGGAAAGCGACGGCACACTGAAGGAGGTGGTTCAGTTTTTTCCCTGGATGACGCTAGACCCGGTGACGGGTTATCTCCACGTCGTGTACTACGACCGAGGCCGGTCGGGCGGACTGCTAACCGATGTTGTGTGGGCGCACAGTACCGATGGCGGACGCAGCTGGGCAAAGCAGGTAATCAGCGAGTCTCCCTTTGCACCGGATGCTTCGGTGTTTTTTGGTGATTACAACAACATCAGCGCAGTCAACAACATCATTCGACCCATCTGGACCCGCTGCGAAGGAGGAAAACTTTCTGTGTGGACAGCCCTGATCAACCTCAGTGGGGCACCTGCCAAACCCTGAGTGCTGCCCCCGGGAAAAGTGACCGCGCAGGCTACCCTTTACCCGTGCATGGATGGACTGGTGCCATAACGCGTCATCAGTTCTCCTTCATACTCCAGAAAGGCTTTCCAGCGAGTTTCCACATCTACGCCATGGCCGTACTTGCGGGCAAATGAGATAAATGTCGTGTAGTGATCTGCCTCGCTTTCCATCAGGCTCCGGTAGAAGGTGCGCAGACCGGCATCGCTGATTTTTTCTGAGAGTATGCGAAAGCGCTCACAGCTCCGTGCTTCAATAATAGCCGCCACCAGCATGCGCTCAACAAACTGTTGCTCGCGGCTACCTCCCTTGATCATAAACGCCATGAGGTCGGCCACGTAAGGGTCTTTGCGCTCCGGTCTGAGGGGAAGATTACGCTTTTTCAACGCTTCGTGCACGAGCCCAAAATGGGTGATTTCTTCCTGTGCAATGCGCACCATTTCATCGACCAGATCCGGATAAACCGAATAACTCACCATGCAGCTTATGGCGTTGGACGCAGCTTTCTGTTCGCACCAAGCATGGTCGCTGAGAATTTCGGAAAGGTCTTTTTCCGCTAAGGCGGCCCACCGGGGATCTGTGGCCATTTTTAAGCCGAGCATCACTTTTTGTGACATAATCAACGTGTTTGCTTACGCGCTTCGTAGATGGTGTTAAGTTCATCAAACCAATCTTTGCCAAACCGGCGCTCCAGTGCGCTGCGCAAAAAGCGAAACACCGGAACCTGCAGTGCAGTGCCGCAGCGGCATGCCGGCTCACACAACTGCCAGCGGTGGTAATTCACCGAAGTGAAGTTGCCGACTTTGCCCAGCCGAACCGGATAGAGATGGCAGGAAATGGGTTTCTGCCATTGCGTATGTCCGGCGAGGAACGCTTTTTCAAATGCACACAGGGCTATGCCATTTTCATCGAAGTGGGCGTAAGCGCAGGCACCATGGTGGCCGACCAGTGTGGTTACCAGATCGCCGTCGGCATCGCGCGTGAAGTGCCCTTTGTCGCTAACAGCCTCCAGTCCCGCTGCGGTCATCCAGGGCGATGCCGCCTCTGCAGCGGCTTTCAGCACCTCCAGTTCCGCCTCCTCCAGCGGGGCGCCGCTCTCTCCTTCCACACAGCAAGCGCCTTTGCATGCGCTGAGGTCGCATACAAAACACTCATCAAACAGGTCTTCGCTTACGAGACAGTCGCCCACAATCACCATGCGGCAGGTACTATTGCTTCGGCAAACATAAGGGGCAGCAGGGCGACGCCCTAACACAGCCGGTTTGTTGCGCAGATCAACAGTGGTGAGCGGCGCATCAGAACGAAACAGATGAGGTAATTTTCAGTGCAATGTTTTCCTTCAATGCGGGCAAATGGTAGGCGCCATAACGGTAAAAAGCACCGATACCAAATCCTGAGAAATTGGTTTTGATCAGGTTGTCAAGTTGCAAGCCTGATTCGAAGAAGACATGTTGCATGGTGTTGATGGCAACGGAATGTTCGTCCGGATTCGACAGCTGTCCCCAGCCCGTGTTGTGCACCAGCACAAGGTGCGGCCTGAATGAGCCAAACCGAAACAAGAGGTCGCGGAAGTTGTGGCGCACAAAAAGCACCGTCCATGAGGAGTGCTGAAACTCATTGGTGCGAACGGTCTCAAAAGCATAGGGTGTGGCCAGACCGAAAAAGTCATAGGAACCCGGAACGTTATAGGTCCAGCTCAGGGGAACATCGTGGCTGACCCATCCTCCGTATAGCCTGAGCGAAAGATCGCCGGTATTGCGGATTCGGAATGTTTTGTCCATTTGGCCTTCCAACCGGAGGAACGACACGTCTGAGCGCTCCCAGGCATGCACCGAAGTGGTCATACGCATGAGAAAAACCGGCAACCTGCCGCCGAGTACGATTTCCCGTTGACCGAAGCGCGCCAGTTTTTCTCCGGGCGCATAGCGCAATGACACGCCGGTTTCAAAGACGGTAAACCGCGACTGCACCAGCTGCACAGGTTCACCCCGGTAAACGGTGAAGTGGTAGGGCTCAAACGCAGTCAGCTGCCGTTGCCACCCGAATACGGTCGCAGAGATGTTGCGTATGGCCCGGCCGCTGATTTCGAATCCGGTTTTTTCATAATTGTCCATCCGGCTTACAAAAAGAGGGTAGAGGTTACCGGCATCGAGCAGGCCCGTGCGCGCCGCTATCGCAGGTACTCCTGATTCGGCGACATCCACCTCATGGAATAGCCTGAACCGCGCATTGCGCGACCGGTTGATGTGGGCCGAAAATTCACCACCGTATTTGTACGCGCGGTCTTTGAAGCCATAGGCAAAGTAGCCGCCCACATGACCCCGTCTGCTGAGTTTTTCGGAAGTGCGCAGTCCCAGACCCAGCCGGAATCCCTCGTAGTCATTAAAACGCACAAGGCGGTTGAGTTCGATGGCCACCAGCCCGACAGGGATGAGTCCGGAACCGAGCACCTCCATCAGTTTGACCAGCTCATCGAGGTTCTTTGCGTCACCGACACTGTCAATAACGTGGTAGGTTTTTAATTCCCGTGCATCGAGCGGATGCTGGCGGTACTGGTTCCAGATCGAATCAGGGGCTTCCGTGGCGCCTTTCGCCAGTTGCAGCGTAACCGGCTTGAATGTGCCGGCCCTGTAGGCGGGATCAAGCTCAATATTGCGCAGGTAACAGTTGCCGTAGCCAATCATGTTATGTCCATTGATGTTCACATTCGAAAACACGATGTCCGAATTCAGTTGCACGGGAAACCACTGTATGCCGCCCACCTTCTCATACTGCTGTCTGATAGAGATGTTAAAAGAGTCGCTCCGTTCAGAAGCCTCTGCAATGATCTGCTGCACGGCGTAACCATCGGTATTGATAAATACCTGGCCTTTCAGCGCGGCGGTATTTACGCCTTTGCGCGGCCTGAACGATAGCGTGAATATGGTATCGCGGTTCTGGAAGGTGGTATCTTCGATGATAAACAGGTACCTGGAAATGGCCACCTTCGACAGGGGCGACAGGTAAGGCTGGCCGAGTAGAAATACCTCCTCGGTATAGACGCTGAATGATTGAAGTTCGGTGCCGAGCATGGCGAACTCCGGTCGCTTAAGCCCACTCACCTTGTTGGCGATAATGGTTTCTTCCGAGCGTCCGGGAGGCATATAGCGCCGACGGCTCACACTTTCCATCATCATCAGGTGTTGTTCGGAAAAGAACTTGAGCATCTTCAGCGTGCTGCTGTCGGGCGCGGCAGCGTTGTCACCGGATGCCAACTGCGTGCTGTCGAACTGCGCAGTGAATATGAGCTTGTTGTAGCTTTCGTAGCTGAAACTGCGGGCTGATTCGGGGTTGTTGATTTTGCGGTTTTCGATGGCACGCCGCATGATCCTCTCAGCGGGATTTACCCCGGGCCTGACCGTCACTTCGGGAAGCTGGGTGTCTTCGGGATACAGCAATACCTCGCCGGGCGGGTGCGCCCCGGGTACGATTTCCGTGGTTTTGTATCCGAGGAACCTGAATTGCAGCACGGCATCCGGCTGCTGCCAGCTAATGGTAAAATAACCGTCAATATCGCTGTAGGTCCCTGCCTGTGTTCCCTTGATGAGCACGGCCACGAAGGCCAGCGGATTTCCATCCCGTCCATCAACCACGCGGCCTGTCCATGTCTGTGCACGGGCTGAGGTTACCGCAGCGACCGGCAACAGGAGCAGAAAGAGCGCTCGGGCAAGCGTAGTTTTCATAGCGGCAAAATGCGAACAAACGGGGTATCGTTAGCGGGTTGAAATTACCTTCGCGAAAAAATAAGTATATGCCTTATCAATTTGTTGCGCAGGACCTGCAAGACCATGTGCTCACGCTCACCATCCGGCGTCCCGAGCAGTTGAACGCGCTGAACCGCGCCACCATTGAAGAACTCAACAAGGCCCTGGCGCTGGCCGACGCGAATGAGGCTGTGCGCTGCATCATCATTACCGGTGCAGGAGACAAGGCTTTTGTGGCGGGTGCAGACATCAAGGAATTTGCAAACTTTAATGTGGAGGAGGCGACCCTGTTGAGTGCCACCGGGCACAAACTCCTTTTTGATTTTGTAGACAGGATGTCGAAGCCGGTCATTGCTGCCATCAATGGCTTTGCCCTGGGTGGTGGACTCGAACTTGCGCTGGCCTGTCACATGCGTGTAGCCTCTGAGAATGCCCGCCTCGGACTGCCTGAGACCAGCCTGGGTGTGATTCCGGGATACGGGGGTACCCAGCGGCTGATGCACCTGGCCGGCAAGGGAAAGGCCATTGAAATGATCACCCACGCCGGTATGATTACCGCCGCTGAGGCCCTGCAGTGGGGTATTGTCAACTATGTCGTGCCTGCGGGCGAGCTCATGGACAAGTGCCGTGATATGGCAGCGAAAATCGTCCGGTGCTCTCCCCGTGCCATCCAGGCGGCCCTGCGGGCGATTGCGGTGGGATCTGACTTTCAGCGCAAGGGCATGGAAGCGGAGATCAGGGAGTTTGGGCGGGTATTTGGTACGGCCGACCAGCGCGAAGGCGTAGCGGCCTTTCTGGAAAAACGCAAACCCGAGTTTACAGGAAAATGAGCCGCTCTGCCGCCCTGCTCATCGTCAACAAAAGCCGGCATCCGCTGCCTGCCTATGAAACGGCACACAGCGCCGGACTTGACCTGCGCGCCCATCTTGCGCAGTCGCTGGACATACAGCCCCTGCAGCGCGTCATGGTGCCTACCGGACTGTTCATTCAGCTGCCGGAAGGGCATGAGGCGCAGGTGAGGCCCCGCAGCGGCCTTGCATGGAAGCAGGGTATTACGGTGCTCAATGCGCCTGGCACCATTGATGCCGACTACCGGGGTGAAGTAAAAGTCATCCTGATCAATTTATCAGATACACCCGTCACCCTGCACGATGGAGACCGCATCGCCCAGCTGGTGGTGACAGCATACAGCCATATGGCGGTGACAGAAGTCAGTTCACTGGAAGAAAGCGGGCGGGGTGCAGGAGGGTTCGGAAGTACCGGCCTGCGCTGACAACGCCGCAATACACAAACACCGATGAAAATAATTGTTCCCATGGCCGGCGCCGGAAAAAGGTTGAGGCCGCATACGTTGCTGACACCGAAGCCCCTGTTGCCGATTGCCGGAAAACCTATAGTCGAGCGGCTTGTGGAAGATATTGTGGCCGTCAGCGCGCAGAAAGTCGAGGAAATCGCCTACGTCACCGGCCGCTTCGGGACAGAGGCCGAACAGCACCTGCTCGATGTAGCAGAGCGGCTGGGAGCCCGCGGATCCATCCATTATCAGGACGAACCGCTCGGCACGGCCCACGCCATCCGCTGTGCCGCTGAAGTGCTTGACGGACCGGTTACGGTGGCCTTTGCCGATACCCTGTTTCGGGCTGATTTTGTGCTCGACACCCATCGGGATGGTGTGCTATGGGTGCAGAAGATCGAGGACCCCCGCGCATTTGGCGTGGTAATCGTCGATGAACAGGGAGCGATTACGGAATTCCGCGAAAAACCCCAGGAGTTTGTTTCAGAC
>DHLU01000189.1:0-140 GCA_002405435.1 Flavobacteriales bacterium UBA4660
TATTCATCTCCATAAAATAGAAGTCGCGGTTTTTGTCGACCAGGAATTCGACGGTTCCTACACCTTCGTATTTCACGGCTTCCGCTGCCTTGATGGCGGCCTGGCCCATCGTTTCCCTCAACTCATCGGTCATAAAGGGC
>DHLU01000189.1:279-539 GCA_002405435.1 Flavobacteriales bacterium UBA4660
GCTGGATGGAGCAGTCGCGCTCGCTGAGGTGGCAGGCTTTGCCAAACTGGTCGCCGGCAATCTGAATTTCGATATGCCGCGGCTCCTCCACGAATTTTTCCATGTACATGCCGTCGTTTCCGAATGCAGCAGCTGCCTCCCGCCTTGTTTTGTCCCAGGCCTCTTCCAGCTCAGCTTCGTTGTGGCATACGCGCATGCCCTTTCCGCCTCCGCCTGCCGTGGCCTTCATCATGATCGGATATTTGATCTGTCGGGCCACT
>DHLU01000189.1:756-944 GCA_002405435.1 Flavobacteriales bacterium UBA4660
GCAAGCCATCGCTGCCGGGAATGGTAGGCACACCGGCTTCTTTCATAGTCTGCTTGGCTGAAGACTTGTCGCCCATGGCATCAATCATCTCGGGCGAAGCACCGATAAACTTGATGCCGTTTTCTTTGCAGACTTTCGAAAAGGTGGCGTTTTCTGATAAAAATCCGTAGCCCGGATGGATGGCGTCG
>DHLU01000189.1:1097-10107 GCA_002405435.1 Flavobacteriales bacterium UBA4660
TAGCCCGGATGGATGGCGTCGGCATTGGTGATTTCCGCCGCAGCGATGATGCTGGGGATCTTCAGGTACGACTCCTTGGAGGGGGCCGGACCGATGCACACCGCTTCGTCGGCAAACCGCACGTGCAGGCTGTCGCGGTCGGCGGTCGAATACACAGACACCGTCTGAATACCCATTTCTTTACAGGTGCGTATCACCCGGAGGGCGATTTCACCGCGGTTGGCTATGAGGATTTTGTTGAACATTGTGGAGAAAGGGTAACTGTGGGTTGGGTGATTTACATACTGACGCGGCGTCGGGCCATGCCACAACAGGTGCCTGAAAGCCGCAAGGCTGATGCCCGCGCGGAGAATCGGGTTTTGCGGTTCCGGATTTGCGGCGTCATGGGGTCTTTCTAAAAAATCAGCGGTTCTTCCTGCATGGTGCCTGATGATCGGTGGCTGAATGCGGGGGGTTGCCTATGTTGGGTTTATATTGTCTTTTCTAACCGTAGCCCTGACCACTGCAGCGAGGCCAGCTGACTGCTTGCATACAGCGCTCAGCTTTCGCTGTGCCGTGTGGTTTTGAGGGGTGCGCTGCTGGCTGAGTGCCCCGGGCGTGCATGGTATCGGCGCCGCACTGCCCTTGGTTTATGCCGGCTCTACCAAAAACAGCGGCTGGTCATATTCTACCGGGGTGCTGTCGCGCACCAGCACCTTCACAATCTTGCCGGTGATTTCAGACTCAATTTCATTGAAGAGTTTCATGGCCTCAATCACGCATACGACTTCTCCGGCCCTGATGTCTTTGCCTACCTCTACAAAAGGTGGTTTGTCGGGGGCCGAACTGCGGTAGAAGGTGCCGATCATCGGCGACTTGATTTCAATGAGGTTGCCTTTGGATTCGGCCGCTTCCGGACGCGGGGCAGCGGGCGCCGGCACTGCTGCCGGGGCAGGCGCTGGTGCAGGAGCCGGCGCTGCTGCCACCTGGGGCGCCATCACCATCTGGGCCGGCACCATCATCTCTCCGCCTTTACCCTTGCGCTCGGGCTCATGGGTCTTGATCGTGATCTTGAAATCTTTTTGTTCGATCTCTACTTCACTCACACCACTCTTGGCCACGAACTTAATCAGGTCCTGAATTTGGTTGATATTCATGTTTCTTTTTGGTTAACTGCCGGATACGCTCCGGATTATGGTTTCTTGCTTGGTGTTACAAAAATAGGGTTCAGGGATGTGATCCGTCATAGGCCCACTTCACCCATACCGCTCCCCAGGTAAATCCGCCCCCAAAGGCAGCCAGTATGAGGTTGTCGCCCTTCTTCAGCTGGGGCTCCCAGTCGTGAAGACACAAGGGGATGGTGCCTGAAGTAGTATTTCCATAGCGCTCAATATTGATCATGACTTTCTCATTACCCACGCCCATGCGCCGGGCAGTGGCATCGATAATCCGAAGGTTAGCCTGGTGAGGCACCAGCCAGGCGACATCGTCTGCACTGAGGTGGTTTTTCTCCATAATGGCGGCTGAAACTTCAGCCATGCCCACGACGGCCGCTTTAAATACCGGCTGGCCGTCCTGAAATACGTAGTGCAGCCGCTGGTCAACTGTTTGCCGGGAGGGGGGCATCACGCTGCCGCCTGCTTTCTGGTGAAGGAATTTGATGCCGCTGCCATCGGCGTGCAGTATGCTGTCCATGATCCCGTATTCCTCCTGGGTGGGCTCCAGCAGCACAGCGCCGGCTCCGTCGCCAAAAAGCACACAGGTGGTGCGGTCGGTATAGTCTATGATGGCCGACATCTTATCTGCCCCCACGACCACCACCTTTTTGTACTTGCCGGTTTCAATAAACTGGGAAGCGGTCACCAGGGAAAACAGGAAGCCTGAGCAGGCTGCGTTAATGTCATAACTCCACGCGTTTTTAATACCCACCTTGTCGCAGATGATGTTGGCCGTGGCAGGGAAGATGTGGTCGCCCGTTACGGTGCCGCAGATCAGCAGGTCGATCTCTTCCGGACCGATGCCCCGCTTTTTGAGCAGGCCCTTTACCGCTTCGGCACCCATGTCGCTGGTGCCCTTGCCTTCTCCTTTCAGAATGTGCCGCTCACGGATGCCGGTTCGCGACTGAATCCATTCGTCGGTGGTATCCACCATTTTCTCAAGTTCGGCGTTGGTCAGCAGATCGGGGGGTACCCATCCGTGAATGGCCGTGATAGCAGCTCGGGTTCGCGTCATTCGGTTGGCTCTGTTTGAGGCTTAAAACGGCTGCTAATGTAGAAAAGTCGGTTGTGACAAGGCCCAAATCCTCGACACCGCCCTAATTTGGCCCCGACCGTCGGCAACAAACCTTATGAAAAAACCCATGGAACTCACTACATCATTAGTTATTACATTGATAGTCATCGGATTGATGGCCGGAATGCTCAGCGGCTTCGTCGGCGTCGGTGGGGGGCTTATCATTGTGCCTGCCCTCATCTGGCTGTTGAATTTCAACCAGTTTCAGGCGCAGGGAACTAGCCTGGCGGTATTGTTGTTGCCCGTAGGCATACTGGCTGTTATGAACTATTACAAAGCCGGGCATGTCGATATGCCGGTCGCCCTGGTCATCGGGGCCGCATTCATAGCAGGCGCTTTCGCCGGATCGCGGCTTGCGCTGAAATGGCCTGAAGACCAGGTCAAATTTGTATTCGGCCTGATGATGCTCTACGGGGCCGTGCGCATCCTGTGGTCGTCAGGACAAAAATTATGGGGAAGCTGAAACGCAGGTTATCATTGCAGGAAACAAAGTGGGCCTGCGCATTGGCGGCCCGAAACAGGGCATGTCGGAACTGATTCAGAAGATAAAAATGCTGGCCAGGGAATACCTGGTGGATGTGGTGTCGGCGCGCCGTCACCTGCATGCGCATCCTGAATTGTCTTTCCGCGAGTTTCAGACTTCGGCGTTTGTTCAGGAAAAACTGCGTGCGTGGGGTATCCCTTTTGAGGCGGGTATTGCCGGAACCGGCATCAGCGCCCTGCTCCGTGGAAAGGGTGAAGGAACGCGCCGGGCCCTCCGTGCTGACATGGATGCCCTTCCCATTACCGAAGAAAACGATGTGGAATACAAAAGCACGGTGCCCGGGGTGATGCATGCCTGCGGACATGATGTGCACACCGCTTCGCTGCTGGGCGCCGCCAGAATCCTGCACGATTTGCGGTCAGAATGGGAGGGCGACATTCAGTTGGTCTTCCAGCCGGGTGAAGAGGTACTGCCCGGGGGCGCTTCGCTGATGATTGCCGAAGGCATCTTTGAAGAAAAAATGCCGGTGGCCATCTTTGGTCAGCACGTGTATCCGGAACTACCCGCCGGTAAGGTCGGATTCAAGTCCGGCAAATACATGGCATCCACCGATGAGTTGTATGTGACCGTAAAGGGCAGGGGCGGACATGGTGCCAAGCCGCACGGCAATATTGATCCGGTGTTGATTGCTGCCCACCTCATTGTGACCCTGCAGCAGACGGTGAGCCGCTGGGCGGACCCAGCCATACCTACGGTGCTCTCATTTGGCAAGGTGGAAGCAAAAGGCGCCACAAATGTTATCCCTAACGAGGTAACACTAGAAGGCACATTCCGCACGTTTGATGAAAAGTGGCGCAAGGAAGCGCATGTGAAAATGGTTCAGTGCGCTACGGATCTTGCCAGAAGTATGGGGGGAGAAGTCGATTTCAGCATTGAGGTCGGTTATCCCGTATTACACAACCACGAAGGACTTACGGCCCAGGCCAAACAGCGTGCTATTGAATACCTCGGTGCTGACAATGTGGTGGACCTTGACCTGCGCATGACGGCAGAAGACTTTGCCTATTACAGCCACCATATGCCGGCATGTTTTTACCGCCTGGGCACCGCCTCACCCGATGGCACCAGTGCCTATGGGATACACAATTCCCGGTTTAATATCGATGAGCACGCGCTGGAAGTGGGCATGGGACTGATGGCTTGGCAGGCGCTACAGTCCTGCGTGTGAAACCCACTGTGGCCGGTCGGCATCCAACATCCCCTCACGTCCCCACCTCACTCATAAACTTCAGGCGCATCAGCCTCAGCTGGTCTATCTCGTAATCTCCGTCGAAATATTCCAGCGCAACTTCGAGGTCATCGGTTTCTGAATTCATGAAGTATTCCATCAGTTCTTCCTGTTGGTCTTCGTCAAATTCATCCCGGATGTAATAATGGATATCGAGCTTGGTGCCGCTGTTGACAATGGCCTCCATCTCGTGCATCAGCTCATTCATGTCTTTTCCGAGTCCTTTGGCGATATCGGGGAAGGGAATGCGCTTGTCGATGTTTTGGATGATCTTGACCTTGTGCGAACTCTTGGCCCCGGCAGTTTTCACCACGAAGTCCTGCGGCCTTTCTATGTCATTTTCCTTGACGTAGGCATCGATCAGTTCGATAAAGGGTTTGCCGAATTTCTGTGCCTTGCCTTTGCCGACACCACCCACTTGTGCGAGCTCATCGAGGGTGATGGGATAGGCAGCGCACATTTCTTCGAGTGCGGGATCCTGGAAGATGACATAGGGCGGCAACTTTTTCTCTTTGGAAACGCGCCCGCGGAGGTCTTTCAGCCGCCGGAACAATTCTTCGTCTACGGCACCGCCTCCCTGTTTGGGAATGATCAGCTGGTCGTCTTCGTCAGTCTCTCCGATCTCTTCTTCCTTCACCAGCATAAAGCTCTCCGGATGCGCCATAAACATGCGGCCTTCTTCGGTGAGTTTTAAAGTGCCGTAGGTTTCAATTTCCTTGCGCAGCAATCCGCGCACGAGCATCTGGCGGATGATTGCGTTCCAGAATTTTTCGTCGTGCTCGCTGCCTTCGCCGAAAAACTCACTCTTATGTCCTTTATAGGTAGTGACCTCGTTGTTTTTGATGCCGCAGACGACCTTGCATATGAATGCTGCCTTATGCATTTCATCGAAGGAGTCGATGGTTTTCAGCAGGAGCTGTACTTCTTCCGTACCCTCAAAATGCTCTTTTGGATTGCGTGAGTTGTCATCCATGCCCGCGCCTTCTCCGTTGATTTCGTCCCACTCTTCTCCAAAATAATGCAGCAGGTATTTACGCCGGCTCATGGAGGTTTCGGCATAGGCCACCACTTCCTGCAGCAATTGCATGCCGACTTCCTGCTCGGCTACGGGCTTTCCGTGCAGAAATTTTTCGAGTTTTTCTATGTCCTTGGGCGAATAAAAAGCGATGCATACACCCTCTCCTCCGTCCCGCCCTGCGCGGCCTGTTTCCTGGTAATAGCTTTCCAGGCTCTTGGGTATATCGTGGTGGATCACAAAACGTACATCGGGCTTGTCAATGCCCATACCGAAGGCGATGGTGGCTACAATAACATCTACGTCCTGCATCAGGAAGCGGTCCTGTACGCTGCTGCGCTGGTTGCTGTCCATTCCCGCGTGGTAGGGGAGTGCCTTGATTCCGTTTACCTGAAGCAACTCGGCCAGTTCTTCCGTCTTGCGGCGGCTCAGGCAATAGATGATACCGCTTTTTCCCTGGTTGGCTTTGATGTACTGGATGATCTGCTTGCCCACATTCATCTTCGCCTTTATTTCGTAATACAGGTTCGGACGGTTGAAAGAAGCCTTGAATACCTGTGCATCGAGCATGCCGAGGTTTTTCTGAATGTCTTGCTGCACTTTGGGCGTGGCCGTTGCGGTCAGCGCCATGATGGGCACGTCGGCAATCTGCATGATGATGGGCCTCAGGCGGCGGTACTCAGGACGAAAATCGCGCCCCCACTCAGAGATGCAGTGCGCCTCATCAATGGCCACAAAGGAGATCTTGACGCTCTTGAGAAACTCAACGTTTTCTTCCTTGACCAGCGATTCGGGCGCCACGTAGAGCAGTTTGCACTTGCCGGCCTGTATGTCGGATTTCACCTGGCTGATTTCCGTTTTGTTGAGGGAAGAGTTGATGAAATGGGCGACCCCGTCTTCGGAGGAAAAGCCACGCATGGCATCCACCTGGTTTTTCATCAGTGCAATAAGGGGCGAACCCACGATGGCCGTCCCTTCCAACATGAGGGCGGGAAGCTGATAGCACAGCGACTTACCGCCTCCGGTGTGCATAATCACAAAGGTGTTATGCCCGCTCAGCACTGCATTGATGACGCTCTCCTGGAGCCCTTTAAACTGTGAAAAACCAAAGAATTGTTTTAATGCCTTCTTTGGTGAAAGTTCCATTACACTTGCCATGGTCTAACCGAAATTACTTTTGCGAACGCTTAAAAATAGGTACAAATCAGTTCGATACGCAAAGTTTTTTGATGAGTCTAAACGTTTTGGCCCGCCCCCATGGTAAACTGAACAGTTCCGGACGAAAAAACGAACGGGACGCGAATGTACTCAATCTGATGGACAGGATAAAATTAATTTCGCACCATGGCTAAAGATAACAAAAAGACCGGTGTAAGCGGGAAGAACCCTATCCGCGAAGCGGCTGCCAGAACGCTGAAGCTTGAAAGTGAGGCGGTGGCGAAACTCATCGACTATATCGATGAGGGCTTTGTGTCGGCCGCCAACGCCATCCTCAGGTGCAAGGGGCGCCTCGTGGTAACGGGCATTGGAAAAAGCGCCAACATCGCCCAGAAAATTGTCGCTACCCTCAACAGCACCGGTCAGCCTGCGCTGTTTATGCATGCGGCAGACGCCATACACGGAGATCTGGGCATGGTGCAGAAGAACGACCTGGTGCTCATCATCTCTAAAAGCGGCGACTCGCCGGAGATCAAGTTCCTCGTGCCCCTGGTACGCAGCATGGGCCATACCATCATCGGCATGGTGAGCAACACCGCCGGTTTTCTTGCGCAGAAAAGCGATTTTGTGCTGCGCACCACTGTTGAGCGCGAAGCATGCCCAATCAACCTTGCGCCAACATCGAGTACTACGGCGCAGTTGGCCATGGGCGATGCGCTGGCGGTGGCCCTCATGGAGCACCGCGGTTTTTCGTCCCGCGATTTTGCCCGTGTACACCCGGGCGGGGCACTCGGAAAAAAACTGTATGTCCGCATGCGCGACCTTATTGCGCCCAAATCCAAAACCAGTGTGAAGGAATCCACTCCGTTTAAGGAAACCATTGTGGCCATCTCGGCCGGAAGGGCGGGGGCAGTCGCCGTGGTTAAAGGAGACAAGGTAGTCGGCATCATCACCGACGGAGATGTGCGCCGCACCCTGCAGCAGCGGGCCGCACTCGACGGTCTCAGGGCAGCAGATGTTATGACCCGAACCCCGCGCACCATCGATGAAGATGCACTCGCCGTGGATGGTTTTCAGGTCATGGAGGCCCACAGTATTTCTCAGCTCATCGTCACACGCGAAAACGCATTCAGGGGAATCGTTCACCTGCATGACATTCTCAGGGAGGGAATTTTCTGATGGCGACTTCACAGGACCCGCCTGCCGGCGAACAGAAAGACATGAGCTTTCTTGAACATCTCGAGGAACTGCGGCGCAAACTTATCTGGGCTGCGGCCGGACTCATTGCGGGTATCGTTGTCGTGGTAATCAATGCCGATTTTGTGATTTACAAAATCATTCTGGGCATGACGACGCCCGATTTCCCGACCTACCGCTGGCTCTGTAAACTGGGCGAAAAGACGGGGATGATGGACATGTGTTTTGACACCATGCCCTTCACCATCCAAAACACAGCGCTTGGCGGAAATTTTTCGGCCTATATCACCACCTGTATCACGGGCGGACTGGTAATCGGATTCCCATGGGTCTTTTACCAGTTGTGGTCGTTTATCCGGCCAGGACTGAAACAGACGGAGGTCAGGGCAGTGCGGGGTATTGTATTTTACGTGTCGGTGCTCTTCGCCCTGGGGGCACTGTTCGGCTATTTCATACTCGCACCCATGTCGGTGCAGTTTCTGGGTAGTTTTGAATATGGCAATGTGCCCACCAATGCCACCATTACTTCCTACATCAAGATCATTTCAAGCCTGGTACTCGGCACAGCCCTCATTTTTCAGCTGCCGGTACTCATCTATTTTCTCTCCAAAATAGGACTGGTCTCTGCAGCGTTTCTCCGCAAATACCGCCGCCATGCTTTTGTGGTCAACCTCATTGTGGCCGCAATCATTACGCCGCCCGATGTCACCAGCCAGATTCTCGTGGCGGTGCCGATTCTCCTGCTCTATGAGCTGAGTATTCTGATTGCAGCCCGGGTGGAAAAGAAAAAACCCAGGGAGTCATAGGTTAGCGCTGCCCCTGAACGTGAACACCGGGACCTTCGCTGAAAGATCTGTGTTATCTGTCGTGAATAAAAAGCACCCATTTCCCGTTTTCTTCGTACATTAAGATGTTATTTCGCCTTTCGATGCACAGGAATCTGCTGAGAAGTATCTTTTGCCTGCTGGCGGTCATGGCGTTGCGTGAGGGCCTGTCTGCGCAAAAGACCCTTGTCTATGGCACCGTCACCGACCGAAGCACGGGAGAACCCCTGCCCTTTGTAACCCTCATCTTTACGGGTACCAAAACCGGCACCAATACCGACCTTGAGGGCCGGTACCGCCTGGAAACCTACTACGCAGGCGACTCCCTGCGTGCGCAGGTACTGGGTTACCGGGTCATGACCCTGCCGGTGCGGGTAGACCGCGAACAGCAGTTGGACTTTGCACTCGAGCCCCTGGGAACCGATTTGCCTGAAGTGGTGGTTAAACCGAAAGAAGGCCCTAATCCGGCGATAGAAATTGTCAAAAATGTATTGCGCAATAAAAAGGTCAACAACCGCGAAAAGCTGGATGCCTATGAAATGGAGGCCTACAACAAGGTGGAGTTTGACCTCAACAACATTTCGGAAAAATTCCAGCAGCGCCGGATCTTCAAACCTTTTGCCTTTGTGGTTGACAATGTAGATACCACCCAGGAAAAACCCTACCTGCCGGTGTTTATGACGGAATCGCTGTCTGACTTCTATTACCGCCGTGATCCGAAATCGGAGAAAGAGATCATCAAGGGAACCAAGGTGTCAGGCGTTGAAAACGAA
>DHLU01000207.1:0-2626 GCA_002405435.1 Flavobacteriales bacterium UBA4660
GTAGGAGAGGTGGATGGGCCGACTGAACCCCCCTTCCCGGCGCACACTGAAAAGCAAATCAAGGCCGCCGATTGTTTCATGCGCGTCGCTTGAAAAATACAAGGTATCTGCATGGCGCATGGTCGGAAAGCACTCATCTCCGCGTGTATTCACATCGTTGCCGAGGTTGCGCGGTTGTCCCCATGAGCCATCTGTGTACCGGCTTGCATAGAGGTCAAGTCCGCCCTTAGAATCTGCCATGTCGGAAGCGAAATACAGCTCAGAACCATCTGGCGCAAATGCCGGATGGGCAAACATGTAACGGGCATCGCAGAAGGGAAGCAACTCGGCCTTGCCCCATGCTCCATCCGCACCCTTGCGTGACATGTACAGCTGTGTGGTGCTCTGGCGCTGGTCGTTGCTGCCGAGGGTCTTGCCCAGCAGCACAAAATTCCGCGTAAACACCATTATCTGGCCGTTGGGTGAAAGCACAGGGCTGGCATCGTGCCACGGACTGTTGACACCTTTCAGCGCTACAGGCTCTGACCAGGCACCATTGGCCTGCGATGTGAAGAAAATATCGGTAAACGACTTGTTGGTATATGGGTCTTTATCTCCGGAAGAGCGGGGTTGTGTGATCAACAATCCGTCGTCATACACAACCGGCGAATAAACGCTTTCTGTGGTCGGGATGTTTACCGGTGCGACGCTGTACATGATCGAATCACCGCGCAAAACGTCCTGCTTTTTACAGCTCAGCAACAGCGACTGGGCTTCCTGGTTGGTCTTATCGCGCGACAATACCCCGTCTAATACATTCCTGGCCTCGGTATAATTGCCTCCAGACATGAGTACCCGCGCATAGTTAACCTTATCATTGTCTGTGGTTCCGGGGGTGATGTTGGACTGGCTGTATTCCTTCGCGGCTTCTTCCGGTTGCCCGGTGATCCGGTAAGCGTTGGCGAGCAGCGCCCTTGACTCCGGGTCATCTTTTTTGGCGAGCCCTTTCTCGAAATACCAGATGGCATCTGCGTAACGGAGTTCATCGTATGCTTTTTTTCCTTCTTTAAGGTTTACAGAGGCGCATCCGGCTGCCATCATGCAGACAAGAAGGAAACAACAACGCCCAAACAGTGATCTCATCATGTCAGTAGCACTTTAAAAGTATCGCGGGGAGCGGATTTTCACATCCGCTTCTTTGCCAAAATCGAATCCAAGCATGATTTCATGCGAGCCGCTGCTGTAGTCGGCAATGTCGGTAAGGGTGAAATCGTAGGCATAGCCGAGGCGCAGCTGCGGGGTAATGTTCCACTCGACCATACCCAGCAGGGCATCACCTGTGCGGTAACCAAGTCCGGCCCACAGACGATTCATCATCAGTACGCTACAATTGATATCAGCCTGAAGCGGTGCGCCTGCCTCATATTTAATCAGCATGGTGGGTTTTACTGCGATGGAAGGACTGGGGGTAAATACCACACCGCCGTTGAGGTACATGTGGTTGGTGAAATAGCGCTCCGCCAGTGAAGTTTCACCGAGAAGATTGTTGTCGGAAGCATACAGCACGGGAACAGCAAATCCGGCAAACCACCTCGAAGTATAATAATAGAGGCCCGTACCAATCTTGGGGACCAGCTGTCCGCTGATGTTGGCCTGGTAGAGCGGGTCGTCCTCATCCCAGATCACCGCGTCGGTAACATTGGCCGAATAGACGCCAAACGTGCCTCGGAGTCCGAAGCTCAGTGTACCGGGTCCCGCCTGAATCTTGTAAGACCCGTTGATGCCGATTTCCTGCTGGCTGATAATACCCAGCGCATCATTGGAAAGGGTTAGGCCAATGCCCACCTCACGGTTGGCACCCAGGGGACCATCAACGGCGATTGTCTGCGTAACGGGCGATTCGTCAAACTGAACCCATTGGCTCCGGTGCATCGCCGTAGCACTCCAATAGGGATGGGTGCCCGCATAGGCCGGATTCAGCATAATTCCGTTAAACATGTATTGGCTCATCATGATCTCCTGTTGTGCCGACAGACGGGCACCGAACAGGCAGAGCGAAAGGGCTATGATCAATAACTTCTTCATGTTCTTGTTGGTTCTTGTTGTGTTTACCTTCTAAGGTCTACATAGCTGTTGAACTCGGTACTTCCGGCCCTGAAGACCACGTAATAGGTGCCATCGGCAAGCGGTTCCCCGTTCATGTTTTGGCCTTCCCATTCGTTGTTGTATCCTGATTTTTCGTACACCAGGTTACCCCATCGGTTGAATACCTTAAATGCGTTGTCGGGGAAAGACGATACGCCCTGAATCACATAAAACTGGTTGCTGCCATCACCATTGGGTGAAAAACCCGTCGGGAAGGCCAGGTCAAGCGGCCCTTCCAGCACAAAGACGGTATCGAGCGCGCAGCCCTGGGCATCGGTCACGGTAAGCGAATAGATACCGGCTTCCAGGTTGAGGTTCACCGTGGTGGTATCGTTGCCCGTGGTCGGATTCCAGGTGTAATCGAAGGGGGCTGTTCCGCCAGAAACGGATACCAGAATAAACCCGTCATTACCTCCGAAGGTGCTTAGGTTGAATCCGTTTTCATACAGTGAAACAGTGGCCTCCAGTTCGAGCGCAGCGGCCGGTTGCGCTACGGAGAAGT
>DHLU01000207.1:2733-6531 GCA_002405435.1 Flavobacteriales bacterium UBA4660
CGCAGCGGCCGGTTGCGCTACGGTGAAGACCTCGCTGCCCGAACATCCTTCCGCATCGGCCCAGTTCAGCGTGTATTCTCCGGCAGCCAGACCGGTAATGGCATTGCCAGTTCCTAACTCATTGCCATCGCTGTCGAGCCAGGCAAGCGAAACGGGTTCAGTAGCATTTTCAATGGTTACCGAGATGGAGCCGTTGGCACCCCCAAAACAACTGACGCCTGATACGATTTCATTTACTTCAATCACATCATCACCCGGTATCGTGGCGCTGGCGGTCACCACGCAGCCCAGTGCATCGGTTACGACAACGCTGTAGTCGCCCGGACAAAGGTCGTTTTGTTGCAACGCACCATCCACGGTACCTGTGCCGGTCCAGTCAATGATAAACGGGCCTGCGCCACCCTCCAGCACCAAGCTTATGCTGCCGTTGCATGCACCACAGGTTGTGGCCGTGGTTTCGAGTTGACCGCTGAACGGATCAGGATCTACCACATCGAGCGCGCAGACAGTACCCGCGCAGCCATTGGCGTCGAGCACATCGAGGCAGTAGTCGCCGTCGGCATTGACATCTATACAGTCATCGGTATCGCCGTTGGGCCAAGCATAGGTGTAGGGTCCGCAGCCGCCGGTAACCTCAGCGCACAATACAACAAGTCCGGCATTACAATCGACATCTGTATTGATCGATACGCTCACCGCCTGGGGCGCAATCAGTGTCACCGGAATGCAGACTTCACATCCGACGTTGTCGCTCACGCATGCCGTGTAAGTACCCGGACACAATCCGCTCAGTGAAAATTCATCGGGCAACAGGTCGTTGTCCCAGTCTACGGTATAGCCCGGAACTCCACCGCTGACTTCGAGATTGACGCCCCCGTCGCAGGCGTCTGCACAGCTCACATTGAAGCCGCAGCCATAGACAAGGAGTTCAGGAGTCACGATCACGGGCTCCGGTTCATCGAGGGTGAATTGCAACAACTGGTCGCAGAAATTGGCATCCGTTACAAGTACTTCGTAAAATCCTGCGCACAGCGACGACTGGTCTTCCACATCGTTGAGGCCGCCGCAGTTGCTGCAGTTCCATTGGTAATTGTAGGCCGGTACCCCGCCGGTCACTGTCAGGTCTATGCTGCCGTCACAGGCGCCGCCGCAGGAAATTTCATTGCCTGAGCCGAAATCCGAAACCACCGATGTGATGCTGAGCGGTGCGTCGGGCTCGGTCACGTTGAAGCATGCCGAAACCACACAACCATTGGCATCGGTAACGATCATGCAATAGATGCCGGCGCAAAGGTTCGAAAGTGATGCCCCCGTTCCGATAACCACACCGTCTTCGTCTGTCCACACGTAGTTGTACGGACTTGTTCCGCCGGTTACCGATGACTGCAGAATAGCGTCACAATCGCCGGTGCACTGAAGCACAAAAATCTGTTCGGGAATCTGAATAACCGGACTGATCTGCAGCTGAAGTACCTGTGGCTCGTCGATCGTTACCGTAAGGGTCGCCTGACAGCCCTGTTCATCTTCTGCGTACAGGCTGTAGGTACCGGCGCTGAGTGCAGTGAAAATATTGCCTGGAGTGGTTACCCCGTTTTCATTTTCTATCCAGTAGGTATAGGGTGCTGAACCGCCTTCCGCATGAAAGGCAATGCCGCCCGTATTCAAGCCGGCACAGGCGATATCCTCTGAGCCGTCCAGCACAATCACCAGCGTTTCGGGTTCTTCAACGGTATAGGTGAAAGTTTCGCTGCAGTCGTTGCTGTCAAAGACCTGCAGGGTATAGGTGCCGGCGCAGAGGTTGGTCAGGTTGAGTGCCGTCGGCGGGTTGCTGCCGATGTCACCGCTCCAGTTGATTATCGGATAGGTGCCGCTTCCTCCCGAAAGCGCTGCAAACACCTGGCCGTCACACAGTCCGTTGCAGGTGACGTCATTCACCACTGAAACAGACACAATCGGTTCGGGTTCTTCTATGGTAATGGTAGTTGTGGCGAGGCATCCGTTGACATCGAATACATCGACGCAGTAGATACCCGGCGAGAGCCCTGTTTGAACCGGACCCGAACAATTGGTGGGTACCGAACATACCGGATCATCACAATGCCAGTCGTAGTTGTAACAGTACGGGGCAAATAACGCGCAATTTGGCGTTCCGCCTGACACACTGACGGAAATGGCGCCGTCATTAGCTCCATTGCAGCTGATGTTGTAGCCGCCATTGTAGATACTGGTTTCCACAAAAATGCTCATTACCACCGGCGCGTCAATCGACACAGCCAGTGTTCCGGTGCAGCCGTTGTCGTCGGTAACCACCACGTTGTAGGTGCAGGCGAAGAGACCACAGAGGTCTTCGCTGGTCGAGCCGGCGAAGAAACACTCGGGATTGGGCAGCCAGTTGTAGTCGGGTGTGCCCACGGCGCCGCTGACCGAAATGTCAATACATCCGTTGTTTTGGCCGAAGCATACCGGCGGCGTGGTATTGCTGACACTCACCACCACCGGCGCAGGTTGGCTGATGGTGTAGGTAAAGGTACCCACACAGGCGCCACTGCCGACAATCACCTGATAGTTGCCTGCACACAGGTTGGCAACATCTTCAGCAGTGGAAATGAGCTGGCCTTCTCCGTCAAACCAGGAGGTATTGTAGATGCCTGCCGGTGAAATGTCGAGGTCAATCGCACCGGTGCATTGACCAAAACAACCGACCTGCGTGAGGGTAGGCGTGACATTGAAATTTTCATTGGTGCCAACAAAAATGTCGAAGGTCTGCGCACAGCCCTGGTTGTCACTCACCGTCAGCGTATACTGACCGCTGTCAATGCCAGAAACGTTCTGGGTGTTGCAGGTGTTGCACGAAGGACCCGTGTAAGAGAAGGTATAGGCACCGCCGTTTCCGCCGGTGACCGAGGTGATTACAATCGCACCGAGCCCGGCATCACCCGCACCGCAGGGGTTTGGCGTTACCTCAAAAGTGATGGCGATTGGATCCACACAGTCGAGGGTGTAGGCAGACTGCGCGGTGCAGCCATTGGCGTCGGTAACCACCAGCTGGTAGGCTCCGCAGGGTACATTGACCAGGTCTTCGCCCGCACCCACCAAGGCACCGAAAGCGTTTGTCCATACAAAAGTGTAGCCGGCCGTGCCTCCGGAAACGGTGACATTCACCGATCCGTCCGCTGCATTGAAGCACGAAACGTTGCTTCCGCCCGGATAGGTCTGGATGATGGCATTGTCGATGGAGAGCGGTGCGGAGGGTTCACTCAGAACAATCTGAAGGCTGGCCTGAACAGGACAATTGTTGATGTCAGTCACCTCGACCATGTAGGTGCCTGCTTCCAGGTTTTCTGCGCACGGGGCGGTGAGGGTTCCGTCATGATCCCACGAGTAAAAATACGGTGCACAACCTCCCGATGCTGTCACACAGGCGCTGCCTGAGGCGTTACCATTGCAGGCAATGTTGTTCTGGGAAGATGAAGACAGCGTGAGTTGCTCAGGCTGGCTGAGGGTGTAGCAGGCGCTCACGCTGCAACCGGCGGCATCGGTTACGGTCACGCAATACGTGCCTGCACAAAGTGCAGAAATGTCTTCACTGGCGGAAGCAAATCCGTCAGGACCGCTCCAGTTGAAGGTGTAAGGCAACACGCCCCCTGTCAGGTCAATGGTGATGGCACCATCACAAAACCCAAAACACGAAATGGGCGCGCACCCAAATTCGCTGAAGCTGGCATTGGTGATAGCAAGTTCATTCACCTGCACCAGCGTCACGCAGAGGCTTTCCTGACAACCATTGGCATCGGTCAC
>DHLU01000227.1:0-1748 GCA_002405435.1 Flavobacteriales bacterium UBA4660
TGCCCGGCGGAAAAACATTCTTCGGCGCCCACTTCTACTCGCCCTCGAAACCGCTGCTGGGCCGTCAGATAACCACTGTTTCAGCCAATGTGATGGTGCTATGGGGCATGACGCTCTTGCTGATGCTGCTGCTGATGTTTGACGGGATGCGCAAATTTGTGGATGGTATTTCCAACGGCCTGGTGAAAATCGGCATGCGCGTGAGGTTCACGGATCCCGACCTGCCCGAACCCTCTTTGTCGCGTAAATAATTACCGGGTAAAGCCCAGCACCCGCCGCCGGCCCTGAGACCTTCCCTTATGCGGTTTCAACCTCAATCATCTTGAAAGGAATGCTGATAATGGCCTCATAATCTTCTCCGGCTTCGAGCATGTCTTCATCATCCTGCTCATAATACCAGTGCACTTCCACGCGCCCTTTGACGGCTTCCAGGCGCTTAAAAAGATCAAGCAGGCACTTGGAACTGCTGGTATTGAAATACTCAAGCTGCACGTGCACAACAGTATCCGGGCTCGGATTGGCTGCGTACTCCTCTGTCCAGGCCAGCAGTGATTTGAAAAAATCTATGGAATTTTCGGGAATTGACCTTCCTTTTAATTCAAGCAATCCGCGTGAGGCGATAAACCTTACGGCCGGTGTCTTGTTGGTGCCTGGAATTTCAATGTCTTGCATCTGCGAAATATTTACGCCGTTCGAAGGCGAAAGTAATTCACCCGGCCCGATTGTGGGGAAACCCACATGAATATTTCAACACCTGGGCCGTTCATATCCATTTTTGCACCCGATGACCCAACCCGATTGGTTTACCCACTGGTTTGACACGCCCTACTACGCCCTGCTCTACCAGCAGAGGGATGAGCGCGAGGCAGCCGAGTTTATTGCAGCCCTGGTTGCGCAGCTGAAACTGAAACCCGGCAGCCGCGTGCTAGACATTGGTTGCGGACGCGGACGCCATGCACTGGCCCTGTATGCACTGGGCTTTGAGGTAAGCGGCATTGACCTGTCGCCTTCAGCGATCGAAGAAGCGCGCCTGCACGAGACGGACCGGCTGAAATTTGTTCGGGCCGATATGCGCTCCTTTGACCTCGGTCAGTCGTTTGACCTCGTCATCAATCTTTTCACAAGTTTCGGCTATTTCCAAACCGCTGAAGACAACCTCGCCGTGCTCAGGCGTGTGCGAAGCCACCTGAAGGCAGGTGGCATCTTCGTGCTCGATTACCTCAATGCAGAAAAAGTATCGGCCGAACTCGTGGCCTACGAGCACAGAGAGGCCGGAGGGGTTTCGTTTGACATCCGGCGCCGGCTGGAACCCGGACACATCGTCAAGGAAATCAACATCACCGAAGACACAGGAAGCCATAGCTATACAGAAAAGGTTCAGCTGTTTGACCGCGAGCAGCTCACCGCGATGCTCACCAGCGCCGGACTCGCGCCCTTCGCATTTTTTGGTGATTATCATCTCCATACTTTTGATGTACTGACCTCTCCCCGTCTTATTCTTGCAGCCAGAGCCGTATGACCGAATTTCCCCTGTTTTATATCATCATGCTATTTGCCTCCGGAATGGCCGGGGCGTTGTTTACACAAGTGCGTATTGCCCAGTCATCGACAGGCATCAAACTGCTTCTCGCATACAGCGCTGCTTACCTGCTCGGTCTCAGCCTGCTACATCTTTTTCCGGAATTGTCTGCCAGCGGTATCGCAGGAGCGGGCTGGTATGTGCTTGGCGGTTTCATCCTCCAGGTGAT
>DHLU01000227.1:1863-6209 GCA_002405435.1 Flavobacteriales bacterium UBA4660
GTATGTGCTTGGCGGGTTCATCCTCCAGGTGATCCTCGACTTCTTTTCGCATGGGGTTGAACACGGTCACCAGCATCACCACACCCATACCGACACAAACGTTATCTACCTTGTGATGCTCAGCCTGTGGATTCACGCCTTTATTGAAGGTATGCCTTTCGGGAGCAACCACGCAGACGGACTGCATGTGCACGGCGACCACACCCACGGGCATGCGCACCATGGCCATGACCACCGTGACTCGCTGCTCATCGGAATCGGCGCACATAAACTGACGGAGGGTTTTGTATTTGCCTCCCTCCTGCTCGCAGCCGGTCTTTCACGCTTGCGCGCCTGGACGTGGATTGTGCTCTTCGCCCTGATGGCACCGGTTGGTGCGGCAACCCAGTTTTTCCTCGTCAATTCAGGTGCAGTGGATATTCATGCGTTTACACCCATAGTCACAGGAGTGCTGATTGGCATCCTGTTGCACGTCTCTACTACCATCATCTTCGAGGGAAGTGAAGGCCACACCTTCAACCTGAAAAAATTCCTGGCTATTCTGCTGGGCATTGCCTCTTCTGCGCTGGCAGCGGGCATTTAAGAAGACAGCCGTTGCTGACCGTTACCAGCTGCCGCCGGCACCGTCGCCACCGAAGCTGCCACCGCCAAAGCCGCCGAATCCGCCGCCACCGCCAAAACCGCCCCGGCCACCGGAAAAATCACTCCAGAATCCGCGGTGCCTGCTGCCCATGCTGTTGAGCAGCCACCATGCCGCCCAGAATCCCAGGTGGTTGGAGCGGGCATACTGACGAACCTGACGACTCTTGAAAAACAATACCACCAGCACAACCAGAAACACCAGAACGGCGCCGGCGCCGGTACCCCGTTTTCGCCCGCGATGGTCGTTATCGTAAACCTGGTGGTTGTAAGCGCCCGATGCGAGATCCATCACCACCTTCAGTCCGGCGTCAATACCGGTACCATAGTCTCCGGTCTTGAAATGGGGAATCATTTCATTGCTCACAATCTCATAGGCTGTGGCCGACGGAATAGCACCGGTAAGGCCGCGCCCCACCGCAATAAATGCCTTGCCGTTTTCCTGCGGCGTTTTGGGTTTGACGAGCACTACCACCCCGTTGTCTTCCTTTTCCTGACCTACGCCCCAGGCCTCGCCCAGTTCTATGGCAAACTGCGAACGGTCCATGCCACAGAGGTCGTTCACCACTACCACCACCACCTGGTTGGAAGTCGTTCGGGCAAATTCCGACAACGTCTGAGCGAGCCGCTGCTCCACAGCATCGTCCACCACATTGGCCTCATCGTAAAAAAGACGGTCTTCCGATTTGACCGGAAAACACTCCTGTCCTGCCTTTTGGGCATCTATCTCCGGGCACGGAAAAGCCCAGAGGGCCAACGCAAGGAAGAGGCTGAGACGCATTCGTTTCATGGGTATTTACGCCGGCGGGTGGACAGTACGTTAGACAACTCGTTTTTATCACCGTCAGCAGGCGGAAAAAACTCACTCAATTTCAGCGCAGCCTGGTCAATGGCATAACAGAGGCCTTCTTCATAACGGCCCGCTGAAAATGACTGCACCATATAATCGCGGGTTGAACACCAGAAATCATGCGAAACCTTCGAACTGATTCCCACGTCACCGAGTATGGCCAATTTGCGGTGATCAACCGCCACATAAACCAGCACACCATTTCTACGCTCCGTCCGGTGCATGCCCAGCTCGGCGAAAATGTATGCCGCGCGGTCCATCACCTCTTCGTGGCATTCGTCTTCTATGTGCACGCGGATCTCTGCGGAGGTAAGGCGCTCTGCCTCCTCCACTGCGCGGTAAACGCGCTCATACAGGGACGGCGGGAAATGTCCTTCAGACGGCATGGCCATCATCGTGTCGTATCGGGTGCCGCGTTACCGCCCTCGCCGCCCGAAAAATCGACGGTCGGGGCATCCTCCGTGCCTTCTTTGGCTTCAAACATCTCGCGCCGGGTGAGGTTATCTTCCTCTGAACCGAGCATGCTGATGGCCATTCTTCTGAAGGTACCGCGGATATAGGCATTGTAGTCCTTCACCGTTTCGTTGTAGCGTGTGCGTTCGGTTCGCACGACGTTTTCCGTGCTCTCGAGCTGAGCCTGTAGTGTGGCAAAATTCTGGGTGGCCTTCACCTCCGGATAACGCTCGAAAATAACGGATATCGCACGGTTGATGACCGCACCATGCTGCTCGAGCTCTGCCGGTGACTTGGCGGCACCGATACCGGCGCGTGCCTGGGTAACGTCAATGAGAATTTGTTTCTCATTCTCTGCCGCACCCTTTACCGTGTTGACCAGGTTGGGAATCAAGTCTGCACGACGCTGGTATGCGGCCTGCACATTGCCCCATGACTCATTGACGGTCTCCTGTTTGGTTACCGCGCTGTCTCTGATGCCGGCTGCCCAGAGATAAAATACGATGAATATGCCCAATACCACTGCCAGCAGGATAAGGAGCGATGTAGTGAGTGATCTTTTCATTTTGGTGAGATATAAGTAAAGCGGTTAAAGATAGTGTCAGTGGCTGCCCAGCATGCCATAACTGCGTCGCAGAAACGCGGCCAGGGCTTCTCCCTTGAGCAATCCGTTTGACAACAGGGCGAGGTCAACGGCTTGTTTCACCCGCATTTCGTCGTACTCCTCGGTCCAGATGGGGTGGTTGCCGTTTACCACGAGGTTATACGACTCGGGAAGTGAACCATAAATTGCGCCTCCACCCATGGCACTTTGTTCCTTCATCCTGCGCATAAACTCGTTTTGGGTGATGGCCATCGGGGGGTCTGACGGACTGCCGGAAGCAAAGGACACTGCATACCTGGTCGTATCGACCAGCGTACCCAGTCTTTCCTTCCAGGTACCTTGCTGCTCCGTGGTGAGGGCAACGGGCAACTCCTCCGTTTTTGCTATCAACCGGTCAGGCACATCAGCATCCACCCGCTTGAAGCGAATACCCCGGTGTTTTGACTCCAGGTGCGACAACAGGTGTGGCGTCAGTGGTCCTTCCATTTTCAGTACCACATAGCCGAGCGCTACCGCCGCTTCCACGGCCGTGTGCTGGGCCTCGGCATCTGTCGTGTAGAGGTAAATGACCTCTCCCTTGTGGTCTTTGTGTATTTCCGAAAGTTTATCCTTCAGTTCATCCCACGTATGGCAGGCGCCGGCCGTGGTGGTGTACAAGGCGAATTTCTCCGCGCGTTCAAAAAATTTGTCATCGGTCAACAGACCGTATTGTACAAATACACCGATGTCGTTCCACTTGGATTCAAAATCCGCGCGGTCGTTCGTAAACATCTGGTTCAGTTTGTCGGACACCTTCTTGGTGATATGCGCCGATATCTTCTTGACATTGGCATCCTCCTGCAGGTAACTCCGTGAAACGTTGAGCGGAATGTCGGGCGAATCAACCACGCCGTGCAGAAGGGTCAGGAAGTCGGGCAGAATGTTTTTCACCTCATCGGTAATAAACACCTGGTTGCTGTAGAGGGCTATCTTGTTGCGCTGAACCTCAAAATTGTTTTTCAACCGCGGGAAATACAGAATGCCGGTCAGGTTGAAGGGGAAGTCGACGTTGATGTGAATGTGAAAGAGTGGATCATCAAACGTCATCGGATAAAGCTCCCTGTAGAATTTCTTGTAGTCTTCTTCGGAGAGGTCTGCGGGCTTTTTCAACCACAGCGGATCGGTATTATTTATCACGTCGGGCACTTTGACCTCGACCTGTTCGGGCTGGCCGTCTTTATCCATTTTGCCTTCGGCATTATCGACCCACTCCGACCGTTCTCCGAAGACAATCTGCACAGGCATAAACTTGCAATACTTACCCAGTATGCCCCTGATACGGGGGTCTTCGAGAAACTCGGCGGCATCCTCGGCCATATGCAGCACGATGTCGGTACCTGCAGTCTGTTTCTCACCGGGCACCATGGTGAAGTCTGGGGAACCGTCGCAGCTCCAATATACCGGCGAGGCCCCGGTGCGCTGGCTCAGGGTGAAAATTTCCACCTTCCTGGCCACCATAAAGGCCGAGTAAAACCCGAGTCCGAAATGACCGATAATCTGGGCATCCTTGTATTTGTCCACAAATTCTTCCGCCCCGCTAAATGCAATCTGGTTGATGTACTTGTCCACCTCCTCCGCCGTCATGCCGATACCGTTGTCACGCACCGTCAGGGTGCCTGCACTTTTGTCAACCAGAATTTCCACTTTCAGGCCATGACCGTCGTGGGGAATTTCACCGGCTATGGCCAACGTTTTGACTTTCTGACAGGCATCCACCGCATTGCTGACCAACTCACGCAGGAAGATCTCGTGGTCGCTGTA
>DHLU01000227.1:6345-6736 GCA_002405435.1 Flavobacteriales bacterium UBA4660
CTCGTGGTCGCTGTAGAGGAATTTTTTGATAATCGGGAAGATGTTTTCCGTGTGGACCTTGAGGGTACCTGATTCCATAGGGATAAAGTTTTTTTTAGTGTGCTGCCCATACGCTAAGGTTGTGCCAAGGGTAAAACCTCTGAAAAAATGACATACAAACCGGCCGGGAGTGACCTGATACCGTTGATGAGCGGTTGCCGGGGCGGACAGGTGAGCGGCGGCCTGCCAGCGCGCGCCGGACTGTCAGCACTTGCGGATGACAAAATCAAATCCCTGGGACAGGCGCAGGCATTCGACCTTGTAATAGAGAACGGCCTTGGCCGAAGCCTCCGAAGCGGATTGGCGGCGAAGGACACGCAAGGCAACCCATGCCAGCCTGCTCTTCAACCAG
>DHLU01000227.1:6862-7188 GCA_002405435.1 Flavobacteriales bacterium UBA4660
TCCACGACCGTGTCGTCCAGGACAGGAAGGGCCTTACCCACTGTACCGGGAGGGGATACAGCAGCACCTGCCGGTGGTAATCCAGTCCGAACCGACGCCCACCCGAGATAATCTCGAGTTTCATTCCGTTTTTACGGGCGAAGTACTCCAGCGCCTTAAAGGAAAGGTGTGAATAGGAAATCTCATGAAAGCACTCCATGAAGGCCACATAGCCTACCAGTACGCCGCCGGGTTTAAGTACCCGCGCGCATTCGCGGAAGGCGGCGCTGACATCGGGTATGTGTTCCATATCGGCATGCATAATAGCTACGTCAAAATGGTTGTCG
>DHLU01000064.1:0-807 GCA_002405435.1 Flavobacteriales bacterium UBA4660
GCTATCCCACGCCTCACGCAAAGAATTTTATCGCCACATTGAATAACTGCCGCAACGACTTCAATCGTTTTCATGGGTGTAATTCTATGTGCGGCCCCCCTTCCCTGTGCGTTTCAGGTAGCGAATGAATTCTTTGGAGCCTGTTACCCTGACTTCTTGGGGAAAGCCACGCACGAAACGACCCGGCGGTCCGAAACTCTGCACCTTCGCCGTGAAGGTGTAGCGGTCTGTGTGAGGCATGGGCAAAATGTAAGGAATGCTCATGGGGTATTCCTCTTTCAATACCAGCGCAGCGCGCAGGCTCATCTCCATTTCCACCTGCTTGTCAAGGCTGCTGCCCTGAAAACCGAATACATCCGGCTTAAAGAACTCATGCAAATGTTCAAACTTCATCTTTCCCGGCAATACCTCCACGCCCGCCATCCGCTCGAGGTTGAAATACTTATTCTGGCGCGTTTTTACCTCAAACGCCGAGAGTGAAGCATAGTTGTCGGTAAAGCACATCGGCTCTACCACGCGATCTGTCACCGTCTGGCTGTTGGCAGAGGCATAGTTTTTTATCAGCAACCGCCTGCCCTCCAAAATGGCAATGGATATCTGCTCCACCAACTGCCCCAGGTGCGCCTTAAACAGCAGGTTAGCCCCCACGTGCAGTTCGCTCGCCTGCTTCACTTTTTTCAGCACACTCTCCGCAATCTTCGGCCCCTTGCCTGACGTGCGAATCAGCTTTTCCAGGTAATCGGCCTCCTGCCCGGTAAACGGCACCACCTCCACACCCCCCGGACCGTCAATCCATATCCGGTTGCC
>DHLU01000064.1:918-3749 GCA_002405435.1 Flavobacteriales bacterium UBA4660
CCCCCGGCCCGTCAATCCATATCCGGTTGCCACTGTCGCGCTCAATTCTGAACCCCAGGTCCTTCAGCATATCAAGGTACCGATACACCGTGCGCTCAGACGTGTCAAGAAACTGCATGATGTTTTTGACTGACTTCGGCGGCTTTGCCTTGAGGTAGTTAATGAGTTGAAAAACCCTGTATATCCTGTGTTGGTTAAACATATGCCACGGTATGTACGGCAAAGAAAATCAAGCCGCACGGGTTAAATTTAGTATTGACCTTATTTGACAAATTTTGTTTTTTCATTTGCAGCGTCAACGCCACGCCATGCTCTTCACCCCGCTGCCCGCGGCCCTGTCTGCCGCACGCCCTGTTTTCCCGGAAACCAGCTGGCAACGGCCGACCGGCATCGGTGAGCAAGATAGTTCAACCCGCGCACTCAAGCCAAGCACAGCAGAAACAGGGCGTAAGCGAAAACCCGGCAGCGCAGGAATACCGGCGAACCAACGGTCCTGCACAGCCCTGCGGGCTACAAATGATTCGGAAGGCCGGGAAAATGCCGGTGATGGCAACCGCGCCGGCCGTGGGTCAGCCGCGCGCATGCCGATTGGCCATGCGCCGGCGGGACGGAATTGGCGCTTTGTGTATATTTACCGCGTTCTCCATGACGAATCGTTCGGAGAATTGGCAGCCGCACAGCGCATCCTGGTTGCCACAACAACAGGACACATTACCGGAGCGAACCGGAACGTTGTGCGCGGGAATACCCGCTGCACGGCTTTTCTATATCGCTCACCACATGCACGGGGCTGCCACACCGACAGGGGTCCCGGGTTATACGATACGGGCCGCCCGGACTGAACGGGCCGGCGTCGTGGTTCACCTAAAAAAAAGGATGCGGTTACGCATCCTTTTTGTTCTCTCCGTTCAGGTCCTTGCGCATGCGCACCATTGCCGCACCGACCAGGACCTGAAAGGACCCAGATACACCGCCGTCAGCGGCCGAAGCATTTGCCCCGGTTGCAACGGCACATAACCGACCAAAAGCCTATGACCGCACAGGCCAGAGAAAGATTATTGTACCAGGGCGAAGAAACCTGGATTGCCACAGAACCTTTGCAGCCCTTCCTGCAAAGCCGAAGAGACATCTCGCTGCTCTCACCGTCCAGCGCCTGCCTGCGCGGCTATTACGGCGAGTGGGAACTCCGCGACAACCAGCTGTACCTGGTGAGGCTCACAGCCTTCGTGGACGACTACCGCGAGGTGGACCTGTCGTACCTGTTTCCCGGAAAATCGCGTGTTTTTGCCCAATGGTTCAGCGGAGAAATTCGCGTACCACGCGGACTGATGCTCGATTTCGTGCACAGGGGCTATGAATCGCTCTACGAAAAAGATGAATTCCTCATCTTCGAAGCCGGAGTGCTCACGGGACGTTACGAGGTAGATAACCACCAACAGTACCGCGAGCGCCTGCAACAGCGAAGCCGCGAAAAAAGCGAAGCCTTCGCCGAACGGGATGCGCGAAAAGAACGCTCACGTCAAGTTACCCTCATTACCCTCAGCGTGCTTGCGGCCGGCGTACTCGCCTTCTGCCTGTGGGTGTTTTATTTTTCGGCAGGCTGAAGTACGGCATGGTTTGCCCGGTCAGGGTAGAAACATCGGCAATACCAGGACCCGCGTCTATCCGCAAACGAGGAAGATGCGCCTGGGCGACGCATGTTGCTGCCGCGCTACTCCCGCCTTGCCGGTGGGCCCTGCCGAAACCACCGCATGTGACCGCGGTAACCGCTCTTTACCCTAACCGATGCTGTGCCAGCGTTCCCGCTCCTTCACCCGTGTCAGCCGAATGCCGTAATAATTGAATTCGTCTGGGGTTGGGTTTTCCTCCTCAATGATGTCGAGGGTACAATTCACCAGCGGAATGGGGGCAAAAAACAAACTGAACACACGCCAGTCCTGCGTTGAGTCAAAGTGGTGCTGTTCGGGGGCCAGTGGAATGTTGCGTGCCTCCTTGAGGCCATACTTCTCCGCACGCCCGTGCACACGGATATATGTATAGGGCGCCATGCGGATTCATCCCCCGCAGTCGTATTGCTCGCTGGCCACATAGCCAAAATCTACCCGCACGTGATCGTCGCTCACTATGATGCGTAGGAGTGCAGGATTCGGCTTGCCAATAACCTCCTGCTCCAGTAAGGGCAAATACCTTTTAGTGTTTTTTTCATGATTGAATGTCATGGGGAAAATCCGGCCAAGCATACCCCAATTTGCCGACTAAAATGACCCCTTGATTTTTAGCGTCCTTAGTTAGATTAGCACTGGTCCTGTTGCTCCGGTAGGCTGGGGTCAAGTGAAAGTGGAAAAGTGGGGTCAGCTAATCCGGAAACTCCACTTAGGGCACACAGCCGATGATTTGATGATGCTCTTTGTGGAGATGCTCGATCAGATCTCCGAGGACACACTTTCGGTTAAGCGCAGCTGTGAAATAGACTTTGACAAACCACCTAAAGCTCCGGATCCGGTAATCAAAATAAACGATGTTACGATTGGCTCACCCGGGAACTTACTCTGTGTAGCCGGTTCAGAAGGAAGTGGAAAGACCAATTACCTGGGTGGCATATTATCCGGCTGCATCAAACCAGAAGGTGTTGTGGTTGATACGCTTGGTACAAGCGTACAGGAGAACGATAGCCAAAAGGCCGTTCTGCTCTACGATACAGAGCAATCAGAATACCAGCTCTATAAGAATCTTACCTACATTATGAAACGCTCTACACTGGAGCGACCGCCTTCCTGGTTCAAAGCCTTCTGCCTGGTAGGTATTTCACGAAACGAGCGCATGAATCTTAT
>DHLU01000065.1:0-3656 GCA_002405435.1 Flavobacteriales bacterium UBA4660
TGGTACGCAACATGATGAACCTGTCTGGAGGCGCCGTATTTTTCCGCAGCCGGCACGGCAAAGGATCTTCGTTCTTTTTGAGGTTTCCCACTGCGCCGCCCTCTGACTGAAAAGGCACGCACGGGCTATTTGCGACAGAAGTAAACAACCGCCGGCGGCACATTGCGCCAGACATAGCCACGCTTCACCCCTGAAAATGCATTTTTGATCAGCCGCGCATCCAGCAAGGAATACTGATATTGAATAAACAAGGCATCCGGTTTCATCGCCTTGAGCACGGCGTCCATGATTTCATTTTTCAGTTCCCGACTGAAATTGGCCAGCGGCAGTGAACTCAGCACGATATCTGCGCTGCCGTCTTCAATATATTTTCCGAGGTGCTGCGCCCCGTCCTGAATCGCCTCAAACCGCGGCGAACGGTATTTTTCGAGCAGCTTGACAAATTGCGGATTGACCTCAAAGGCCGTCAGCCGCGCCTGCTCAGGCATGATGTGCAGGATTTCTTCCGTCATGCATCCTTCTCCGGGACCCAGTTCGACAATCACCCTGGCCTTTCTGAAGTCCTCCGGCTTGGTCATGCGCGCCACGAGGGCCGGTGACGACGGAACCAGCGAGCCGGTGGTACGGAAGGTACGCAACGCATGGGTGAAAAATTTAATTCCGGACATGAGGGGTTAAAAATACCATAAATGCCTCATTTGATTTCTCGTTGAAAAACAGGTGTACATCACCGGAGCGGCCCCAGTAATTTCGCACCATGCGTGCCTATCACGATCTGCTTCAGCACCTGCTCGATCACGGAGCCAAAAAGACCGACCGCACCGGAACCGGAACCTACAGCGTTTTCGGCTACCAGATGCGCTTCGACCTTCAGCAGGGCTTTCCACTGGTCACCACGAAAAAACTGCATCTGCGCAGCATCATCCACGAGTTGCTATGGTTTCTCAAGGGCGACACCAACATTGCTTACCTGAAAGAAAACGGCGTAGGCATCTGGGATGAATGGGCCGATGAAAACGGCAACCTGGGTCCGGTGTACGGTTACCAGTGGCGGTCATGGCCCAATCCCGACGGAACGCATACCGACCAGATCGCCAACCTCATAGCAGGTATCAAAAAAAATCCCGACAGCCGGCGGCACATTGTTTCGGCATGGAACCCCTCATTTATCGACCAGATGGCACTGCCGCCCTGCCACTGCCTGTTTCAGTTTTATGTGGCCGGAAATAAACTCAGCTGCCAACTCTACCAGCGCAGCTGTGATACCTTTCTCGGCGTGCCCTTCAACATTGCGAGCTATGCGCTGCTCACCCTAATGGTCGCCCAAGTGACCGACCTTCAGCCGGGTGAGTTTATCTGGACAGGGGGCGATGTGCACCTGTACAGCAACCATGTCGAACAAGCGAAACTGCAGCTGAGCCGCACACCACGTCCGCTGCCTGCCATGTTGCTCAACCCCGGTGTAAGCGACATCTTCGGTTTCTCCTACGCGGATTTTACCCTCGTTGATTACGATCCCCACCCCCACATTAAGGCCGAGGTGGCCGTATAACGCAATTACCGCCCCATGACAGTAAGCATTATCGCGGCTATGGGCCGCAACAGAGAAAGCGGAAAAAACAACACCCTGCTGTGGCACCTGCCCGCCGATATGCAGTTTTTCCGGGAGACCACGCTCTGGCACCACGTGATTATGGGGCGCAAGAATTATGAGAGCATCCCGTCTAAGTACCGTCCGCTGAGCGACCGCACCAATGTGGTGATATCCAGAAACCCCGACTACGCCGCGCCAGAGTGTTTTCTGGTATGTTCGCTGGAGGAGGCCCTTGACATCGCGCGCGATGCCGCTGAGGAAGAAACCTTCATCATCGGCGGAGGGGAGATTTACCGCCTGGCACTGGAAAGTGGGGTGGCCGACCGCATGTATATCACCTATGTCGATGCCGGTTTTCCTGACGCCGACACCTTTTTCCCCCCCTTCGATCCCGCACAATGGTCCTCCTCGTTGCTGCTCGACAATCCGGGTGATCTCGCCAATGTCTACCCGTTCAGGGTAATCCGGCACGACAAAATCAGCCCGGCCAACAACGTTGCCCCGACCCAGGACTGAACCCACAGCATGCAGGCATCTAAACCGTCATTAACCCTGGGCGTTTGAAAAAGTAATTGAAGATTCAATTTGTATCGTGTTGAAAATCTGATACCTTTGCGCGCTTTTTAAGGAAGTTGGTCTTTGAAAACATTATTCATTTTCCCAATCCGACTCTACCAGTGGACTTTATCCCCTTGGTTTTCAGGAAGTTGCAGGCACGAGCCCAGTTGTTCGCGTTTTGCAGTGATGGCGATCGAGGAGTGGGGACCCTGGAAAGGTGTCTGGCTTGGAATGAAAAGAATAATGCGGTGCCACCCCTGGGGCACCCACGGACATGACCCTGTACCACGCAAATCCATGTAAAACCCAAATCAATATGAAAACCTATTTCAAAGTGTTTGCTTTCTTCTTTTCTGTAGCCATTTTGGCTGCATGTACTGCTGCTGAAAACCCTGTTCTTGCAGAAGCCTCCAAACTGGCTGAGACCCTGAATGCCGGCAAAGGCTCTCTGGACTCTACCATTCAGGCCAAAATTGCCTCTGTCTCTGAGGAGTGGGGCAAACTGACTGCAGACACCACCAACCTGCCCGACAGTGCTACTACTGCTGCCTGGACCGGCAAACTCACTGCCCTGAAGGCTGCCCAGGAGACCTTGGCCGCGTGGACAGTTCCTGCTGTACCTGCTGCTGCTGAACTCGGCGAGCAGAAGCCTGAGGACATTCTGAACAGCGTGAAAGAGGCGCAAGCAGGCTACGATGCACTGAAAGCTCAGGTAGACGGAATCAACTAAGCATTTCATGCACATACGACCTCGGAGAAACAGACAGTCTGAAGTCATAAGAAACATGGTAAGGGAAACTGAGGTTTCCCTTACTTGTTTGATATACCCCCTATTCCTGTTAGAAGGCGCTGGGAGAAGGGAGTCTATAGCCTCCATGCCGGGGATTTACCGCTGGTCGGCAGACCTGCTGACCGGGGAGGTTGAGGCGTGTATCGCCCTTGGCATTCGCTCCTTTGTGCTGTTTCCGGCGGTTGCAGACACGCACAAAGACCGGGAGGCGCGCTACAGCTATGCCGAAGACAATTTTTACCTGACTGCGGTCGCGGGACTTAAGAAGCGCTTTCCCGAAGCCTGTTTTGTGAGTGATGTAGCCATGGATCCTTACAACAGCGACGGCCACGACGGTTTGGTAGAGCACGGACGGATTGTCAATGATGCCAGCTTGCCGATTCTGGCCCGCATGGCGGTTGCCCAGGCAAAGGCGGGTTTCGATCTCGTGGGCCCCTCAGACATGATGGATGGCAGGGTGGCCTACATAAGGCGCGCACTCGATGACGCAGGCTATCCTGATGTGGGTATCATGAGTTATACCGCCAAGTACGCCAGTGCCTTTTACGGTCCTTTCAGGGAGGCACTTGACTCAGCGCCCCGCTCAGGCGACAAAAAGACCTACCAGATGGATCCTGCCAACGCTAGGGAAGCCCTGCGTGAAGCAGCCCTGGACGAGGCGGAAGGGGCAGATTTTCTCATGGTTAAGCCCGCCCTCGCCTACCTCGACATCAT
>DHLU01000065.1:3774-7498 GCA_002405435.1 Flavobacteriales bacterium UBA4660
TACCTCGACATCATTCACCGCCTGAAACAAGCCAGCCGCCTGCCCATTGCTGCCTATAACGTCAGTGGGGAGTATGCGATGGTCAAGGCCGCTGCGGCCAACGGATGGCTCGACGGTACCCGGGCCATGTGCGAAACCCTGCTCTCGATCCGCCGGGCGGGCGCAGATGTAATCCTGACCTACTTCGCCAAAGAATACGCGGAACTCCTTCAGAAGCAGTCCTGACACTGTTTCAACCCCCCGCCGGCCTTTGTGCTTGCGGTGGAGGTGCACCTGCACAAAGGGCTCCTGTTTTTTCACCCCACTTTCGTATTTCCTCCACACACCGACCTTCCGAAACCCTTGCCACAACAAGGGTTGGTGAGTTTGGCACGCCGTTCGCATAAACGGGATATTCACATTAAAATCCTGACACCATGAACGAATTGAAGCTAAAATATTACGCGATGCGCCAGCAGGCCTTCGAGTACATGCAGACCGGCAACGTAAATGCCTACCTGAGCAAACTGATCGCACTCAATGATGTGCGGATGCAGATGATTCAAATAGCTACCGCTCCACGCTAACCCGGGAGCGGCGGGTTAATACATAGGTTAGAGGTTGAAACGCCCTCCCCCTCGCAGGGGAGGGTGTTTTTTTGTCGTCGCCAGCCGCTTGAGAGCCGATTAATTTTGCGCCCGATGAAAAACCTTGTAGACGCATTTCCCCAACATCTTCTCGAAGCCCTTGAAATAGGCAATAACGTGCAGTTCCGGCCGGCTGACCGCTCATTCAGTCATATCGTGATCTCCGGCCTGGGCGGCAGTGGCATCGGCGGAAAGATTGTTTCCCAGGTGCTGGCCGACACCTGTAGCCTTCCCATACTGTGCTACAGCGATTACGTACTTCCTGCTTTTGTCGGTGCCGATTCGCTGGTGATTATTTCCAGCTACAGCGGCGACACGGAAGAAACCCTGGCTGCCATGCACGAGGCCCTGACGCGGGGTGCAGAAGTGGTCTGTGTGACCAGTGGGGGCAAAATCGGGCAGATCGCTGCTGAGCGCGGCCTTAACCACATCATCATTCCCGGTGGCAACCCGCCCCGCTCCATGCTGGGCTACTCACTCATACAACTCTTCTTTGTGCTTCACCGCTATGGATATTGCGGAGGAGACTTTGCTGCACAAGTAAAGGCCGCTGTTTCGCTCCTGAACACCGAACACCATGCCATGGAGGCCTGGGCGCGTGACACGGCTGCCCGCCTGGTAACCCGCATCCCCGTGCTGTACAGCGAGGCATCCTATGAAGGGTTGGCCATTCGCTGGCGTCAGCAGATTAACGAAAACGCCAAGATGCTTTGTTGGCACCATGTCTTTCCTGAGATGAACCACAACGAACTCGTCGGCTGGACCGGTGCCGATAACCGCATTGCCGTGCTGTTGCTGCGCAATGCTGATGACCATCCGCGTTCGCAAATCCGTATGGATCTCTGTAAAAAACTTATGTCGGAGAAGTGCGATACCCTCATTGAGGTATTCAGCAAGGGGGCGTCGCGGCTTGAGCGCACCCTCTACCTCAACCACCTCGGCGACTTGCTGTCGATTGAACTTGCGGTACTGCGCCAGGAAGATCCGGTAGCCATCCCTGCGATCATTTACCTCAAGAATGCGTTGAGCAAGGTTTGATGGGCCTCCCGGATTCCAGGCAGGAAAAGCAATCGAGCATCGTATTCCGCGACCTCGGCCGGATGGATTATAAAGAATGCTGGGATCTGCAGGAACGTCTTTTTGCCGAAACTGTCGCCACCAAGACCCGCAACCGGACGGCGCCGGCTGAGGGGCAGGAGGCCACGGTGAATCACCTGCTTTTTGTGGAGCATCCCCACGTATATACCCTCGGCAAGAGTGGTGATATTTCGCACCTGCTGCTCGACGATGCGGCCTTGCGTAATGTCGATGCTTCCTTTTACGCCATCAACCGGGGCGGAGACATCACCTACCACGGGCCCGGCCAGTTGGTGGGTTATCCCATTTTTGACCTTGACCATTTTTTTTCTGATATACACCGGTACCTGCGCTGTCTGGAAGAATCGATCATACGCACACTGGCCGTTTATGGCATTGCGGCCGGGCGTATTGAGGGACTCACGGGCGTATGGCTGGAGCCAGATCATCCCGCGCGGGCGAGGAAGATTGCTGCGCTGGGCGTCAAGTGCAGCCGCTGGGTCACCATGCATGGTTTTGCCTTCAACGTGAACGCCCAATTGCAGTATTTCGACAACATTATACCCTGCGGTATTTCCGACAAAGCCGTCACCTCTATGCACATTGAACTTGGCTACACACTGCCGATGGAAGAAGTCAAAGGGGTGCTGAAGGAAAAGATTGCAGAAGTCTTTGGTGCCTCGCTGGTGTGATATACAACAGCCCCGTGACTTCCGTTGGTATCCGGGCATCACGGGGCTGAATTTGTGGGCGCCTGTGCTGTTGCACATGCCTCCCGAAAGGGTTCAACCGGAATTTATCCGCTGCACATTTCGCAGCTGTCCGGGTTGTCGAGCGAACAGGCGATGGCTGCCTGTTGGCGCGCGAGTTCTTCGGCGCTCATGCCCGTGTAGTCACCCATTGCCTCTTCGCGTTCGCTGGTTTTGACCGGAGTCACTTCCACATAGGCTGCGGCATCAGGCACGGTGGCCGACTGCACTTCAGTGGTTTCCTTGTACCGCTTGTCAACGGTAAACTTGATGGCGTCGGTTGCGGCTTTGGTGCGCAGGTAGTACATGCCGGTTTTCAGTCCGCGTTCCCAGGCATAGAAGTGCATTGAGGTCAGTTTGCCGAAGGTCGCGTTTTCCATAAACACGTTGAGTGACTGGCTCTGGCAGATAAAAGCGCCCCGGTCGGCGGCCATGTCGAGAATGACCTTTTGGGATAGTTCCCATGCTGTCTTGTAGAGGGCCTTCAGGTTTTCGGGGAGTTCCTCGATGTGTTGCACGGATCCATTGGCCGCAATGAGTTTGTTTTTCACATCTTCATTCCAGAGGCCCAGGCTGACGAGGTCTTTGAGCAGGTGTTTATTGACAATGATGTATTCGCCGGCCAGCACGCGGCGTGTGTAGATATTTGACGTGTATGGTTCGAAGCATTCGTTGTTGCCGAGGATTTGCGCGGTGCTGGCTGTTGGCATCGGAGCGACGAGCAGTGAGTTGCGCATACCGTGCTGTTTGATTTCCTCCCTGAGGATCTCCCATTCCCAGCGTGGTGATGGCGTAACATTCCACATATCAAACTGCAGGATTCCTTTGCTAGCCGGTGATCCCGGGAAAGTTTCATAGGCTCCGTCTTTTATGGCCAGGTCTTTCGAGGCTGTGCAGGCGGCATAATAGATTGTTTCGAAGATTTCGCGGTTAAGTATCCGGGCCTCTTCACTGTCGAACGGATAGCGCATCAGTATGAATGCGTCTGCCAGTCCCTGTACGCCGATTCCGATGGGTCGGTGGCGCATGTTGCTGCGGCGCGTTTCGGGCACAGGGTAGTAGTTGGCATCGATCACGCGGTTGAGGTTAACCGTCAGCTGGTAGGTGACTTCGAAGAGCTGGTGGTGGTCAAACTGTCCGTCGCGCACGAACTTGGGGAGTGCAATACTGCCGAGGTTGCATACGGCGATTTCATCGGCGCTGGTATACTCGATAATTTCTGTGCACAGGTTTGAGCTTTTGATTGTACCCAGGTTCTGCTGGTTGCTCTTG
>DHLU01000065.1:7639-8290 GCA_002405435.1 Flavobacteriales bacterium UBA4660
CCAGGTTCTGCTGGTTGCTCTTGCGGTTGGCGGCATCCTTGAAAAGCATGTAGGGGGTGCCGGTTTCGATCTGTGCTTCGAGGACCTTAAACCACAGGTCCTGGGCTTTCACTGTCTGGCGGCCTTTGCCTTCCTGTTCGTATTTAGTGTACAGTGCTTCAAACTCTTCTCCCCAGCAGTCAGCGAGGCCCGGGCATTCGTTGGGGCACATGAGCGTCCATTCCCCGTCAGCCTTTACGCGTTTCATAAAGAGGTCTGGAATCCAGAGGGCATAAAACAGGTCGCGTGCCCGGGCTTCTTCCTTTCCGTGGTTTTTCCGCAGTTCGAGGAAGTCGAAGATATCGGCGTGCCAGGGTTCGATGTAGATGGCGAATGAGCCTTTTCTTTTTCCGCCGCCCTGGTCGACGTAGCGGGCGGTATCGTTGAATACACGCAGCATGGGTACGATCCCGTTGCTGGTACCGTTGGTTCCGCGGATGTACGACCCCTTAGCGCGGATGTTGTGGATGCTCAACCCGATTCCGCCGGCGCTCTGGGAGATGAGTGCCGTTTGTTTAAGGGTGTTGTAGATGCCTTCGATACTGTCGTTTTGCATCTGCAGCAGGAAGCAGGATGACATCTGCGGTTTGGGGGTTCCAGCATTGAACAGGG
>DHLU01000065.1:8397-8766 GCA_002405435.1 Flavobacteriales bacterium UBA4660
ACATCTGCGGTTTGGGGGTTCCTGCATTGAACAGGGTGGGTGTGGCGTGGGTAAACCAGCCTTCGCTGATCATGTTGTAGGTTTTCACCACATTGTCGAGGTCGTGTTTGTGAATGCCTACGGCTACCCGCATAAAGAGGTGCTGGGGGCGTTCGGCTACTTTCCCGTAGAGTTTGAGCAGGTAGGAGCGTTCGAGGGTTTTGAAGCCGAAATAGTCGAAGTTAAAATCCCGGTCGTAGATGATGGTACTGTCGAGGGTCGGTGCATTTTCATCGATAACCTTCATCACGTCGTCGGCGATGAGGCCGGCGTTCTGGCCGGTCTTGGGGTCGACGTATTCGTAGAGGTCGCGCATCGTCTGTGAAAACG
>DHLU01000065.1:8946-9128 GCA_002405435.1 Flavobacteriales bacterium UBA4660
CTTCTTGGTGTTTTTGTGCAGGTTGCTCACGGCTATGCGTGAGGCCAGCTGGGCATAGTCGGGGTGGGCTGTGGTGTTGGTGGCTGCGATTTCGGCCGCCAGGTTGTCTAATTCTGAGGTGCTTACGCCATCGTAAACGCCCTCAATCACCTTTTTGGCGATGCGCATATAGTCCACCATGG
>DHLU01000065.1:9294-9658 GCA_002405435.1 Flavobacteriales bacterium UBA4660
GTTGAGCCCATAGCAGAGCTTCTGAATCCTGGCGGTGATTTTGTCAAACTTTACGCTTTCCTTGCGTCCGTCCCGTTTGATTACGTACATACTTTTTCCTCCTGTAGTCTTGGTAAATAGGTTTTGCTGGCAGAGAATAACATGCTTCCCTGCTGTCCGTTTCTCTGCTCCGGACGGCAGTGCGTGGTTAATTAATACGTGGTTTGTTTGGTATAGCTGGTTGCCTTCCCGCCGAAGCGGTCCGGGTCTTTAAAATTCCGCGTCCAACATAAAGCCGCTGCTCTCGGTTTTGTTGAGTACGCCGGCTTTCTGGTATTCTCCCACCCGCTTTTCGAAAAAGTTGGTCTTGCCCTGGAGCGAGATC
>DHLU01000065.1:9839-10333 GCA_002405435.1 Flavobacteriales bacterium UBA4660
CAGTTCCACCAGCAGGCGGTCGGCGACGAATTCGATGTATTGCTGCATCATTTCTGCGTTCATTCCGATAAGCTTTACCGGAAGTGCATCAGTCACAAATTCCTTTTCAATTTCCACTGCGTTGGTAACGATCGCGCGGATTTCCTCTTTCGGAAGTTTGTTGACCAGGTGTCTGGTGTAGAGGTGGCAGGCGAAGTCGCAGTGCAAACCCTCGTCTCTTGAAATCAGCTCATTGGAGAAGGTCAGGCCCGGCATCAGGCCGCGTTTCTTGAGCCAGAAAATCGAACAGAAAGATCCGCTGAAGAAAATACCTTCCACCGCGGCAAAGGCTACCAGGCGTTGGGCAAAACTTCCGTTTTTGATCCAGCGCAGTGCCCATTCCGCTTTTTTCCTCACACAGTCCAGGGTCTCAATGGCCTTGAAGAGGTAATTCTTTTCGGCGGTCTCTTATATATATGCATCGATCAGCAGCGAATAGGTTTCGATGTGGATGT
>DHLU01000108.1:0-124 GCA_002405435.1 Flavobacteriales bacterium UBA4660
TTGGTTGTATTTTTGGGTCATGAAGAAGTGGATGATGCTTTTGCTGATGGCTGTATGGGTCGCCTGCCAGCCACCGGCCGACTACACCGATGAAATGGCCCTGCTCGACAGCCTGAGAACCGGT
>DHLU01000108.1:254-1738 GCA_002405435.1 Flavobacteriales bacterium UBA4660
CATGATCTGCTGGCACTGCTCGACAGCCTGAGAACCGGTATTGAGGCGTTGGAACCGGGTTTCCGCGCCATCGACAAGGATGCACTGCAGGCCATGGTCGATACCGCCATGGCGCACGTCGGATATATCCAGCGCAATTATGAGGGTTCTATGCGCGACGACCTCGCCCTGCTGGTCGACAAGTACCGGAGCCTCCGAAAGTTGCTGCCCGACCTCGGTAAGCGCTATAACCGGGCACTTGCAGAGATAGACTCAACCAAAATTCAGCTTGCCACGTTGAAAGATGCCATGGCCATAGGCGCAAACACCGACGCCACTGGGCGGAAGATGAGTGCTGAGTACTACGAAAAGGCACTGGCAGAAGAAAAAAGAACGGCGGAATTACTGTTGAGCGAACTAAAACTCATTACAGAACGTTCTGAAGTACTCAGAGAGCGTTTTGATTCGCTTATGCCCAAAGTGAAATATTTTGTTGATTCAATACCCGAAAGAAAGAAGTGAAACTACTCCACGTGTTGATGATTGCTTTGATTTCGCTGGGTGCCGCCGCCCAGAGTGAAGAAGACCTGCAGCTTGCTGAGTACTATTACAACCAGGGCCAGTACGAGCAGGCCCGGCTGTACTACGAAAAGATCTACAAAACCAACCGCACCAACCGGGTCTATGCCAACTACCTCAATACGCTGGTAGCGCTCAATGATGTGGAGGAAGCTGAAAAGCTTGTCAAGCGGAAGATAAAGACCGACAGCGAAGACGGCATGGGCTATGTGAACCTGGGAGATCTCTATAAAAAATTTGACCGCACAGAAGAAGCCAAAGAAAATTTTGACTTTGCCGTTGAGCAGTTTGTACCTACCCGGGCCAACGCCGTGCGACTAGCCAATGAATTTACACGTATCAATGAGTATGGTTATGCGCTGAAGGTCTACGAAAGGGCCAGAGCCAAGAGCACCGACGGTTACGCCTTTACCTATGAGCTGGCCAATGTGCAGGGCATCATGGGTAACTACGATGCTATGACGGAGTCTTTTCTTGATCTGGTGATCGAGTCACCCGGTTACCTGCAAACCGTGCAGAATTCGTTTAACCGCACCCTCAATTTTCAGGAGAATCCTGAAAACATGGAAATGCTGAGGGCCAAGCTGCTCAAGCGGGCCCAGAAAAATCCAGAGCATGTAATCTATACTGAGCTGCTCACCTGGCTGTTTATGCAGAAAAAAGATTTTGCGGCAGCGCTGGTACAGGCCAAATCGCTTGATTTGCGACTGGGGGAGAACGGCTTCAGGATTATAGAAATCGCCCAGCTGGCTGCAGGAAACCGCGATTATGCCACAGCCAAGAATGCCTACCAGTACGTCATAGACAAGGGTCCTGACGGTCAGTTTTATCTCACGGCGCGGATGGAAAAACTCAAAACGGCCGGCTATGAACTGGCGGAAAGACCATCCACTGACAAAGCGGCTTATGCGCTGCTCGAACAGGAA
>DHLU01000108.1:1870-15939 GCA_002405435.1 Flavobacteriales bacterium UBA4660
ATACGAGTCTACCCTGGGCCAGATCGGTGAGTATGCCGAATCCGCCATGATGATGAGGGAACTGGCTCACCTCAAGGCTTTTTACCTGGGTAAACTCGAGGAGGCAGAGCAGTTGTTGGCCCGCGCCATCGAAATGCCTGGGGTGTATGACAGAATTCTCGCAACCTGTAAGCTCGAGCGGGCAGATATTCTGCTGCTCAAGGGCGAGGTTTGGGATGCATCGCTCCTGTATCAGCAGGTGGAGCTCGACTTCAAGGAAGATCCACTCGGCCACGAGGCCAAGTTCAGGAGCGCCAAAATCTCCTATTACACTGGCGACTTCGAATGGGCTCAGGCCCAGCTTGATGTGCTGAAGGCGTCAACCTCTAAGCTTATTTCCAATGACGCTATTGACCTTTCGCTGCTGATTACTGATAATTTCAACATGGATACGTTAACCGCGCCCATGGAGATGTTTGCACGGGCAGATTTGCTTGCCTACCAGAACCAGACGGAAGCAGCAGGGCGCACCCTCGATTCACTCGAGCTTGCCTGGCCCATGCACAGCCTTTCCGATGAAATAAAAATGCTCAGGGCTGCAATGGCTTTCCGCAACGGGAAATTTGAAGAGGCCCGCTCGCTGTACGAAAAGGTGGTGGAACTGCATGCCATGGACATTACCGCGGATGACGCGTTGTTTAAGCTGGCCGAAATGCAGCAAAACATTTTTAATGACCCGGCCAGGGCCATGGAACTCTATGAAAAACTTATCGCCGAATTTCCCGGCAGTCTTTACGTGGTTGAAGCCAGAAAACGTTTCCGTGAACTGCGGGGTGATGCGGTGAACTAAACGTGTGTTAATCCTTGCCGGCCTCGGCGTGTTGATTATTTGGGGTGAAAGGCCAACGACGGTATGCCTTTTTAGTTCTGAAAGGCCCGCCAGCCGGCCTCTACACCAGAAGATGCCAGCCTCAGGTCAGAATTTTTTGGAATTTTATTGAAAACCTGTTTATTTTTGTTTCGTTAACCAACCATGAAATACACTTTCACCACATGTTGTTGTTGTTGTGACCCCGAACAGGGACCGGCAGCGGCATAGACTATGTGTTGAATCCAACGACATAAAGATCGCCCTCCGGAACCTGGTTCCGGGGGGCTTTTTGTTTTGATGCCATGTATACTGCAAAAAGAAATTCGAAGCGCTGTTGTTGTTGTTGTCTCCCGCACGGGGGTCTTTGCCAGCCTGTCTTGCTATTGCCGTTCTGAACGAAATAAGCAGAGAGAAAAAGCCAAAGCCCTTCACAACCAGAAGGGCTTTATTGTTTGAGAAAAGCCATCCAACCGACTTCAACCATAAAAAATAAAAACCAATCGTATGAGTACTGAAACAACATCACTGAACGGGGTGCGGAGTCTGCCGCGAATCGGCGACAAGGCGCCCGACTTCACCGCACAGACCACTACCGGAGAGGTAAAATTCCATGAGTGGTCTCAAGGGTCATGGGTAGTCTTTTTCGCCCACCCGGCCGACTTCACGCCTGTATGCACCACCGAACTGGTAGAGTTTGCCAAAAACAAGGAGTTTTTCGCCGGACTCAATACCAAACTCATCGGCATCTCAATCGACAGCATACATGCCCACGTGGCCTGGGTGCATGCCGTGAAGGAAAAGACCGGTGTGCTGATGGATTTCCCCATCATCGCTGACCTGGATACGAAAGTGGCACAACAATATGGATTGTTGCACCCGGGAGAAAGTACCACGGCCGCCGTGCGCGCAGTATTCTTTATAGACCCCAACCACACCATCCGCGCCATCATTTATTATCCGCTCAATGTGGGCCGCAACCTTGAGGAGGTCAAGCGTGTGCTGAAAGCCTTGCAGACTGCTGATAAGGAAGCCTGTGCCCTGCCTGTCAACTGGCAGCCCGGTGATAAAGTGGTGATTCCTCCGCCCAAAACCCTTTCCGATATCGGTAAGCACGATGGGAAGGAGGGTGTAGAAAAAATTGATTTCTATCTTTTGAAAAGAAACCTGAATTAAACGGACAACCAACGGCAGGGCGTGACGTCTGCAATGCGCCCACCCTGCCGTTACTCAAAGACGAAAACTATGATTACAGCAACCAGGCCGTGGGCTGCGGCTGAGCGGATTTTTGAGCTTGAGCACTATGTGGGCAACACTCCGCTCTTTCGCATCAACAGGCTATTCCATAAGCCCGGCGTAGAACTCTATGCCAAGCTCGAGTGGCAGCAGTACGGCGGCAGTGTGAAGGCCCGCCCGGCATACAACATCATCCGCAACGCCATACTCGACGGTCACCTGCAGGAGGGAAAAACCCTGCTCGATGCCACCAGCGGCAACACCGGCATTGCCTATGCGATTTTTTGCGCCATTGCGGGCATACCTCTTACGTTGTGCCTGCCCGAGAATGCCTCCCGCGAGCGCAAGAGTATACTTCAGTCGCTGCGCACCCGGATAGTGTATACCAGCCAGTACGAGACCACCGACGGCGCGCAGCAGGTGGCCAGAGAACTCGCCGATGCCGAACCGGACAAATACTTCTATGCCGACCAGTACAGCAACGACAACAACTGGTTGGCACATTACCACGGTACCGCATGGGAGATCTGGGAACAGACGCAGGGCCGCATTACCCACTTCGTTTCGGCACTGGGTACCACCGGTACCTTCACAGGAACGGGTACCCGCCTGAGGGAGCTCAGCGAGGGCATTCACCTCACCGCCCTGCAGCCCGAAACGGCCCTGCACGGACTGGAAGGCTGGAAACACCTGGAGACAGCACGCGTACCCGCCATTTACAACGACAGGCTCGCCGATGATTTTCAAGGCATCGATACACTTGAAGCCTATGAAATGATCAGGGAGGCGGCCCGTCTCGAAGGCCTGTTGCTTTCTCCCTCATCGGCCGCCAACCTCGTCGGCGCCATCCGCGTAGCCTCCCGCCTTGATGAAGGGGTGGTGGTGACTATGCTGCCCGACAATTCCGACAAATACAGTGAAGTGGTTCAACACATATTCAGAAACTGATGTATGAAACAAGTGAAAATTGAACCGGTCCCACTGGAAGTGATGAAACAGGACGCCCTAAGGTCTTTTCCTGAGGAATGTTGCGGCTTCATGTTTGGTACCGATGGCGAGGAAAGGACCATCACACTGGCCAGAGAAGTACAAAACAGCAAGAACGGCGACAAACGCCGTCGTTTTGAGATATCACCGCTCCAGTATATGCAGGCCGAGCGCTTTGCCGCGTTGTCTGGGCTTACCTTGCTGGGGGTTTACCACTCCCATCCCCTCCATCCAGCTATCGCCAGCGAACACGACAGGGTCGTAGCCATGCCTTTTTTCAGCTATGTGATTCTCTCCACGTTTCCTGATGGCGTCGTGGATATCAAATCATGGCAGCTTGATAACAACCGGTATTTTATTGAAGAACAGGTGTTGCTTCCGGTAGAAGATACCGCGCAACCTGAAGAATAACACTGAAAAACAAATCAAACAACAGACCTTATGGCAAAACTGATTATTCCCACACCCCTGCGAAAATTTACCAATGACCAGGCGGCTTTTGAAAGCACCGGAGCAACGGTCAAAGACATCATCACAGAATTGGTCACGGCACATTCCGGGCTCCGTACCCACCTGCTTGACGACAGCGGAAATCTCCGCTCTTTCGTTCGGGTCTATGTGGGTGATGAAGACATACAGGCATTGCAGAAAGACCATACCCCTGTTGGAGCAAACGATACAGTATCCATCATTCCGGCCATTGCCGGCGGCAAATGCTGAACCTGAAGAGGGTCAGGGCCCAAAGGTGGCCGTTGAGCTCAGCCTGCCGGCAAAACAGAAACTAAGCATAAACTGAACAATCGACGAACATGGCAACCAACGCAATTGAATTTTCGAAAGAAGAATTGGAGCGGTATTCGCGCCACCTGATCATTCCTGAATTTAACATTGAAGGACAGCGCAAGCTCAAAGCGGCCAGGGTACTGGTGGTGGGCAGCGGCGGCCTCGGCAGTCCTCTGCTCCTCTACCTGACGGCAGCGGGCGTGGGTACTATAGGCATCGTTGACTTTGATGTCGTGGATGAAAGCAACCTGCAGCGTCAGGTACTCTTCGGCGTGGAAAACAAAGGTATGCCCAAGGTGGATGCTGCTGTCGCCAGGTTACGTGCGCTGAATCCCCATGTCAACTTCCGCACCTACAATGAAAAATTCACCTCAAAGAATGCGCTGGATATCATAAAGGATTATGACGTGGTGGCCGACGGAACGGATAATTTTCCTACGCGCTACCTGGTGAATGACGCCTGTGTGCTGGCAGGCAAGGTGAACGTCTATGCGAGTATTTACCGGTTTGAAGGGCAAGCCTCTGTGTTTAACTATACCGGTCCCGACGGTGTTACCGGTCCCAACTACCGCGACCTGTTTCCCACACCACCACCGCCCGGACTTGTGCCGTCGTGTGCCGAGGGCGGCGTCATCGGTGTGCTTCCGGGCATACTGGGTTCGTTGCAGGCCCTGGAAGTAATTAAGGTAATCACAGGGGTAGGCGTTCCGCTGAGCGGCAGGCTTTTCCTCTTTGATGCGACCACCTTTGAGACCCGCACGGTGAAGGTAAGGCGTGATCCGGCCAACCCCCTCAACGGCACTGCACCTACCCAGACGGGACTAATTGATTACGAACAGTTTTGCGGGCTTGGCATTTCCGAACGCAAAGAAGAGCCGCGTGTAAAAGAATTGACCGAGCAGGAACTCAAGTCGCTGCTGGACAACGGTGCCGACATTCAGCTGATTGACGTCAGGGAGCCCTATGAGTACCTGATAGCCAACCTGGGTGCTGAACTCATGCCGCTCAAACAGGTCAGTGAATTTGCTTCCCGCATTTCAAAAGACAAGCAGGTCATCGTTCACTGCCGCAGCGGTGTACGCAGCGCAAAGGCCATCCAGGAACTCGAACAGCAATTCGGATTTGAAAACCTGTACAACCTCAAAGGCGGTATCCTCGCCTGGGCGAAGGAGATAGACACAGAGGTAGCTACATACTGACGCGGTCAGGGACAAAACGTTCCGAAGTGCGTCATAAACGAAAGCAGATCGTTGACATTAACTACCAGGTTGCCGTCAAAATCAGCCGGACAATTGCTGGTGCAGGGAGGAAAATCACAACTGCCATCGTCTATGGTAGCAGCAGGATTGTAGTTGGTGGCGTCTTCATAGGTGCAACCCGGAATGCCACAGGAGGTCACGGTGATATTGGAAGTGAATGATGTGCTTCCGGTTCCATTGCTTACGGTGAGGGTGACCGGAAATACCCCCGTGGAGAGATAACAGATGCCTGTAGGGTCTGCCGCGGAGGAAGTAAGGGGTGTGGCCCCACTGAAACTCCAGGCATAACTGGTAGGGGTACCCCCGGTGATCTGCGAATCGAAGTTGATACACTGGCCCGCACACAACAGTGCGTCTGAAGACGTAAAGCCTGCCTGTGGAATAAGAGAGCCTGCCGGACAACAACTTCCGCCTGACGACATGTAAATGGTTTCATTTTGCCAGCAGTTGTTTTGGGTGTCGTAGAGGTAGAGATTTCCACCCATCGTATCGGTAAAGTATTCGGCAATTTGTGCGGAAGTATTGCATCCGCCCTGGTAGCCGGCTCCGCAACTGTAACCGCAGATGATATTGGGGTAACCAAAAGGATCAGATTGTGTGGCGACGGGTGCGAAGAGAATGGAAGTGATGCCTGCCGGCACGCCGCTGATGGAGGTGCTGGTGACGCCAAGGCCGCAATTGTCATTGGTGCCGATGAAGCCCGCGTAGATTACCTGGGTGATATTGCCGGCATAGGGACCGGTAAAATGAATCTCAGCCGCCTCATAGGTACAGATACCGACCTTCAGGTTGGGAATATTGAGATCACAATAAATCGTTACGATGCCACCATCATAGTTGGTGTACACGGCCACATTACCAGAAGGGTTGCACGTCTGGGCAAATGGGAATGTCACCATGAGCAGGGCGGGAACGAAAAGAACCAGTTGTTTCATCCCAATCACAATTTTCACGAAGATAGGCGGATTTGATTGTTGATTTCCCTGCTCGTACCTTATCAAAGGACAGGGTGTTTTTTGTGGCTGGCCTTCCTTCCTTTGCCACCGATGTACGATATAATCCCGCGTCCGCATCCTTCACTGGCATCCGACTGGATGGTGCTGGTCATTCTTTTTATTCTGGTGGTGCTGGCGTGGGTGGGCGTACGCACTCCGGGCTATTTTGCCCGGCAGTTTGCCATGTTGGGCAATGTGCGTATGATGCGGCAAGCCATGCAGGAGGAAAATGTATCCCTTCGACCGGATGCGGCCCTGCTCTTTTGTTATTACCTGCTGGGAGCATTGTTGCTGGTGCACCTGAGCCGGTTGTTCGGCTGGACTACCGGTATCACACAGCCTGTTCTCAACTTCTCCCTCTTTGTGGGGGTGCTGATGGTTACTTACACGGTAAAGTCGGCATTCATCCGTCTGATCGGCTGGCTGGTGCGCCACCCACAGGGTATTGATGAGTATACGGGCATTATCTCACTCTTTAACCGGACCCTGTTGCTGGTGTTGTTTCCGCTGGTGGTAAGCCTAACCTATATGCCTCTTCCCGATGCGCACCGGATGGTATGGGCTATACTGATCCTGCTGGCCGGTGTGCTCCTGTTCCGCCTGTTTCGCGGGGTTCAGGCCGCCGCTGAATCCCGAATACCTGTGACCTACTTATTTTTCTACATTTGCACCTTCGAAATTTTACCGATGCTTGTGGTGTACAGGGTGCTAAACCCTTGAAAAACAAGGATTAGGCATAGCCGGGAACACAGACCAACAGGAACAGTAATGGGAGAAAAACTGAAAACCATTCTCATAACCCAGCAGGATCCGGGCACGGAGAAAAATCCCTATGCCGAATTGGCCAAAAAATTTAAGCTCAAGAGTGACTACAGGCCCTTCATCCACGTCGAGGGTCTTGAGTCGCTCGATTTCCGGCAGCAGCGCATAAATATCCTGGATTTCACCGGCGTGATTTTTACCAGCCGCAACGCAGTGGACCATTACTTCAGGCTGGCCAAGGACATGCGCATTCCGATTCCCGAGACCATGAAGTATTTCTGCATGTCAGAGGCCATTGCCTACTACCTGCAGAAGTACATCCAGTTTCGCAAACGAAAGATATTCTTTGGGCAGAGCACCTTCAGCGACCTGATGGAGCCCATCAAAAAACACAAACAGGAGAAATTTCTGCTGCCTTGTTCTGACCTGCTGAAGCCATCCATTCCGGAGACCTTGGAAAAGGAGCGCATCAATTACCAGAAAGCCGTGATGTACAAAACGGTGTGCAGCGATCTCAGCGACCTTGCGGATGTGAAATACGACATGCTCGTGTTTTTCAGTCCGGCCGACATCGAATCGCTGTTTAAAAACTTTCCGGACTTCAAACAAAACACTACCCGGATTGCGGTTTTTGGCACGACTACGGCCAAGGCGGTGCAGGATGCCAGCCTGCGTATCGATGTGATGGCCCCGACGCCCAAGGCACTTTCTATGTCATCGGCTATCGAGCAATACATACAGGAAAACAAATAACCGCCACCGGCCGGTCATCCGGTAATATCAGATGTCCGCCACGCTCGGTAAACACGAACGGCTGACCCGCACCAAGCTTATTGGTGAGGTCTACCGAAACGGAGAGGTAATCAAAACCCCCGGAATGATACTCTGCTACCTGAAAACCCCGCTGCCTGCGCCCGGAACCCTGCAAGTGCTTTGCACAGTGAGCAAGAGAAATTTCAAACGCGCCCATGACCGCAACCGCATCCGGCGGCTTATGCGCGAATCCTACCGCCTGCAAAGGCAACAGTTTACAGGCAAGCTCGAGCCGGGCGATGGCCAGTACGCCCTGCTGTTTATTTTTACCGGCAGACAACTGCCGGACTATCCATACGTTTTCGGTAAAATATCCGAACTGCTTCGGCGTTTTTTCAGGAATCAAACGGGCCTATCCAAGGAACAAGTATGAAAAAAATTGCTTCTCTGCTTACAATGAAAACCACAAGGGTGGTCATCTTCTTTTCCGTGCTGGTGATCATGGCCAGCGCCACACTCACAGAAGACTATTTCGAAATCTCGAAAAACCTGGAAATTTTCACATCGGTCTACAGGGAGCTGAACACATTTTACGTAGATGAAACCAAGCCGGGCGCTCTTATGAAGACCGGCATCGATGCCATGCTGCGCTCGCTTGATCCTTATACGGTGTACTATCCGGAATCAAAGATTGAAGACTACCGCTTTATGACTACCGGCCAGTACGGCGGTATTGGTGCGCTGGTCAATTCCGTAGAAGGAAAAATAACCATCATCGAACCGCAGGAAGGATTTGCAGCCGCCAAGGCAGGGCTCCGCGCCGGTGATGTGGTCAGTGCAGTCGATGGGAAGTCGGTACAGGGTAAAACGGTCGAAGAACTCAGTGAATTCCTCACCGGCCAGCCCGGTACTGAAGTGATGCTCACCATACAGCGCGAGGGTGAAGCGCAACCCCTCACCTTCAAAATCAAACGGGAGGAAATCAAAGTTCCCGATGTGCCCCACTACAACATGCTTGACGACCACACAGGCTACGTTCAACTTACTGGATTTACCCGCACCGCTAGCAGCGATGTCAGAAACGCGTTCAATGCACTGAAGGCGCGAGGCATGCACCAGCTCATACTCGACCTGCGGGGCAATGGCGGTGGATTGCTCGCCGAAGCGGTCAACATCGTCAACTTCTTCGTACCCAAGGGCACCGAAATAACACGCACCAAGGGAAAGCTCGAAGAGTGGAACAAGACCTATTATGCCCTCAACGAACCGCTTGATACCCAGATGCCGTTAATAGTACTCATTGACGAATCGAGCGCTTCAGCCAGTGAGATAGTCAGTGGCAGCCTGCAAGACCTAGACCGCGCGGTTATCGTGGGCACTGAAAGTTTCGGTAAAGGACTTGTTCAGCAGACGAAAGACATGGCCTACAATACCAAAATCAAACTGACCATCGCCAAGTACTATGTGCCCAGTGGCCGTTGCATTCAGCGTCTTGACTATTCGCACCGTGATGAACAAACCGGAAAAGTCAGCGCTGTTTCCGACTCGCTCATCAAACCCTTTAAGACCCGCAACGGCCGAACCGTGTACGATGGCAGGGGCATTTCACCCGATGCCGGGGTGGAGGGCGAAACAACAGCGCATATCCTTGAAGCGCTGGTAAACAACTGGGTTATTTTTCAATTCGCAAACAAATTCTACCGCGAGCATGCCGCCATTGACTCTGCAGATGTATTTCACCTCACTGACCCGCAGTACGACGACTTTGTGAGCTATGCAGCCGCACAAGCGTTTACCTACGATACCCATACCGAGCAGGCTTTTCAGGAGCTTAAAAAAACCGCTCAGGCAGAAAACTATTTTCAGGGTTCAGAAAAGCAGTTTGATGAGCTCTTTGCCCGCATTGCACCGAGCAAAGAGGAAGACCTGCGCAAGTTTCGCAGCCAGATCGCGCCGGTGCTGGAGAGTGAAATTGTATCAAGGTACTACCTGCAGTCAGGCCGGATCAGGCACAACCTGCCGATCGATCCCGTTGTAAACAAGGCAAAGGACTTGTTTGCCGATGGTTATACGGCGTTGCTCGCTCCACCCGCCGGCAAGAAGTAGTATAGGCAAATTCCCAAGCCCAGGGCATGTTGAATTCCCCACCCGCCGTTCACTCCGCCGCATACCGGAGGTGGGAATGGTTTCTGAAATACGGCCAGTGGTTTGGACTGTGCATGCTGCCGGTGGCGATGGTTTTTTCCAACTTCTTTATGAGTTTTTTTGGTTTCTGGATGGTCGGGGCCGTCTTACTCGAGCTGATTACAGACCGCGCCCGCGGCATTGATGTTAAAGTGCGCTGGGCACGTTTCACCGGGAGTAGCGCTGCCAAGATGCTTGTGGTGTTTTACCTGTTTATCGCGGCCGGACTCCTGTGGACCACCGACCTGGCCTACGGGATCAAAGACCTCAGGCTAAAACTGCCTGTGCTGTTTATTGCCGTCCTGCTTCCGCTCCTGCGCCCTGTGCCCGCGGCTGTTTTCCGCACCATCCTGCTTTGCTTTGTGTTGGCGCTTTCGGCAGCGGCCATGGTCTGCCTTTCGGTGTATACAGGGTGGAGTGAACATGAAATGCAGCTTACCAAACGTATTGGAGCGATGCAACTGGTCATCATTTGCCTCTTCGCGGTGCTGGCACTCTGGCTTCTCCTGAACGCCGACAGGCATTCAGACCGCAATACGCGCCTGGTGCTCGGCGCGGTACTACCCGCCATCGCGGTGGTAGGGATCTATGTGTTCGCTAACTGGAAAGACCAGCGGGTGCATGATGTCCGCAATATCTCCATTTTCATTTCGCACATCCGTTTTAGTCTTATGGTGTTGTTTGGCATCGTGGTACTTTGTTACACCATGATGAAGCAGCGCGGGGTGGCCATAACCGCCGCACTCATCATTGTTTTTTTTCTCTTTTTTCTTTGGATTCTGGAGTCGGTCACAGGCTTTGCCATTCTGGTGTTGCTGTCGGCCATCATGCTCTTCAGGTTGGCCCTTTCGACAAAAAAGACGACGTGGAAATGGACAGCCGTTGTGCTGGCCATCGGATTTCCCCTGGCATCGGTGGGTTATCTGTCGCATTGCTATCACGACTACTTCAGCGCTGACCCGGTAGACCTGAATAGCCTTGAAACCCACACGCAGGCAGGCGAAACCTATGCACACTACCCGGGCAACAGGCAGCTGGAAAACGGACATTTTGTATACCTCTACATTGCCTGGGGTGAACTGTATGCTTCATGGACTGAGCGAAGCCCGATCCATCCCGACAGTCTCGACGCACGCGGCCACGTGCTTAAGGGCACCTTGCTGCGTTACCTCACATCAAAAAACCTGCGAAAGGATGCGTCGGGCGTGGCATCACTAACAGAGCAGGATATCCGCAACATCGAAAGCGGTATCACCAGCGTTACTGATCTGGGAAAGTCCGGACTACGCGCTCGGATCGACCGGATATTCTTTGAATATGATGTTTATATCAATAACGGAAACCCCACCGGACATTCTGTATTTCAGCGGCTCGAATTCTGGAAAGCCGCCTGGTTTGTCATTCGCGAGCATCCATGGATGGGCGTGGGTACCGGTGATGTGAGGGCGGCCATATTCCGTCAATATGAATTGCAGCGGTCTAAGCTTGCAGCGAACAACCGGCTTAATGCACACAACCAGTTTCTTACCCTTTGGGCCTCGGCAGGAATTGCCTGTCTGCTTATGTTTCTGCTGGTGCTCTTTCTGCCGCTGTGGTGGCGACGCAAGGCCAACGATGGGCTGCTACTGACCTTTATGCTCATCATCGCACTGAGCTGTGTCGCCGAGGATACCCTGGAAACCCAGGCCGGCGTAACATTTTTTGCCTTCTGGTATGTGCTGCTCAACCTGAGGCCAGTGCCGCCAAAAGATCAGCTACCTGCAGTGGGCTGATGGCAAGCGCTGCCTGGCGACCTGAGGGGCCGGCTTGTGATTCCAATACGTGCACGCGCGGACCAATCGGCGCCCATCGTCCGGCATGGATGGGGCGGGCAGTAGCGTACAGTCCGACGGCATGAATGCCGAGCAGGGCCCCGATGTGGAGCGGACCAGTACTGGCGGCTACCACGGCATCACATTCTCCAATGGCCTTGATATAGGTTTTCAGATCAAACTGTCCACCGAGATGCTGCACGTGTGCAGGCCATGCAGTGTTGCGTATCTGCGCGGACTCTTCGGCACTGCCTCCGGTGTACACATCAAACCGATCGGGATCGAGTAACTGTGCGAGGGCAGCAAAGCGGTCAAGGCCCCATTCCACGGCGCTTCCGCGGCTCAGCGGATGTAACAAGACCCTGAACTTCCCCTTCCGGTCGGGCAGTACCGCCGGCATGGCAGGAGCAGAAAAACCAGCCAGGGCAGCCAGCGCTGCACAGGTGTAGTCATCGGTAATGTGCAGGGGCTTGAGCAACCTGGTGTTGAGTTGTGCCTCGTGCAGCGTCGAACGCTTGCGCGAAAAGAAGACCAGCCGGTTGCATTTTGTCAGGGTATACAGACGACCGGCCGTCGCAATGCGCTCGGGAATACCGGCCCGCTTGGCGGTCCATACAATTTCTTTCCTCGGAAATACGTGAATGATGGTGTCGGCCCTAAGCGCGCGCAGCGCGGCTACCTGTTCGCCCGGCGTTCGGCGACGGAGCTGGTCCCAGTCCAGCACCTCGTCAACGTGGGCGCAGCACCTAATGATGTCGAGCGTATAGGTGCGGCCCAGGAAGATGATGTGGATATGCGGAAAGTGTTTTTTGAGAATTCCGCACAGGGGAAGGGTGAGCAACACGTCTCCGATGCTGTCAGTCCTCGATATGATGATGCGCTCAGGTGTCCGCATGCCTGAATTGTTTCAGCAAGTTGTATTTGCGCCAAGTGGCAAAAGCGGAAAGACGGGAAATGGTAAATCCGGCAGCCCCGTCGAGAAACCCGCATTTAAACACATAACTTTTGATGAACTGCGCAATCACCTTAAGCAAAATGCCTCCCCACGAGATGGTCTTGCCGCGCGTGTGGAGCTCGCGGGCTGCAATGCGGGAAAAATACTCTATTTGTTTCAGATGGTCTTCGCGGGTGTAGTAGCTGTAATGAAGGAGGTCACCACGCAGGTGGGCGGTTTGCTGCTGTGAATCAATCATCGCAAGGCGATCGTGCGGATTGATGCCTTGCCATGCTGCACTTCCGGTTTTAACCAGCCGCAGTTTGGTGTCAGGGTACCAGCCGCAGTAGCGGACCCAGTGGCCGCAATAGCAGGTAAGCCTGTTCATGGTGTACCCGCAGGCCTCTGCATTTCCGCCGATGACGGATACAATCGATGCCCGCAGGGTGTCGCTGAGTGCTTCATCGGCATCCAGCGAAAGGGTCCATGTGCCGCGTGCAAATGACAATGCGTAATTCTTTTGCTGAATATGGCCTTCAAAGGCATGCGTATGAAATTCTGCGCCAAACGAACGGCAGATTTCGGCGGTCTTGTCAGTCGAAAAGGAGTCAACGACTACAACGTGATCTGCAACGCCACGCAGAGACGAAAGGCAACGGCCGATGTTTCGTTCCTCATTGAAGGTGATGATGACGGCCGATAATTTCATGCGGCCGAAAAATAATCCCAAAAGCAGCAATTGTGCCCCGCAGGCGTAGCACCCGCTAAAGGAGTTACCTTGCGCCGCCGCGCATACTGCAGCGGAAGAAAGGGCAGTAACCACAATTATCAGGCAGAGATGAATGTATTGATTCTGGGATCAGGCGGACGTGAGCATGCAATGGCATGGAAAATCGCGCAGAGTTCGCTGCTCACCCGCTTGTATATCTCACCCGGCAATGCCGGAACGGATAAAGTAGGCACCAATATAGAACTTCCTTCAGGTGATTTCCGCGCCATAGGTCGATGGGCGCTCGAAGCGGGCATTGATATGCTGGTCGTCGGACCTGAGCAACCGCTGGTGGAAGGTATTGCCGACTATTTTTCTGCAGAAGCCGCGCTGCGGCACATCAAAGTAATCGGGCCGGGAGCCAGCGGTGCACAGCTGGAAGGAAGCAAGGATTTTGCAAAGGCCTTTATGCAGCGGCACAACATTCCCACGGCGCGCTACCGGACCTTCGATGCCGCATCGCTTGAGGAGGGTATTCGTTTCATCGGTACGCTTGCACCACCTTACGTGCTCAAGGCAGACGGGCTGGCAGCCGGAAAGGGTGTGCTGATTGTGAACGATGCACAGGAAGCGGCGACCCAGTTGCGCAGTATGCTCGTTGAAGAGAGGTTCGGTGATGCCGGTCGCAAGGTGGTCATAGAAGAATTTCTCAGCGGAATTGAGGTGTCGATGTTCGTACTGACGGACGGGTTTTCTTATAAACTGCTGCCTGAGGCCAAGGATTACAAACGCATCGGAGAGGGCGATAC
>DHLU01000108.1:16076-44059 GCA_002405435.1 Flavobacteriales bacterium UBA4660
GCATCGGAGAGGGCGATACGGGACCAAATACCGGCGGCATGGGCGCCGTATCTCCTGTGCCCTTTGTGAATGATGATTTTCGTGAAAAGGTGGTGCAGCGGATTGTGAGGCCCACCCTGCGCGGCCTTCATGAGGAAAAAATTGAATACCGCGGATTCATATTCATCGGACTGATGAAAGTCGGCGACGAGCCCTATGTGATCGAATACAACTGCCGCATGGGCGATCCGGAAACCGAAGCGGTAATTCCCCGAATCAAGAGCGATCTACTAGATCTGTTTGAAGCAGTAGCAACCGGTACACTCAGCGAAAGAGACCTTACCACCGATGGCCGCACGGCCGCTACGGTCGTGTTGGTCTCGGAAGGCTATCCGGGTGACTACCAGAAGGGAAAGGCGGTATCAGGACTTGAGCAGGCCCGCGGTGAAATGGTCTTTCATGCCGGTACACGGTTGTCAAAAGACAAGGTGGTTACGGCAGGAGGACGTGTTTTTGCAGTCACCGGCATGGGTGCCAACCTGGAAGAGGCCCTCGCGGCTGCATACGCCAATGCTGCGGTTATTGAATTCACCGGTAAAACCTGTCGCGGCGACATCGGACGCGACCTGCTCAGCCTGGCCGGCAGGTAGGAGATAAAAGGGGACTAACGGATAGCACTGACTGTAAGAAGCGTGCGCGCTGCAAGCAGGAACGTGGAGACAACGCGTGACTTCCGCCAGGCCAAAGCCTTGGAGAGCGCTTGCCGGCTTATCGGTGACAGGTCAAGGCGTAGTGCCTTGCTCGGCGGCCTTTTTGTTGTAGGCGCCCTGACGACGCAGCCAGTAGAAAATGCCTACGAATGCGATGGCAACGCAGATCCAGTTAAACCAATGGCTTGTGGGTTCAAGCACGTGCTTGAAAGACCATTGCAGCGCATCGGCGATGGGGTAGAGTATGTCCTGGAAATTCATTGTTAAAAAAAATGTGGGGCAAAAATAGGGGAGACGGTCTCTCTCCGGTGCAGGGGGCGCAAATTTGTGGCTGGAATTAATGTCCATGATTCTCAGGCAATTTGTCTCCAACTCCCCCTTTCTATTGGTCAATGCGCCGCTGATTGCCGGCGGGGTATTGATTCCGGCGGGCTACGCCGGCAGGCTGCACATTCAGGAGTTGGCCGTTCCCGGTGATGCCTTGTTTGGCTGGTGCACGGGTCAGCTGCCGCTGTGCGCTGTCATGGCCACGGTATTGATTACTGCATCGGCCTGGCTGATGAACGCCATCTTCAACCGGTATGAGTTTTACAGCGCGGCCGTGTTTGCCCCTTCGCTGCTGTGCACGACAGCACTGGTTGCGGGCAGTCTTCCAGCACTCAACCTACCCGCCTTACTGGCCTTTTTGCTGGTGCTCATTTCGCTGCACCGTCTGTTGGGTGTACACCGGCAACCCGTTGTGCTGCGCACGTGTTTTGAGTCGGCCTTTTTTGCCGGTCTGGCGGCGTTAACCTATCCGCCCGCTATGGGTACACTGGCGGGCCTGGTGATGGCCCTGGCCCTGGCGAGGAGTTTCAACTGGCGCGAATTCGCCATGCTGGTGCTGGGCTATTCCGTGCCTTTTGTTTACTGGCTGGTGTTTAAGTTCTGGTTTCGCGAGACAGACCGGATGTATTTGTTTGTGAAGTCTCACGACAGGAAGGCACTTGCGGCTCAGATGTTTTCTGCCGAGAGCATCTGGTTTATGGCTTCCCTGCTGGCGGTCTTACTGATGGCCCTGCCGCGGTATTACTTCCCCGGAGAGCGCTTGACAAACCGGTCGCACAATACCAGAAGGGTGTTTATGGCCATGGCCCTCACCTATGCCCTGGCTGTGCCCGCATCGGTCGTGCTGCAGGGTGCCTGGTCGGCAAGTCCGGCCGTGCTGATGTTTGCCGTGGTGGCGGCGGCATGGTTTAGCAACTACAGGTTTTCGCTGCTGGCGCCGTTTGTGTTTTACGCCTGGCTGGGCATAATGGCCTGGCTGACCTGGCGGCAGTGGCAGGTTGGAGGCTGATGCACGCGAAGGTGCGCGTGGGATTAGAAGCGGTACCTGACCGACAAGGCACCGTTGTCGCCGATGAATCCGTTGAATCCAATCAGGTTGAATGCTGGTTTCCAGTCGAGGGCAACCATAAACGGCGTGTTGCCGATAAAGTATTCCAGACCCAATATGCCATCTACTCCGATGACAGCCCGGGAACCTGTGTAGGATTCATCCCACCAGGGGTGATCGGCATACCATGAATAAAAGCCCAGGTGTCCGCCACCGCCCGCAAACCACTGAAGTCCGTCAACATCAAAGGCCGGGTAGTGCCACTCATAGAGCGCAGTGACAGACCAGCCTCTGTAGCGGCTGGCCAGGATGAATTGAAAGGCATTTTCATCAGACACGTAGTGCTGGAAGGTGATGCCAGGAGAATAACCGAGCCGAAGGCCCACTGCGTTGTCAAGGCTGCCCGCCTGGGCTGAGGCCTGCCTGAAAAAGAGACACAGCAACAGGCACACAAGGATGATACGAAGGAACTTCATGTTATTGAAGGGTTATATGGTATTTCGAACTAAACGCCTTTTGCGACTCGATAAATGCAGACATGTTGCCCGCAAACTCGGTTTGTATACGACTGCGGATGACGTTTTCAGAATCGGCTATCGCAGGAAGGCTGCGCAGGGAGTCATTGAGCTTCACCAGTGAGATCAATTTCCGGTAGTCTGTATCTACCAGATGATCGAGCGATGCAAAAAGCTGCCGGGCGGCATTTTGCAGGTTGGGATCATGCCGGAATGGGCCAATGGAGTCGATCGCAAGTTTGCTGTCCTTGATGGTGGTATGAAGCCTGAGGAACTCATGGTCGAGCTTCTCAAAGGAGCCGGAGGAATCATTAAACGCCGAATCCAGCAAATCAAACGACTGCATGATCTTGTTTTCGTAGGTGATGATCCGGTCATTATAGGCCGCGGCCTGTTCGGAGCGGTTGATGCAGGAAGCCAGGACTGTGAGCAACACGGCCAGCGCAAGGTGGCGGGTAACGGAGCGACCGGACGAATTCATTTTCATCTTGTAAATGCCAAAAATAATCGAGGATCAGGTTGTTGGAGGAGTGAATTATCCATCAGCGGGCTGCATCATTTCAAGCAGGAGAGTATAGTAGTCGCGGCCAAGCATTTTAGACTTCAGCCAGCAGAAAAAGGTGATGGCCTGGGTGTCTTCCCGGTCGCCGGGAAGTGCGAGGTTGGCTGACTCCAGCTCTTTTTCGAAGGCAGGCGTGCGCACCGCTCCCGGGTCCAGCATAAGCTTTCGGATGAACCCGGTGAAAACACCGGCGCGCTGGTAAAAGGGCTGCTGCAGAAAGGCGGCGAAGGTGCGTTCAAGATTTTGAACACTGCGCAGGGCAATATCGTCGTGGCCGAGTTCGAGTTGAATAATGATATGAATAAGGTCGCGCTTGAAACGCCATTCTTTGCCCATTTTTTTCTCGAGCCATTGGTCGCTGTGGCCGATGCCCAGCAGCACTTTGTTGGCCTCCCTGAAGTTGCGCGATTGAAACAGGTAAACGCAGAGGTTGATTTGCATGTTGATGCGCTGCGCAAGGGGCAACTTGAAGGGGTTGTTGGTAAGTGCAGCCCGCAGTTTCCGTATGGCCTGCTCATTGTCTCCGCTGTACGAATGCAGGGCGCATTGCAGCAGGAGCATCCGGGCCCGGTGTACAGGATAGCGCGCCGCCGAAACACCCGACAACCGTTTTTGCATTTCTTCCAGAAATTCAGCAGACTCGATGAACTTCCTGCTGCGGTACTTTACATGCGCAATCATGTACAAAATATCGAGCACCCTTTCAGGATCTGCATCTTCCACACGCACCAGCTGTCGCCATGTGCGAACGGCAAATTGCTCAAACCTTCGGTAGTCGCGCGTTGGCATAACCGCGCTGCGGGCAATGGTGAGAATGAGGTGCATAAACACGACATTGCGCTGTACTTCCTTGCCCATGTCGATTTGCCTGAAGGTACTCCTGGTCATGGCGTCTAGGTCAGGAATCCTGCCGTCGGCCCGGGCGCGTGCCAACTGGTTTCTGATCATGCCGAGTGCCATGCGCATCTTGTCTTCAAGTGTCTTGCGTCGTTTGTTTTCCTCCCATTGTTCGATGAGCGGCTGCACCTCCAGTCCGAGCTGGTGCGCGTGCTCTACCTGAAAAGAAAGAAGTTCGTCTATGTCTTGCCACCATTGTTGTTCTCCGGCCAGCCGGGTAGCGCGGGTGAGCAACACAGCAGCGCCACCGGCTGCGTCGCGGTTAAGCAGATACCGGGCTGCTGTTTTCCACGTGTGGAGTTTCTGCCGCAGCGGAGAAGATTCCTCGCGGTATTCTTCAGCTATGAACGAAAGCAGGTGCTGCGAAAGCCTCTTGCGCACGCTGTGGTAGGCGTTGAGGTTGGCCTGCCCGTAGAGGGCGCCGGCCGCGCGCCGGCCCGCAGGGGCATCCGTGCGAAGGAGCGCGCGAAACAACCGGAGGTCTTTTCTGCCATCCTTTCCGCCCTTTCCCCCGAGGAGTCGCTGAAAATGTGCGCGCTCAGCGGGCAGCATGCAGCCAATGATCTCCCGGATAATATCCATAAAAACGCGTACGTATGTTGAATCCTAACATCAATACAAATATCAGATAATCACTGTAATAATAATTCTTTACCTAAAAAAATGCATAAATACGGCATACGGATTTTGAAAGTGTCGGAGGCAGGTTTACCGGTACCGCCCCTACGTTTGTCTTTCAGATTGCATCCATGGCCTACTTTCTTATTGGCATACTTACTTTCATACTGAGAAGCATAGTGGTGACCTATGGCCACGTGTTTTTTTCCATACACCGGGTCAACCATACGCGCATTCCTGCCCATGGTGGTGCGATGTTGGTAATCAACCACACCTCTTACCTGGATTTTGTGATGGCCATCTGTGTATCGCCCCGACCGGTAAAGTTTGTCACAAATACGTATACCTATAGCCGGCCGTGGCTCAAGGGCCTGATGAAAATGCTCAATTTTATTCCCGTCAGGCCCGGCCTCAGCGCAGAAGCCAGGGAGGCGTTCAACCAGGCTGTCAGGCGGGAAACAGAACGCGGTCACGTGGTGGTCATTTTCGCCGAAGGCATGGTTTCGCGCACCGGACAACTGCTGGAATTCAGGAAAGGCGTCGAACACCTTTCTGCCCTGCTCAACGTGCCGGTCATTCCGGTACACTTCGACAACCTGGTGGGCAGCGCCTTTAGTTTTCGCGCAGGCTCAAACCGCATGGAGCGCTTTTCGCTCCGGCATTGGAGGCGAAGGGTCACCCTGCGCGTGGGCATGCCCATACACGGTAAAATTGAGGCGGCTGTGCTCAGGGAAAAAATGAAGGATCTTGAATGTGAGTCTTTCGCCGAACGGATAGACCGTGCGCCCGGACTGATGCGGATTATCCAACGCAACCTTCGTCCGGGTGCCGGCGGATCGTGGTCGGCCGGAGACGCGGCCCAGGGCTTTGACACATTGCCCGAATCCCTGTCGCGCCTGCACCGCGCGTTGTCCGATGCCCTGCGCGATGAGAAGACGGTGGTCGTACTCCTTCCCGCATCAACGATGCAGTTGCGTATCAACCTCTACCTGTTTAGCCGGGGGATTTGCATTGTCAATGCAGACCCCGACTGGGACAATGAGGAACGTCTGCACGTATGCCGAAAGACAGGTGCTTCCACCCTGATTACTTCGCGGGCCTGGAAAGCCGTTCGGTGTGGTCCGGTGGAGCAGCGGATCATTCACGTTGAAGACCTCAACCTTGCCTTTGAAAACGGACGTAAGGTGGGCATCAGTTGCCGCAAGCAGCGCTGTCCGATGCCGCCCTCTCCTGAGCCCCTGCCCGCGGTCGTTTTTTTCGACGGCAGGGGAGAGGCGCTCACGCCTGTTTCGCTTACACAACAAAACCTGCTGGCAGTAATCGTCGGACTGCGTCAGGTGCAGTTTTTTCCGAAGGGCGCTCGCTTTTTCTCCGACTTGCCTATGTACCACAGCTACGGCTGGGTACTGCAGTTTTTATTGCCGCTGGTATGCGATCTCCGCTACACGGGTCTGGGTTCGGGTGCCGGACCGGCCGATTTCAATGCGGCACTTGCCGCCAGCGGTGCCGATACCGTGCTGTGCACGCCCGCTCAATTGCGATCGCTGGCCGCAGCCTATGCACCAGCAGCATTTCCAACGCTCGTCACGGTATTTACCGCTGATATCGATCCGCGGCACCCGTCGGTAGCCGCACTTGAACAAACCGGACTCCGGATATATACCTGCGCAGGACTCAACCGCACTTCTTCCGTGTGTTGCGTCAATACCCAGGATTTTACCGGTGTGGATATTGCCGGAGAAGCGCTGGCACAGCCAGGCCACGCGGCCGGTACCATTGGCAAACCTCTTCCCGGATTGTGTATGCGTCCCTTTTCGCCCCATGGAAAACCGGCTGAATGGGGCAGGCTGTATGTGCGGGGAGCCGCCGTGGCCCGGTCGTCTGAAGGGTCTGCACCCGAGGGCTGGGTGGCAACGCCCTGGGAGGGACAGGTGCTCGAGAGCGGCTTTGTGCAGGTGAGCGCCATGGCGCATGAATCCCTGGCAACGGGCGACGGGAACGCCAGCGCACCGGAGGCGTAACTTTGCCCCATGCATTCAGCAAGCGGGCAGCCAAACACACTGGAGGAATTGGTTTCGGATTCAGTCATTCTCATCGACAAGCCTTATACCTGGACCTCCTTCGATGTAGTCAATAAAATCAAGTGGTTTGCCCGTCATCAACTCGGCTTGCCACCATTTAAAATCGGCCATGCGGGAACACTGGATCCATTGGCTACCGGATTGCTCGTGGTCTGCACCGGTAAGGCCACCAAACGCATTGCTTCCATTCAGGGGGGAGAGAAGGAATACCTGGCTGCCTTGCATTTTGGCCAGACCACGCCCAGTTTTGATCTCGAAACGGAACCCGAAGGCAATTACCCTACCGGCCAACTCGGCAAAGAACAACTCAATGGTGTGCTCGGAACCTTCCGCGGAGAACAGTGGCAGCGCCCGCCGGTCTTTAGTGCCAAGCAGATCAAGGGGCAGCGGGCCTACCACGCTGCACGCAACGGCGAACGGCCTGAAATTCCTCCGGTGCGGGTCGTCATCAGTGATCTTGTGATTGAGCGTTGCCAATTGCCCGAACTCGAAATCAGGGTGCGCTGTTCCAAGGGCACCTATATCCGCGCCCTGGCCAACGACATAGGCGAAAGAGCCGGATCCGGAGCCTATCTCAAGGCCCTGCGCCGCACAGAAAGTGCACCCTATCGGGTAGACCAGGCCATATCGCCCCTGGCATTGCTTAACCACCTCCGCCAACTGGCCGGTTTACCCGAAGAAACCAGGCCGGTATAGAGACCTGCTATCCCCTTTCACCGGGTCCGCTCACCCCAGCCAGGGCATCACGAGGTGCCATCACGGAAATAAATACACCTTGTAATTACCAATAAATCAACATATTGGCTTTTTTACTTTACAAAGGCCGGCAGAAAAATTACATTCGCGGCCCACTTGTAAATGCCTTAGAAGCCTCGAAATGATTTGGAGTTTACAGGTACTAACATCTCTGTATGATTTCACAAATGAAACTCGGGCAATTCAGGTACAAGCTGCCAACCGAACTTATTGCCCAATACCCCGCTAAGTACCGCGACGAGTCACGTATGATGGTGCTTCACCGAAAAACGGGGAAGATTGAACACAAAATGTTCAAGGATATCGTCAAGTATTTCGATGAGGGAGATTTGATGGTAGCCAACAACACGAAGGTGTTTCCTGCCCGCATCTATGCCAACAAGGAGAAGACGGGCAGCATGATAGATGTCTTTCTGCTGCGCGAACTCAATCCGCAGACGCTGCTGTGGGACACGGTGGTGGATCCCGCGCGGAAAATTCGCATCGGCAATAAACTATATTTCGGCGAAACCGGAGACGAGCTGGTTGCGGAGGTCATCGACAACACCACTTCACGCGGCCGCACCTTGCGGTTTTTGTACGACGGAACGCATGAGGATTTCAAAAAACTGATTTATTCGCTGGGCGAGACTCCACTGCCCCGTTACATCAAGCGCAAGGTGGAGCCTGAAGACGAATTCCGCTACCAGACCATCTTCGCCAAATACGAAGGTGCGGTAGGGGCACCAACTGCCGGACTGCATTTCAGCCGCGAGATGATCAAGCGCCTTGAACTTGGTGGCGTACAATTCGCCGAGCTCACCCTGCACGTAGGACTGGGTACCTTCAGAACGGTCGAAGTGGAAGACCTCACCAAACACAAGATGGACAGCGAGCAGGTCTTGATTCCTGCGGAAACGAGCGAACGGATTAACCAGGCCAAAGCCAGTGGAAAGCGGGTATGTGCCATCGGGTGCACCGTGCTTCGTGCAATGGAGTCGAGTGTCAGCACCAACAAAATGCTCAAGCCTCTTGACGGATGGACAAGCAAGTTCATTTACCCACCCTACGATTTCAATATTGCCGACTCGATGATCACCAACTTCCACACACCGGAGAGTGCCTTGCTCATGATGACAGCTGCCTTCGGCGGTTATGAGCTGATTATGGAATCGTATCAGATAGCCATCAAGGAGAAATATCGCTTTTGGGCTTATGGTGATGCGATGTTGATTTTGTAGGGGAGAGGGCGTCAAGGGTTAGGAAATAGGAATCAGAAATTTCGGTTTGTGATTGTTTAAGTTTTAGCGTTTTCGATCCAAGATGTTGCGCTTTGCGCAGAGGCAAGCCACGAACTTGTACTAACCTTGCAGAGGAACACACAGAGCAAAATACCGAAGATTTCAAAGACTACTTGCACTGCATTCAGCAAGCAGCACCCATTTCAAATCCGTCATGCGTTTTCTCCTCCTCTTATCCCTGATAACATACCAGTTGTCTGCACAGGAACAGGTCTTGCAGCGTTTGCGCGGACCGGTGGGGCGGTTGTTTTTTGAGGAATCCGCTACGCAGCAATTTGACTGGAAGGGCGATGGTGATACGCTGACTGCGAACAACCATCGGGGTGTGGCAATTGCCCTCGGACTGACACTCGGAATTTTTGGTATGCACCGCATTTATCTGGGCACTTCTCCCCTGGTTCCGGTGTTTTACACGGTTACCATTGGGGGAGGAATGGTGCTTTGGCTCGCGGATATTGCCTTTCTCATTTTTACAAAAGACATCACGCAGTTCTACAACCGGCAGGGCGTTTTTATGTGGTCGGATAGAAAATCCGGTTAATGAGACCCCTCTTTTCCGTACTACACTGATCCCGCATTTTCCATTACTCCTTTTGAGGTAAATCGGTTGTCAAAAATCGCAGGGTTAGGTTAGCTAATTGGTGTGTTGGTCGGTTTGTACCGCATTTTCCCTTTTCTTTTCGATAGTTATCTACCTGGTAAATGACCAAACCGAAAGACCGGGTACCAAAATGACTGGAACAGAGTTTATCCGAGCTCACATACCCGCAAAAAACTTGTCATCAAATCCGGTAAGGAAAAGTTGTTCCTTCGCCCTGGTGATGGCCGTATATAGCCAGCGGTTGAGTTCAACGCCGGCCATTTCATCTTTGATATAGCCCTGATCGACGAATACAGCCGACCATTGTCCGCCCTGGGCCTTGTGACAGGTAATGGCATAGGCAAATTTTACCTGCAGGGCCTGGTAGTAGGGATCTTCCATCACGGCTTTTCGGATTTTGGGCCGGGAACCCAGGTCCATGTAGTCTTCCGCAATGAGGTTGGCCAGTTCGCGCTGGCGGGCGAATCCCAGCGATGGTGCCTCGTCCATAATCGTATTCACCAGCAGAATGGTATCGAACGGGGGCAGGTCGGGATAATCGGCCAGGGCACCGGTGGCATGACAGAAACGAAACGGGCCGCGGTCTTCGAAACGGCGCATCCGGCGAATTTCCAGCGTATCGCCGTTGGCAATAAATCCGGCCAGTGCCAGGGCCTGTTCATCGAGCCAGTGGTAGTTGTTTTTCAGCACCATCATGCGGTCGCCCGAACTGATTTCTTCCTCGTATCCCAGAATCCGGAAACGGACCTGCTGGTTGTACAGGTTCGCACTATTATTGGACCGTGTGATGATGACCGTGTCTTCTTTACCCCATTGACGGTATGCGTCTTCTATCCACGGCTGCACATCTTCATTGAGACGGGTGACACCGGCTGCAGGCAAGGTAAACGTGGGCAATTCGGTAGCCGCACTGCGAATGAGTTCCCGCAAGATGGTGGCATTGCTGAGGATACCGCTTTCCTCTTTTTGCCGCACCACTTCGGTCAGTTGAATCGCCGCCAGGGTGAGGTGGAATTCGCGCTGAAGCCAGGTTTCGTCAAGGGCCGGACTATGCGACGATCCCACCGGCGGTAGCTGGGCATCGTCGCCTATGAGCACCAGCCTGCATCCGCTGCCGCTGAACACATACGTCATGAGGTCTTCCAGCAGGCTGCCGGCTACAATGTCGCCCTGCTCGCTGATAGGGGCATCGGCGCCGATCATCGACACTTCGTCAATGAAAAACACGGTATCCGTATGCCGGTTTTGTTTCAGTTCAAAAGAGGCTCCCCCGTTTTTTCCCGGTGTGCGGAGGTAAATCTCCCGGTGGATGGTCCATGCGGGCTGACGGCTGAATCCGGCAAAAACCTTGGCTGCGCGGCCTGTGGGGGCGAGCAGCACGGCAGCGATGGCCTCTTCACGCAGGCAGCGTACGGCTGCACTTACACAACTGGTTTTGCCCGTACCGGCATATCCCCTCAGTATAAGGGTGCATTGGTCGCGGCTAGAATACAGGAACCGGGCAAAGGCATGGAAGAACCGGGATTGCCCGGAAGTAGGGGCGAGTGCGAATTGCCTGTTTAAGGCGGCCTCCATCAGCGCGGTCCTGTCCATCATACTTCGGACACGAAAGTAGGGGCATTTTCTCGGCGGACGTTGTAGTTTGCAGCCCTGATGTTTAGGTCTGAACCATGACAGCCATATCGACACTCGACCAGGTAGGAGAAGCCGGGCGTTTCGCGGTGCTTCACGCATCGCAATGCCACCTTGCGGTGCATATCGGCGCCTTATCAATCGAATTGAGTGTTTCGGATCCCGTCCGCGGAGAAATCATCTTCGTGCAGCAGCTGACTTGTCCGTCAGATACAACTATGCTGCGTTTTGCCGGTGAGCAGATGGCTGCACATCCTGTGTTATCCAGCGTGTTCAGAAAGACCTCGGTCTCCTTGTCCGGTGGAGAATTTTGCCTCATTCCCCGAGCATTTTTCCGGGAAGAGGATGCGCGTGCGCAGTTGCAGTTTACCACCGGAAAACCACCGGCGCACCTGCTGCATCACCACGCATGGCAGGGTGATATAGTGATTACCGAAAGTATCGTACACGCCTGGTACGACATGCTTACGGCTTCAAGCCCTGCCGCCCGTATCACCCATGCCGCAGCCGTGCTCATCGAAGCGGCTTACCGCCTCAATCCGCGCAGGCAGCCGTCTCTTCTGCTGTGGCTCGATGCACAGCACATGATGCTTGTGGCCACTTCCGGTCAATTGTTGTTGTGCAACAGGTACGATACCGCCCGTGCAGAAGATGCACTTTTTTACCTCGCCAACGCGGCAGTCAGGCTGGGGTTTGACCTTGAAACTACGCCGGTCCGGGTGGCGGGTCATCCGGCGCACGCGGCCGATTTGCTCGAACTGCTTTCGGTGTATGCCGAACAGGCAGGCGCACTCAAAAGACAGCAGCTCATGCCGGAATCCACCGAAGTGCCTGACCGTCCTGTGACCTTGTCAGAAATTCAGGTCGTATGCGCATAGTGGCGGGCGCGCTTAAAGGGAAGCGCTTTGATCCACCCCCGGGCTTCAGGGGAAGGCCCACCACCGATTTTGCGCGCGAAGCGCTCTTCAATGTGCTTGCCAACCGGATGTCTTTTGAAGGCATCAGCATGTGCGACCTGTTTGCCGGATCCGGTGCTATGGGTTTCGAAAGTTTCAGCCGCGGAGCATCGAGGGTGGTGGCCGTGGAGTGCCACGGTGCGTCGGTTGCTTCGATAAAAAAATATATGGCGGCCTTTGGCATGGCAAACAGTGTAGTTCACCGCACCGATGTATTTGACTTCCTCAGGAAAACCCCAGACAGTTTTGCGCTCGTTATTGCGGATCCGCCCTTTGATATGCCCCACTACGATGAACTGGTCACCACCGTGATGCAACATCCCACCCTGCTCGCCCCTGACGGCATCTTTGTGGTAGAACACGGACCTGAAAGGCATTTTGACACCTGGCCCGGCTTTCATGCCGAACGAAAATATGGCCATGTACACTTTAGTTTTTTCCGACCTTCGCAGACATGAAACGCATAGCCGTATTCCCTGGGTCATTTGATCCCGTCACCCGCGGACATGAAGACATTGTTATCCGGGGCGCACAGCTTTTCGATACCCTGGTAGTGGCCATCGGACACAATACGACCAAACAAACGATGTTTACCCTTGAGCAGCGCAAGGGCTGGCTGGAGAAGCTTTTCGCCGGCTTGCCGAATGTGCGTGTTGAAGTGTATGAGGGGCTCACGGTAGACTTTTGCCGGCGCCTGGACGCACACTATGTGTTGCGCGGACTGCGGAATGGCGTTGATTTTGATTACGAGGCCGCTATTGCCGCGATGAATAAGGGGCTTGACGGTAATATAGAAACAGTCACGCTGTTTACCCGTCCGGAGTTGGCCTGCATCCACAGCAGTATTGTTAGAGAGATAATAAAAAGTCATGGAAATGTTTCAGCTTTTGTGCCGCCTGCGGTGGAAATCAATCCTTAGCATCACCGCCGGGCTGTTGATGTCGGCATCGATGGGAGCGCAGGTGAAGTTGAAGGGGTTCACCCGGGCGCATGCCGGCAAAACACTCGTGGTTTCTATGGAGGAAGACTACATTTCCCGTTTGCCACACCTGCTGGCAACCACAGTGGTAAATGGTGAAGGATATTTTCAGGTCGAATTTGACTTGACAGAAGTTCGTGAGGTAACCCTGTCAATCGGCTCAGTCAAGGCGCAGCTTTTTGTCACACCCGATAAGTCATACGATGTGGTCATACCCGAACCGCAGTCGGATACCCAGCGCAGATTCGACCGTGTGGATGTCGGTCTCATCTTCGCAAACCCTGACATGGAGGACATCAATTTCTTTATTCCGAAATTCGATGCCGACTACAATACGTTTGTCAATGAGCACTACCTTGATTTTGCCCAGCAGGAATTTGCGGGTTCGGAGGCATACAAAATATCGCGAGACGAACACCTTGGCCGGTCAGGTTTAAGGCCCCATCAGGAGGGAGCTGATACGTCTGCGGCAGCCACCGAAAATGTGGTAGGTGCTGCACTGGTGCAAGAATATAAGGCTACCATGTTTGAGCGTTATGCCGCCTGGCAGCGCAATGATTTTGCTTACCAGTATATGCGCTATCGGATTGCGGAACTGGAGTTGGCGGCAAGCGGATTCAGGGCTGAATTGTACAAGGAATATTTCTTCAGTCAGCCGATGCTGCTCAACCATCCGGCCTATATGCGCTTCTTTACCAGCTTTTTTGAAAATGAATTCACCGATGCGCTTGAGGGCCGCAAGCGTGATTGTGTCATTCAGGCCATCAACGGATGGCGCGATTTCGCCGCAGCCGGGCGTTGTCTGAGCGACAACCCGCTCCTTACCGTTGAACACGTGAGGAATATGGCCGTGTTGCTCGGACTGAAAAAGGCATGGCATGAAGAGCTATTGCTGCGCGGGGCTGTCAGCGAAGCACTCGGTTCGGCAGCGGGAAGCGTAAAACCTGAATATATTGCTACGCTGGCTGCCAATCTCAGGGAGTCTTTCGTCAGGCACAGGTTGGGGTATGCACCCGAGCCATTTGCCCTTCCCTCGGCCAGGCATGACACGCTCAACAGTGAAAGTCTGCGCGGTCAGTATGTGTATCTCTATTTCTACACATCGTGGAGTATAACCTGCCGTAAGGAGCTTATGGTGCTGAGCAAGGTGTATGAAAAGTACAAGTCTGCTGTCACTCTTGTCTGCATCAACATGGATGATGAATACGCATCCTTTGCGAATGATCTTTCCAACTACCGCGATTGCGAATGGCCGTTTGTTTACGGCGCAGCGGATCCGCTGCTGCGTGAGAAATACAACATCCGGTCGGTACCCCATGCCTGTCTGCTTGATACGGAGGGCAGACTGATGTATGATTACACGAGGCGGCCTTCGGAGGGTGCTGAGGGATTGTTTGAAGAGTTGGCCGTCAGGCTCAGGAAGCAGAACCCGCAACAGGGCCAGCGAACCTGGAAGGACTGAACAGGTAGCTTTCTACCACATCAATTACCGAAGGATAGGTGTTTTTTCTTACTACCTCAAGTTCACTGGCGCCCAGCCAGCGGATTTCTGTAATGCCCTCGATGGCCTGTGGGAAAGGCGTTTCGTTTCCGGCGTAGTGCATGATATACCATGCGGTGCATTTGAGCACGGGAGTGCCTTGCTGGATGTAGGTATGCCAGGTGGGCGAGAGGGTTGATATGATTGTTGAACCATGCAGGGAACACTCTTCCTCCACTTCGCGCAGCGCACCCTGGTCAAGATCCTCATCGTCTTCAACCTTTCCCTTGGGAAGGTCCCAGCGGTCGTGCCGGTAGATAAACAGAATTTTACCCTCATTATTGACAATCAATCCCCCGGCGGCCTGCACAAATTCGAACTGATCACAAAAAGCATCCCAGCTCGCTTCTACGTCTTCACACAAAACAACAACCGCCCTTGCACCCCGCGCAATAGCCGACTCAATGAGTCCGGTATCGTGGGTGCCCCGCGAGTGGAATACCTCATGCTTCATTGATTCCACCTCGTGCGGCACTTCACCGGCGAAATAGACGGGCCTGTTTTGAAAATAAACTTTGTATTTTTGAGCCATGCACGAAGCTTCTCCCGACGCGCTAAATGTAGCCCAATTCCTGCTTCAGATTAAGGCAGTTGAACTCAGTCCTGCCAACCCGTTTACCTGGGCGAGCGGCCTGAAATCACCCATTTACTGCGACAACCGAAAAACCCTGAGTTACCCGGCTATCCGCACCCACCTGCGACAGCGCTTCGTGGAAATTATCAGCGAAGAATTTCCCTCACCCGATGTGATTGCCGGTGTGGCCACGGGTGGCATTGCACTCGGTGCGCTGGTGGCTCAGGAACTCGGACTGCCCTTTGTTTATGTGCGGAGTGAGGCCAAGAAACATGGATTGGGCAACCAGGTGGAGGGGGTGTTGAATGCCGGTCAATCGGTGGTAGTGATTGAAGACCTCATCTCCACAGGTTCGAGCAGCCTCAACGCGGTCAGGGCCTTACGCGAAAATGGTGCAGAGATAAAGGGTATGGCTGCCATTTTCACCTACGGATTTGACAAGGCACTGCATAACTTCGAAAAGGACGGATGTCCGCTGGTTACGCTGTGCGACTACAATACCCTGATCAGGCAGGCACTCAAATCCGGGTACGTCAATGAGGCGCAACTGGAAACCTTGCTAAACTGGAAACGCAATCCTGAAGCCTGGAGCGAGTCTTTTACGCAGAAAGTGTAATCACCTTAGGTATGGCAAAAATTTCCAGTGAACCGGTCGTAGTTAACGCACAGCCACCGGCTGTGTTTGCCTTTCTCTCCGATATCAATAACATCAGGTTGTTGTTGCCGCAGGACCGCATTTCTGAATGGTCAAGTGACGGCACAACCTGCTCGTTCAAGGTGCAGAACGCCTACACGATTACCCTTGTGAAAAACGGGGGCACCCAGGACAGTTCCATCCGCTGGATTTCCGGCAAGGGTTCTCCTTTTGAATTTTCGCTCGAGGCCTCGCTCGTTCCGGAGGGTTCGGCTACCCGGGGGGAGCTGGTTTGTGATGCCAAATTGAATCCTTTTCTGGAGATGATGGTCAGGTCACCGCTCAAGAATCTGTTTGATTACATGGCTGGCCAGTTGCAGCAGCAGTTTGTCTGATTGCGTTTACCGCAACAAACGCGCAACGGCCCCGAGTGCTCATGCCGGTTTGTTTCAGCACTGAGGCTGTATCTGTTGGGCATTGAGCCGCGGACCAGGCGGCACAAGGGTTGCTATACCTTCAGCCTTCGGTGCTTACTTAACGAATACTTAAAGGTGGCATCATATTCACACTTTTCCGTCTTGTCAGTTTTGCCCGCTTCTGTGAAGACGTATTTATGGCTGCGTTATTGGGATATGAATCCGGGGAGAAAAAACTGGCGGTTATGGTCAGGGCACTGGCCCATCCTGCCCGTTTTGCCATCCTTAAAGAGATTGCATCCCGCGGTGTGGTGACCGCCCTTAACCCGGTCGTGATTGAACAGTTGGCTCCGGCGAGTATGGTGCAGCATCTGCGCGAGCTCAAGCGTGCGGGGCTCATTAAGGGTAAAATCTTTGGCGCCCACACCGCTTATGAGATAAACCGGGAAACCATTGGAAATCTTCAACTCGCGTTGGGCGAATTCATGGATTTGCTCCAAACAGAGCGTCCGCTTCGCCGGGTTTAGTAACCTTTACGTAACAAAGAGTAAGCGATACCATAACACGCAGTTAAGGTGTGGGTAAGCCTGCGGGAACAATTTCGCAGCATGAAAACTACACGGATCTTAGTGCTGATTTCCTTGAGTCTTGGCCTGCTTCGCGCCGAAGGCATCACAGGCCAGTCCAGCGCCACGGTTAAAGGCTCGGTGACTGACAGCGCGACTGGAGAAGCCTTGTTTGGTGTGGCCGTTCAGGTCGAGGGCACCTCGCGGGGTACGTTCTCCGATGTGGATGGAAATTACGTGCTCAGCGGTGTGACGCCCGGCAGTGTCAATCTGAAGTTCAGCCTGTTGTCTTATCTAAGCCGAACAGAGTCTATCGCACTGACCGCCGGGCAGGTGATGACCCTGAATATAGGCATGGATGCTGAGTCTATGGAACTTGTTGCAGTCGATGAGGCCCCTGTGGTGGTCGGTTTCCGCGACCGTTCCAACGTGGCCAGTGTAATCAGTGAAGTCCGAAACGCCAACTCGGTGAGTTCGGGTATCGGACAGGCACAGATCCAGCGGTCCAATGACAGCAATGCAGGAGAAGTAGCACGCCGCATTCCCGGCGTCACGCTCATTGATAACCGTTTTGTTATCGTGCGCGGACTGACCGAGCGTTACAATGCCGTCATGCTCAACAATGCGCTGGTGCCCTCACTCGAGACAGATGTAAAGTCGTTTTCCTTCGACATGATTCCCAGCGGGGTTATCGATCGTTTTCTCGTTTTCAAGTCGCCCTCAGCGGACCTGCCGGGTGAATTCGCTGGCGGAGCCATCCAAGTGTACACCCGCAACATTCCCCAGTACGACAACGAGGTGACAGTCAGTATGGGCGCAGGATACAGGTCTGGCACAACCTTCCGGGATTTCAGAAGTTCCCGGGGCAGCAGCACTGACTGGCTCGGCTACGACAATGGTTACAGGCAATTGCCCGCTTCTTTCCCCTCCAACGTGCGTGATCTTGAAGGGGCTGAGGCACTGGAGACAGCAGGAAGGTCGCTCAACGACGATTGGAGTTCAACGGAAACAACGGCGTCCAGCGATTCACGCTGGTCGGCCAGTCTGGGAAGAAAATGGAATATAGGAAATGGCGTGGCGGGTTTTGTGACATCGGTCAACTACAGCAACACGAAGCTGGCTTTCACCAACAACAGGCTCGACTACAACACCTTCGATGCACAGTCCGGTCAGAGTGATACCATATTCAATTACCAGGACAATATTTACCAGCAGCAGTCGCGCGTGGGTATCTTGCTCAATGCCGGCCTGAGGCTGGGCAAAACCCGTATCGATGTCAATAATTTCCTCAACCAATCGGGCATGCAGGAAGATACCTACAGGCTGGGAATAAACCGTGAGGAAGGAAATTACCGCAATGAACTGGCCTTTAATTACAACCAGCGCACCTTGTACGCGTCACAGGTCAGCCTTACACAGGGTGTAGCCGGAGGCCGCGGAACCTTGCAGCTGTCCTCAGGTTTTTCACTGGCTCACCGGAGTGATCCAGACTGGAGACGCATCCGCTATACCAAGCCCCTGGATGGCAGCTATGACCAGTGGCAGGCATACATTCCTTTTTCGGCCCAGCCGTTTTATCTCGGCAGGCTCTTCCTTGACATGAAGGAGAATATTCCCATGGCTTCCGGCAGTTATAGCCACAACCTGTGGAAGACCGGATATGACGGCAATACCAACGAGGCAGCATGGGCGAGTATCAAGGCGGGTATTTACTGGGAAGACAAACAGCGGACCTTCGGTGTGCGCAACATAGGGTATGCCGCCTCTAGCGTGCAGACGTACAATAACCTCGGCCTGATTGAAGCACCCGTGGAAGAGCTGATGGACCATGACAACCTCAATGATACAGATGGCCTGCGTCTTGATGAAGACACCAAGGGCGCTGATTCCTATTCGGCCTCCAACCGGCTTGCCGCAGGTTATGTTATGGCGATGGCTCCCCTTGGAAAATGGAAAATTTCGGCGGGCGTCAGGCTGGAAGACAACATACAGACCTTGTCGAGCTTCACCATTCAGGGAAACCCGCTCGTGGTTGAAATAGACACCGCGGTGTGGCTGCCTTCAGCGAACATCTCCTGGGATTGCGGCGAAAACTCGCTGATTCGGATCGGGTACGGAAAAACCATCAACCGCCCGGAATTCCGGGAAATAGCCCCGTACTATTTCTATGACTTTGTATTTAACAGTATTTATTCCGGAAACGACTCTCTGACCTTCGCTTCTGTAGACAACTATGACATTCGCTGGGAGTGGTACCCGTCACCATCTGAGTATGTTTCTGTAGGCGCGTTTTACAAAGACTTTGTAAATCCCATAGAGCTGTTCTTTGCGCCGGGAGTCGGCAGTGGCGGTACAAGAGCTTTTATCCCCGGCAATACGCCTGGTGCAATCAGTTACGGACTTGAACTTGACATCAGGAAAAACCTGGCGGGCATGATGCCGGCCGGATTCCTCAACCAATTGTCGGTGGTGGCGAACGCCAGTCTGATTCACAGCGAAATCAGGCTCGCAGCCTCAGCACCGGAGGAAGCGGTAGATGCCAAACGCCCGATGATGGGGCAGTCGCCTTACATCATCAACGCAGGACTTTTCTGGCAGGATGATACGCTCGGCCTAGCAGTCAGCGCAATGTTTAACCGCATTGGTGAAAGGGTGGTTATTGTCGGTGTACCTGGCATTCCGGAGGTATACGAAATGCCCCGCAGCCTGATAGACTTCAGCATCTCAAAAACCATCGGGAAATACTTCACGGTGCGTTTTGCGGCCAGCGATATTCTCAACCAGGAAAGTGTCCTCTTGCAGGATGCCAATGCTGACGGCAGGCTGGATCTGGCAAATGATCAGCGCATACAGTTCAACCGCAGGGGCGCGCTTTATACCCTCGGCGTAACATTCAAACTGCGGTCTGACCGTGGTTAGTCGCTTCGGTCGTTCTGCAAAAAGCCACGCGTGCATCGTTTGTATGCACGCTGTGTGACGGCGTTATGAAGTGAGGTATTTGGCATTGCAGCAACACCATATTGAAGCGGCTATAACATAAAGGTAATTTTCGGGCAAACAATACATAACACGGTGACGGGAATCTTTGAGGCGTAAAAATTACCTGTTATGAAAAAATTCCTACTCACGCTTGTGCTGGCGTTCTCAGCATCCTTTGCTTTTTCCCAGATTCTTGTCAGTGGTAACATTACCAGCAACACGACCTGGACAAACAACAACATCTACATCCTTGACGGTTGGGTCTATGTAAAAGCCGGAGCCACCCTGACCATCGAGCCAGGAACCCTCGTCAAAGGCGACTTTGACAACAAGGGTGCCCTCATCATTGAAAGGGATGCCATGATTATGGCCGAAGGAACGCCCGAGCAACCCATAGTCTTTACCAGCCAGCGCGCTCCCGGGGAGCGTTCTTATGGCGACTGGGGCGGACTGATCATCTGTGGACGCGCTGCAGTGAATGCGCCCGCCAATTCGGGCAACGGAACCGCGCAGGGCGAGGCCATCATCGAAGGCGGTGTAGGCACAATCTATGGCGGGGGCCCTTCTCCTGACAATGCTGACAACAGCGGCGTGCTGCGTTATGTGCGCATCGAGTATGGCGGCATTCCTTTTCAGCCGAACTCTGAAATCAACGGTCTTACGCTCGGGGGTGTAGGTTCGGGAACCACCATCGACCATATTCAGGTGAGTTATTGTGGAGATGATGCCTATGAAATGTTTGGCGGTACAGTCAACCTCTCCCATATTGTAGCCTACCGCAACTGGGACGATGATTTTGATACCGATTTCGGATACCAGGGAAATGTGCAGTATGCCGTTACCGTCAGGGATCCGCTGATTGCAGACCAATCCGGATCCAACGCATTCGAAAGCGACAACGATGCCACAGGTACCACTAATCCCCCTATAACACGGGGTGTGTTTTCGAATGTCACCGTTATCGGTCCGGCTGTATATGGCACTCCGGCTTCCAACTACAAACGCGCCCTTCACCTCAGAAGAAACACGCGCACGAGTGTTTTCAATTCCGTTTTCGTAGGCTACCCGACCGGACTGTTGGTTGATGGTGGTTTGACGCACACCAATGCGCTGAACGGCGACCTGCGGTTCAGGAATTCAGTGCTCTCGGTTATGAACGATACACTGGCGACGGTGTCGACGGCGGACCCTAACAACATTACCGGATCGTTTAACATCACGAATTGGTTCAACACTGCATCATTCTCCAACACGCTGATTCCGGGTGTAGCAGACCTCGGCTTTTCTGACCTTTCGCTGGCATCGCCCGACCTCAGCCTGATTTCTACTTCACCGCTCTTGCTCGGCGCGAGTTTTTCTGACAGCTACCTCGACAATCCATTTTTTGAGGAAGTGGCATTCCGCGGCGCATTTGGCCAGGAGAACTGGGCTACATGCTGGACTGAATGGAACCCTCAGGGAGAACCCTACAACACCGCCATTAACAATGCAGTCACTGCGGCCTTAACGGTAGTGGAAGGTGATGAAACCATGTGCCCGGGCGGTGTGATTGAGCTGGAACTGAACACCAACGCAGCTGCTTCCGCCATTCTCTGGAATAACGGAGCAGAGGGAGAAGTACTCACGACTGATGTGCCGGGAACCTATTCTGCGACCGTAACCAATGCAAACGGTTGTTCGGCGACCTCGGCACCCGTGGTTTTTGCCAACTATCCCCAGCCGTCAATCACCCTGTCGGCTCAGGGCAATACCTCTTTCTGCACCGGTGGATCTCTGGTGATTGAGGCGGACCAGACAGGTAGCATCGCCTGGAGCAACGGAGGCTCAGGTACACAGATTGAAGTGAGTGAAACCGGAGATTACAGCGCGGTGTACACCGATGCCAATGGTTGCGCGGCTAGTTCCAATATCATTAGCGTGAATGTGAGTGACTCTCCCATCCCGACCCTTTCGGCGGGTGGAGAAACAACACTCTGCGACGGAGAGACCGTGGTGCTCTCGTCTTCCGGTGGCGATACCTATACGTGGTATCTCAACGGCATACAGATTGCCGATGCCGATGGCCAGCAGTTTGAAGCCGATGCTTCCGGCGCTTACGTGGTGGAAGTAACCAATGCGGATGCCTGCAATGGAGTCGGAGAGTCGGAGCCTGTATTTGTGGTAGTCAATGCCCAGCCAACAGCAGATGCCACCTACAGCCTGGATGCAGGATCGCTTGATGTGCAATTCATCAACAATTCAACCCTTGCCACCGGATACCTCTGGGACTTTGGTGACGGCAATACCTCTGCAGAAGCAAATCCGCTGCACTCGTTCGATGCAGCCGGCAATTATGAAGTGACGCTCACGGCCACAAACGGAGATTGCTCCGATGTTACCATCTTGTCTGTAACTGGTGTGCGTGTGGAGGAAATGTTGCAGCAGACCCGTTGGAACCTGTATCCCAATCCTGCCTCAGAACAGCTGGTTGTCAGTTTTGAAGGCGTGGTGTCGCAATACTGGACCCTGAGCATCATAGATGCCGGCGGACGTGCCGTGCTGACGACAACGGCTGCCGGAAATCTGCTGGTGGTTCCGGTTTCGGGCATGGCAGCCGGTCTGTACACGGCAGTAATAATGCCCGGTTCGGGCCAGTCATTGCAGCTTCGCTTCGCGGTAAATCATTAAACGAAATAGCCAAGGCTGCCCGCAAGGCAGCGGAGCGCATGCAAAAGGTCCTTCCAGGGGCCTTTTGTTTTTTATGAACGTAAAACACTCCCCTTACCTTGCTGCCGTGAAGCATAGAGAAGCCAGAGGAGTGGCTGCCGCCTTGTTGCTGTTCGGTATTATAGCCGGTTATGTCTTTCAGCGATCTGCCGGTACGTTCCAGATGGGCGACACCTACCTGCATTTTGCCATTGCGCGTTGGGCGTGGAAACACCCGGCCCTGTTTCTCGACCACTGGGGTAAACCAGTATTCACGGTGCTCTATGCCTTGCCTTCTCTGGGCGGTTACGCAGCCGCCAAATTGTTTACCCTGGTTACCGGTGTTGTGACGGCCTGGTTTACCTATCGGGTGGCACTTCGCCTCGAGATGCGGATGGCCTGGTCAGCACCTTTTATCCTGCTGGGTTCGCCCATTTATTTTATTCACCTCAACAGCACCATGACGGAGACCACCTTTGCCATGGTACTGGTGCTGGGCCTCTACCTTTCGCTGACAAACCGGTTAAAGGCAGGTGCCCTGGTATTTTCGCTACTGCCATTTGTGCGCACGGAAGGCTTCGTGCTGCTGCCAGTGCTTTCGCTCTGGTTGGTGAGCAGGAGAAACTGGCCAGCCGTTTTATTGCTGGGTAGTGGCTTCGTATTTTTCAGTTTGTTGGGTTGGCTGTTTCATTACCACGACCCGCTGTGGGTTTTTAGGCAGAATCCCTATCAGTGGCACAGCGATTACGGCAGTGGTTCACTGGGACATTTTGTACAGTCAAATAAGATGGTCTGGGGGAATGTGTTTTCATTCCTGCTGCTTTTTTCACTTGTTTACTACGCCACCCGTTACCGGTGGCCAGCCGGAAATTTTTTGCTGCCCGAGGTGCTCCTGATTGTATTGCCCGCGCTGGTGTATCTCATCTTTCATTCGGTCGCTTGGTGGCTGGGCCTGATGGGTTCTGCGGGTGAAATCAGGGTAATCGCAGGCGTGATGCCGCTGTTTGCACTGATGGCATGCCGGGCGCTGGGGCACTGGAAATGGCCGGGCACATATACGGGCACCGTGGTCGCTGCGGCCCTCACCGTGCTGGTGGCACTGGAACCCTGGAGAATATTTGAATTGCCGCTGCCCGTCCGGACAGAACAGCGGTTGATTGCCGGAGCGGCCGAATTCGTGAGAGAAAAATTCACGGCGGGAACGGTGTGGTTTATTGACCCCTATGTGCCGGTAGTGCTCGATCGAGATTTTTTTGATGCTACCCAGTTGCACCAGTGGTTTGCAGATGCAGATCGGCCGCATGCCGCAATGCGGGCTGGAGACCTGGTCATCTGGGATGCCCATTTTTGTCCCCAGTAAGTCCATGCCCCCCTGCATTATTTTAAGGGATCGCCCTATTTCGAAACCCTGCTGCACCTTACACCCGAAAAAGAACTGCGTGTGTTTGGCCTGGCCTACGAAGTGTATGTATTTCGCCGAAACGCTATCGAAGCAGTGCCATGCGACTTGAATTTCCCCGGCTGCAACAAACTTTTATGGACACGCCGTTGGGTCGAATTCGGCTGACCGCCCATCCGGGGGCATTGACGCGCATCGATTTCGCAGACGATACGAAGGCGGGCTCGAGCGACCCGCCCTTGCCTGTTCTCGTACAGGCCATCAGCGAGCTGGAGGCTTACTTTTCCGGAGCATGCAGGCAGTTTGCTGTCCCCTGCGATCCGGTAGGAACCCATTTTCAACTGAACGTATGGGAAGAACTCGCCCGCATTTCCTTCGCAAAAACAATCACCTACCAGAACCTGGCGCGCAAACTGGGTGACGTCAAGGTGACGCGCGCTTCGGCTGGTGCCGTCGCGAGAAACCCTATTCCCATCATCATTCCCTGTCACCGGGTTGTGGGCAAATACGGTAGCCTGACCGGGTACAGTGGGGGACTGGCACGAAAAAAGTGGCTCCTGCAACACGAGTCCCAACGTGCTCAGCATCAGTTGTTTTAGTCCTTTGCGCCTCTCTGAAGGGTCAAACGGCTAACACCCGGCCAGCCGGTCAGTATGCAGGACACCAAAAGCTTAATGACGATTAATTTGCAATAACAAAAGATTAAACGTTAATTTTGCAGGACAAAACAGCAAAAAGCATCGACAAAGGACGTTCTTTTTGCTTAATTCTTAACCTGATGAACCATAGCTATTCCGTGCACACCTGGTGTGCTGTTTCCTATTGCAAAAACGTATTGGTTGCCTTGGGAATTCTGGCCGTTTCGGCCGTGTATGCCGCCGGCGACGAGGCTTGTATGGCCTGCAACAATGTGACCAGTGGAGGTTCCATTGGTTACAACCAAAGCGGTTGCTCTCCATTTGATCCGGCTCCGATTGTCAGCGTCAACGACCCATCGGGAGGAAGCGGAGCCCTCGAAATCATTTGGATGTATTGGAGCGCCTCAACCAGCTGGGGCTGGAACCTTGTGCCTGGGGCGACGGGTGTGAGTTACGACCCGGGACCACTGACCGAGGATACCTATTTCCTTCGCTGCGCGAGACGGGCAGGTTGCACATCCTATGTTGGCGAATCCAATTACGTATTTATCGATGTGAACACCTGCGCGTCATGCGTAGCGTCTATCAATGCGGTCAATATTTACGACCTCGGTACCGGTATGGCGTGGTCTGAAATTGCCGATGGTGACCAGTTCTCACCCGAGAGCCTTCCAGCTTCCTGGAATGTTGAGGCAGTAGTTTCCGGAGCCAACGCAGAGAGTGTTACATTCACCTGGACCGGCAGCTATGTCGCCAGTAACACCGATAATGTTGCACCCTTCCGTTCCTCTGCAGAGAATACTCCGCTTAACCTCGGTCTAGGCTCCTATACGCTAACAGTAGAAGTATACAGCCAGGATAACCAGGGGGGTACCCTGTGTGACCAGGAAGTTTATTATTTTGAGATTGCAGAGAACTGCGACAATGTGACCTTCGGCGGACTTATTGGTTCAGACGCCAGCGCATGCGGTTCCTTTGATCCTTTTTTGGAAAACATCTGCGACCCGACGGGTGGCAGCGGTGAACTGGAAATCATCTGGTTGTACAGGAGTGCAAGCACAGGCTGGAGTTATGTAGTGATTCCCGGTGCGACCGGACTTACCTACGATCCCGGACCCGTTTCTGAAACCACCATCTTCCGCAGATGTGCCCGCCGCAGCGGCTGTACGAGCTATGCAGGCGAAAGCAACGAAGTCACCATTACCATTACCGGGGAATGCTGTTTCCTCGACGTGTACAGTGAAGACTTCACATACGCTGATGGCACTGCTTCATCGGCCCTGTTTACGACCACGTATAGCCCACCCTCTGATGGGGCAGAGCACAATTTTGCCGTTCAAAATGGTGTTTTCAACGCCACCAATACGGATAACTTGGGTGTATGGACATCCTCAGTCATCGATATCAGCGGCTTGGGTGCAGCATGCATTAACATCGACTTGTCTGAAACAGGCCTCATGGAAAATGCCGACTATGTGCATGTCTTTTATAAACTGAACGGTGGAGCCGAAACGCTTATCGCACAGTACTCAGATGACTTCGGCACAGCCACGGTTTCCGAATGCGGAATGACAGGAACTACCCTGCAGGTCGTCATCAAGATTAAGAACTCCAGCGGAGCTGAGACACACACCATTGAGAGCGTCACCGTAACGACTGAAGGAAACTGCGATCCGTTGCAGGTGTGCCTGATAGACGGTTATCAGAATCCGGGTGGCAGAATTTTCTGGATTCCCGGTTACGGAACTGACTTCGCCTCTTCTTCTACCGATCCGCTTACGCTGACAAAATTCGCTGGTGGTAAGGCCCACCTCGCAGGCACCATCCAGCGGCTGGGTGATCCCACCAAACGGTTTGTTGTTTCGCTGTGGTTCTTCAATGAATCCAACTATGACCAGTGGATCGCTCAGGGTAACCAGGCGCACAGTCCTGGCCTCGGAGATGAAACCACCTGGACATTTTATGATTTCGATCCGCTGCACGCCCAAACGCTCATTGGAGACGGATCACTGACAGGGGTTACCCTGTATCTCACCAACCAGAATCCGGTATACGGACTCCAGTTGGGTGACGGCGCCAACGCACTTAACACCAACGACAACGGTATTTCCAGCTGGTTCAGCTACACCGGAACCAGCAGCGGCAATGGCGATATCAATGGCACCTACAACTGCGACGGATGCACCATCTCGGTGAATGCGGGTGCCGACCAGAATATCTTCTGTGCACCCGGTGCGCAAACGACCCTGACTGCAATAGTTACCGGAGCAGAGAGCTGCGAAGCGACCGTTACTACCGATTGCAACCACGAACTTGCTGACGCTGGCGGCTGGCTCGATACCCCTTCCGCTGCTACCATCTGCGGAGATAATCTCGGGGCGAAGTTGTGGACACAAAGCGGATCCGGTACATCATTCATTACCCTTGACCTCGGTGTAGAACTGCCTGCAGGTACTGTGATCTGCACCAGCCTGGGCTTAGAGCATTGCATCAACTCATTCACGTCTTCCTCCAATGCCAGCATTCAGGCCTCGCTGCAGGAAGAAAGTGGTTTTACCGACCTCGTGTCGTCGCTGATCTTCAGCCATACCAACTTTCAAGAATACTGCTTTACCCTGCAGTCGCCTGCTCGCTATGTGAAGGTGAGTGATAATGGTAACTGTGCATTCCGCGTGGATTATGTGGAGTATACCACCCCCGCGAATAGTGCAAACCAGGTGAGCTACCAGTGGTCAGGCCCGGGAATTGCAGGTGCCACCAATACTCAAGCCATCACGGTTAACCAGCCGGGTACTTACGTAGTTGAAGTAACTGATTGCGAAGGATGCACTGATTCAGATACGGTCGTAATTACGAATGCACCTTGCGGCACCACGGTGTTCAGCAATGTGCCGGCTGATACCACTGCCCCGTGCAACAACATTCCCACCGCACCATCCAATATCACGGCGTCCAATGCCTGTCAGTCAAACATTCCCGTTACCTTCAGCAGCCAGACAGTAGGATCGGGAATCGGCACAGGGTGTAACTACAGCATTATCCGCACATGGTCGGCCACCGACAACTGCGGCAACACCGCCTCAGTGACGCAAACCATCACTGTGACAGACAACGAAGCACCTTTCCAGTCGAATGAAACTCCGGCCGAAATCACCGTTGAGTGCGGCGATGAAATCCCGGCGTTTAATCCAACCTTCGGCGATAACTGCGACAACGCACTGACCATCGTTTCTTCGAGCAACCAAAGCAACATTGTGGGATGCGGTTATGATATCCAACGTTCAGTTACCGCCACTGATGATTGCGGCAACAGCCTTACGGTTTCTCAGGTAGTCCATGTAGGTGACTTTGCTCCGCCTGTAGCCGTGTTTGTTCCGCAAGACATCACCCTGGCTTGCGGGGATGCATTGCCGACCGATGCGCCTCTCTTTGCCGACAACTGCGACAGCGCCCCACAGGTTACCGCAACATCTTCCATCACCCCGCTTGACTGCGGTCAGGTGATTCACCAGACCTGGGTAGCCGAAGATGGTTGCGGAAACGAAATCACAGTTTCCCGCGATATCACCCTGGTTGATAATACCGCGCCGACCTTGATCATGCCAGAGACC
>DHLU01000017.1 GCA_002405435.1 Flavobacteriales bacterium UBA4660
GCCAATACCTCATTCCGCGGAGCCAACCTGTGGATACTGGCATGCGCCATCGTCATTGCCTCCGTGGGTCTCAATGTAAATTCCACCGCGGTCATCATCGGCGCCATGTTGATCTCACCGCTGATGGGTCCCATTGTCGGCGCCGGCTTTGCCCTGGCCATTCACGATATCGCGCTGCTGAAAAAGTCAGCCAAAAACCTGCTCATCGCCACCATTGTCAGCCTTTCTGTGGCTACCCTGTACTTTCTGGTCAGCCCGTTTAAGGAAACCCAGTCTGAATTGCTGGCCCGCACCTCCCCCAACATCTACGATGTCATCATCGCCTTCTTCGGAGGACTGGTGGGCGTCATCGCCCTGACCAGGGTCGAGAAAGGCAATCCCATACCGGGCGTAGCCATCGCTACAGCCCTGATGCCACCCCTCTGCACAGCAGGCTACGGACTGGCTACAGGAAACTTTTCCTACTTCACCGGCGCCTTCTATCTCTATACCATCAATTGTTTCTTTATCTGTATTTCGACCTTCCTGATCATCAAATACCTGAAATACGACCCGGTCAAAACACCCGGCGAACGCTTTGAAAAACGCATCCGCTTCGGCATCACCCTGCTCATTCTCGTGATGATTGTGCCCAGTTTTTACATGGCATACAACCTGTTTACCGAAAAAAACTACAACCACCGCGTCGAGGCATTCATAGAAGCTGAATTCACCGCCGCCGGATATACCCCGATCTACAGGCAGATCCGGTTCAACAGCCAGCCGAAAAAAATCGAACTCGCCTTTCTCAACAAAAAGTTTGCTGCAGAGGAAATCGTGCTGCTCAACGGAAAACTGAAAAACTACGGTATAGACAATTCCACACTCGACATCATTCAGGAGACCGAAGACCTGCTGGAAGGACATTTTGCCGACTATGCCCATCCGGGCAAGGTGCTCGCGGAAAAGGAAAGTCTCATCAGAAACCTGCAGTCTGAACTCAGCGCCTATAAGTTAGCGTCGCGAGAAGTCACCGCAGAAATGGCGATCCTGTTTCCCGAACTGAGCAATATTTCCTTCGGAAGACACGCCGTGCCGGTAACGGCCGACAGCAGCGCCATGGTCACGGTTATGCTCTACACCACGGAAAGCGGCAGCCAGGCCGCTGACACCGCAAAAATTATTCGCTGGCTGCAGCAAAAACCGGGCTTCGGCGCGGTGCGGCTTGTCAGTCAGCCATAACCGGACCGACGGCCGAAGGCTCCCCATACCGGAGGCCGGTACTCCCTGCTCCCCTGCCGGCAAAGGGTTAACTGCCGCTTCATGGCAGGGTTGTACATTTGACCCGACATGGATTCCCTGGGGGTCGCCACCATCATTTTGCTCGCACTGGTCGCGTCAGCGTTCAGCAGCGGCATGGAGATCGCCTTCATTACGTCTAATAAACTGAAGGTAGAACTCGACCGCAAGCAGGGTGTGCTCTCGGCAGGCATCATCGCCTGGTTTCTCAAACGACCCAAGCTCTACATCGCATCGATGCTCGTCGGCAACAACATCGCCCTGGTCGTTTACGGTTACTATATGGGGGAAGCCATCATGGCCGGACTTGCGCTCATCGCCGGCGGTTCAGACCCGGCACAACTGCAGGCTCCCTTGCTGGGCAAATGGGGCGACCTGCTCACACAAACCGCGCTGAGTACCGTTGTAGTGCTGTTTTTCGGCGAATACATTCCCAAGGCCATATTTTCCGTCAACCCCAACCGCTGGCTCAACCTCTTTGCACCCCTGCTCGTCATCTGGTTTGGGGTATTGTTTGCCTTCTCCTGGCTCGTTACCCGCATCGCTGACCTCTTTCTGCGCCTCTTCCTGGGTAAATCCCCCGAAGCAGCATCCGTAGAATTCGGCCGCGTTGACCTCAACCATTACCTCGAAGAAGTCACCGGCAACATCCACCCCGGAAAAAACCTCGACCACGAGATACAGATTTTTCAAAATGCCCTGGATTTCTCCAAGATCAGGGCACGCGACTGCCTCATTCCGCGCAATGAAATCGTGGCCGTCGCCATGGAAGACACCATAGAGGAACTCTCGCACAAATTCATCGAAACCCGCCTGTCAAAAATCCTGGTATACAAGGAAAACATCGACCATATCGTCGGCTACGTGCACTCCTACGAGCTGTTCAGACAACCCGCAGACATAAGGAGCATCACCCGGCCGGTGCTGATTCTGCCCGAACCCATGCCCGCCAATGAAATCCTCGAGATGTTCATCAAACAGAAGCGAAATATGGCCGTGGTCGTGGATGAGTTCGGCGGTACCGCAGGCATTATCACCATGGAAGACATTGTCGAAGAGATTTTTGGAGACATCGAAGACGAACACGACAAGGAAGAAATGGTCGAACAACAGCTCTCAGATTCGACCTACCTGTTCTCTGCAAGGCTGGAAATCAAGTATTTAAACGAAAAATACGCCCTCTCTCTCCCCGACGACGAAGAAGAATATGACACCCTCGGCGGCCTGATCCTCTTTCTGGTAGAAGACATACCCGAATTAGGCTCAGTCATTGAGCATGAGCACTTTACGTTCGAAATAACCGGGGTGGGCGAAACCCGGGTCGAATCGGTGAAAATTACCCGTCATGAATGAGAGGCATTGGATATCGGGCTGAAATTGCGATATTCGCACCCCCAAAAATTATTGGATAGACGTTATGGCAATGATTGACCGCATCCGCAGCAAAAGCTGGCTGGTAATTGTAGTAGTGGGCCTCGGGCTCGTGTTGTTCCTCATTCCCCCCGATGCATTTGCATCCCTCTTTGGTAAGGGACAAAATCCAGATATCGGCGTAATCAACGGCCGTGTCTTGAAAGCAGTCGAGTGGAATGACCTGGTGGCGAAACGCCGCGGTCTGTTCAACTACAACAGCGGAAATAACAGCGTTTACAACGACGTCTGGAACGACTACATCGAACGGACCATGCTCGAAGCCGAATACCGCGAACTCGGACTGGTAATCACCGAAGAAGAACTCGAAGGCATCATGTTCGGGGAAAACCTCTCCCCCTACGTGCTGCGCACCCACTACAACAACATGGATACGCTCTCCCGTGAAACGGTGCGCACCCAGTGGGAACAAATTCAGATTCAGAATATCGACTACTACACCGGGCATATCGAAATCATCAAACAACGCCGCCTGAAGGAAAAATTTGACAACCTCCTCAAAAAAGGACTCTATGCCAACAAGCTCGATGGCAAATACAGCTATGGCTACAACAACGACGTGGTCAACATCCAGTATGTGACCAAGCCTTACACGGAAATTGCCGACTCGCTCGTGAGTTGGACCGACGCCGATGTGCGCGCCTACTACAACAAGCACAAAAAAGATGAGGAGTGGAAAAATGCAGAGGATTCCCGCGTGGTGGAGTTCATCTATTTCTCCGTAACGCCCACCGCCCTTGACTCCGCAGACCTCAAAACCGAACTCGAAGCCCTCAAGTCCGGATGGTCTGCTGCCGACAACGACTCGGCCTTTGTAGCCGCCAACACGGCAACCGGCACCTACGTGAAACTGAACTACGCCGATGGTGACTTTGCAGGCCCTGAAAATGCCCGCCTTACCGCTGACTCCACCGGAAGCATTGTCGGTCCATACCACGACGGCGGATTCATGAGAATAGCAAAAATCCTGGGCCGTGAGCTGAATACCACACTCGACTCATCGCACGTGCGCCATATCCTGCTCGGTAACGATAACAAAACCAAAGACATGGCCATGCTGCGCAGCAAAGCAGACAGCCTGAAGCGCGAAATTCAGAAAAACAAAAACTTTGAAGCCATGGTCACCCAGTACAGCGAAGACCCGGGCTCGAAGAACAACGGCGGCAAATACTGGGTGCGCAAGGGCCAGATGGTTCCTGAATTTGAAAAGGCAAGCTTCGAAGGAAAAATCGGCGATCTGCAGATCATCAATACAGACTACGGTGTGCACATCGTAGAAGTACTTGAACACGATCCGGAGGTCATGGAAACGAAAATCTCTGTCATCGACAAACCTATCGTAGCCAGCGAGCGGACCCTGCGCGCAGGAAAGGGCGATGCCCAGAATTTCTCTATCGCCTACACCGACTCTGTGTCATTCCGCACCGCAGCAGAT
>DHLU01000075.1 GCA_002405435.1 Flavobacteriales bacterium UBA4660
GAGGGTGACCGATTCACCGGTGGTGCCCATGACGACCAGGTAGTCAGCTCCATTTTCCACGAGGTGATCTGTGAGCCTTTTCAAAGCGGGAATGTCAATGGTCAGGTCCTTCTTAAACGGGGTGATCATGGCCACTCCAAGCCCTTTCAGTTCGTTCATCGTATGCGGTTGTTGGATAGGTACGTGTTCAGTTGTTCGAAATAGCGTTCGGTTGCCGGAGTTGCCCCCAGGTCGATAACCAGGTCAGCATATTTCTCTGATCGGCTTCCCTTCAGTCCGATTTTCATAGAGGCCGGACTTGCTTTCATAAGAAAATTAATCGGGAGCTCATTGCCGCTGCTCAGGTCAATGAGGATGTCCAGTTCATGCTTCAGGAATCCGGCCACACGGCGCACGGGTTTCATATGCCAGTTGATGTCAGACTGCGAGAAGAAATCAAATTCAAGTTTGCGCGACTGATACACCGGTAGTCTTTTGTCGGTTTCATCCACGAACCCCATCACATAGACATACTTGATGCCAAACTGTTCCTTGAGCTGGCGGGTGTATTGCCTGATTTTCTTAAACAACTCCTCGTCCACGTCCTTGTACAAAAGACCAATCGTTCCGGCAGTGGTGAAACTAAATCCCCTACGGTTGCGCACCGGGTGTGCCTCTGAGCGAAGGGCACGCCTGCCTGCCAGTTCACGTATTTTCTTTCCAACGGTCATCTGGTCGCAAAAATACGGGCAACACGGAGGGGGAGCAGGTCCAGGGGTGTTTTTTGGATGTACCGGATTTGCCCCGGAATTTCCTTCGGCGGGCGGTGGAAATATTTTCCGGGCGGGTTGCAGTTACCGGCAAAAAAATTTTATCTTAGTGGAACTCTTTTTGCAACACCGCGTTTCAAATCAATCAGCATGCCCATGAAATCGTTGGATTATAACTGGATTACAGAGGGAATACTGGATTCAGAGTACAAGAAGTACGTCTTGCTCGATTACCTGCAGCACTGCAGGCAGAGTTTTGAAGCCCGTAAACTGTACCCTCCGATGTCGGAACTCATCGGTCATCTCGATGCGGCCATAAAGCTCAGGTCGGGCCTTAGTGAAATGGACGGTCAGTTTCCCAGGCGTGTTGTCGGATTTGATTTGCAGACCGGTCAGGTGTTGCGCGAGCAAGCCCAACCCGATTATGAGTCGCTGGGCACTGTGGCGGAAATTATCGGTTTCGCCATTCCCGAAATGAGTGAGGCCCTGGAAGAAGGCAAATTGGTTTACCACTATGCCGAAAATCAGATTGAAATACAGCCGGTAGGCCTCGTTCCCATGCATGTGCAGGACGGCTACCTGATGCTCTACAACGAGCCGTGTGCTGATGTATTTATCTACCAGTATTCATCCTCGGTGCTTACTACATCCCTTGAAAATTTCCGCACCCTGCGCGTTCAGTACCTCGGCAGCCAGGTGCGCTCGCTGGCGAATACTTTTGAATCCATCAAACAGGAATTATTAAGGCGTTTCCGCGAATGGCCCAATCCGGCCACCTACCTATGCCTCAGTCACGTGCCGCTTCCGCTGGAAGAGACGTTCCTGCCCATTAGTAAAAGACTCCTGATGAAAAACCTGGCTTCCGCTACCTTGCCCGGCTTATGAGCCGAGGTCTCAGAAAGAACCAATTTAGCTTTTCATCCCTGGTGCTAATGACCGTAAGTGCCAGTTTCGGCTCGGGCATTTTTTTTTCTGTTTCTCAAACAGCCGGCCAGGTGCCCGATGCGGCTACCATTTTGTGGGTCTGGCTGTCGGGTGGAGTGATTTCGCTGACGGGCAGCATTACCTTCTCCGAAATAGGCGGCCGTTTCCCCGAGACCGGTGGTATTTATACCTACCTCAGGCATACCTACGGAAATTTAGTTGCCTTCCTCTACGGCTGGGCCTCGCTGCTCGTCATCACCACAGGCGCCATTGCCGCCCTGGCCATCGTATTTGTCAATAACCTTTCAGTGTTTGTACCCATGGATGAGTCGATACGTCCCTGGCTGGCTGCGGGAGTGGTTGCGCTGCTCGCCGGCATCAATATGCTGAGCAACAAACTTGCTGCTACCCTGACCGGAGCAGGCACCGTGCTGAAGATGGCTGGTGTTGCGGTTATCGCTGTTACCGGCCTGATGCTTTCGGGCCATGCCATGCCCCGCGCGATCGATCCTGCGCCGTATACCTTTTCCTGGCTCTCCTTTGGTATGGCCATGGTAGGTGCCATGTGGGCCTATGGCGGCTGGCACCATACCGCTGCGCTGGCCGGTGAAATGGAAAACAGCGGTAAAAAACTGCCTGGCATTTTGTTGACAGGCACGGTGCTGATCACCCTGATTTACCTGTCAGTGAACTGGGCCTACCTCTCGGTTATGCAGCCGCAGGAACTCGCATCGAGCAAAAGTCCTGCGGTAGATATCATGTCGGCGGCTGTGCCCTGGGCTGCTGCAGGTATGGCCGTCCTCATTGCGCTGTCTGTGCTGGTGACCGCCTGCGTCTATATGGTTTCCAGTCCGAGGGTATATTATAAAATGTCGGAAGACGGTTTGTTTTTCCGATGGCTGTCAGCCGTACACCCGCGCACCGGAACCCCAGTCAGGGCTATCGCGGTGCAGGCCATTTGGTCGATGGTGCTTGTGCTCGGTTGGCAGCAGTTTTCCCGGGCCATCGAATATGTCACCATTACCGACTGGGTGTTTCTGCTGCTTACCGGATTCGGAATTTTTGTACTCCGCAGGCGTATGGGTGAGCCCGTGGGATACAAGGTTCCGCTTTTCCCGTTGTTGCCCCTGATCTTTACCGTCGCGGTATTCTTTTTTATCGCCGCGGCCATGTGGATGCAGCCGAAACTATCGCTGGCGTTCGCGGCTGTGATGGTTTCCGGCATTGGAGTATTTGCGTTGTACCGCAGGTACCGTTGCTGAAGCCCGCGCATGTTGTTTGATGGATCGGGGGTAGTCGGTCCGCCCTGTCTCCGACCCCGGCCATGTTCCTGCGGTGTACAAATTCGATCCGGTGCCCTTACCATCGGCTGAGTTGGCCTACATTCGCCCGCAACGCCAATTGCACGCTCATGAGTACTACCCAAAAAGGTTTGTCGCTGTTTGCACTTACGATGGTGGCTATCGGTGCCACGATAGGTTCGGGGATTTTTGAAACCCCTTCCTCCATCGCTGCCAAAGTTCCCGATACCGGACAGATGATACTGCTCTGGGGTATGGGTGGTCTGGTTTCACTCATAGGTGCCCTGGTGTTTGCCGAAATGGGCAGCCGTTTTCCGGGTTCGGGCGGTGTATATGCCTACCTCAATGCGGCCTACGGAAAACTGCCGGCATTTCTATATGGCTGGGTGCTGCTCACCGTGGTGTCTTCCGGTACAATCGCTTCGCTGTGCGTGCTGTTTGCCAAATACACCCATGAGTTTTTCGGACTTGCGGCTGACCAGCAGACCTTACTGGCCATCATCACGATTGCCGCACTGACCCTGTTCAATACCTTTTCCCTGCGCAGCAGCGAATGGTTTGCCAATATCGGCACGGTGCTCAAGATGGCCGGAATATTTGGCCTGATCATACTCACGCTGGTGCTCGGAGAAGAGGCTATTCTGCCTGCTTCGGGCGCTGCCGCCATAGAACCGACAAAGGAGGGTGGCTTGTCGGGCGCATTTGTCGGTGTGCTGTGGTCTTATACCGGATGGCATTATGCCAGCTTTGTCAGTGGTGATGCCCGGAACCCGCGTCGGAATATTCCGCTGGCCATGCTGTTTGGCGCACTCACCGTAACCCTCATCTACGTGTTCACCAACCTTGGATATTTTCACACCCTGGGCGTAGCAGAGATTCAGCAGAGCAAAGGATTGGCCATTGATGCGATAAACAGAATCCTCCCGGGCTGGGGCCCTTATGTAGGCATGCTCATCGCGGTTTCTGTATTTGCCTGTGCGGGCATTTACGTTCTTTCTACACCGCGTGTGATAAACCAGATGGCGCGTGAAAAACTATTCTTCCCAGTGTTTGAAAAGACTCATCACTCTTTCGGTGTTCCTGTGAACGCCATCATTCTGCAATCGGTCTGGGCCATGGTGCTGGTATTCGTGTGGGGAAAATTTGAAGCCCTGTACACCTATGTGACTGTCACGGAATGGTTTTTCCTCTTGTTGTCGTGTATCGGTATTTTTCTGGTTAGGCGCAAATACCGCGACCAGCCGGTCGGTTTCAAAACACCCCTGTATACGTTACTTCCCTTGTTGTTTATCGCCGTCATTGGATGGTTCGTATATATGAATGACAGCTGTGAAGACAAGGCAGCCTACTATGGCATT
>DHLU01000183.1:0-8934 GCA_002405435.1 Flavobacteriales bacterium UBA4660
ATGAATATTGGGGCTATAGTGCAGGCCGCGATTTCGAAGAGAAAATTCTGGTGAAAAAGAACGCCCCGGAGGTGCTGGAGGCCGCATTCAGCAGTGGAAAATGGCAGCCGGCCCGGATAGTGCTGAGCGGTAATACGGACTGTTACCAGCCGGCCGAGCAGAAATTTGAAATTACCCGCAAGGTGCTGCAGGTGTTCCAGCGCCACCGTCATCCCGTTACCATCATTACCAAAAATGCGCTGGTGTTGCGCGATCTCGACATACTTGCACCCATGGCCGCACAGCGGCTGGCGAGTGTTGCACTGTCGGTTACCACGCTGCGCGAACCCCTTCGGCGCGTAATGGAGCCCCGCACGTCCTCAGTCGCACAGCGCTTACAGGCCCTGTCTGTGCTTACCGGCGCAGGGGTTCCCGTGGTTGTTATGATGGCTCCGCTTATCTATAGCCTCAACAGCGATGAGGTCTTTGATGTCGCCCGTGAGGCCGGGCAGCGCGGCGCATCGGGAATTTATCACACCATGCTGAGGCTCAACGGACAGGTGGGTGCCATTTTCGAGGACTGGGTGCGCACGGCGCTGCCCGAACGCGCAGCGAAAGTGCTCAACCATGTAAGGGATACCCACGGCGGTGCGCTCAGCGATTCGCGTTTCGGTGTACGCATGAAGGGAGAAGGAAAGTACGCGCTCCAGGTTGCCGATATGTTCAGGCTGGCCCGGTCGAAGTTTATAACGGCGCCACCACCTCCTGATCCCGATTATTCACTCTTTATCCCGGATCCCCGCCAGCCCAGGCTCTTCTGAAACCACAGCATCGTCAATACCGGTGCACAAATTGTGAATCTGGCGGGGCTTAGTTCCACCCGTGTAAACGCAATTGCCTATCTTGCACCCCAAGCGCAGCCATTTTTCTCTTACTTCCCCCGGTATGATGAAGATGCTAATACTGCTCTCATCAACTGTATGGAAATTTTTATTTTCTTTATCGTACATTGGTACACCTCTCTTTTTTTTCAGTCGCTCTTCCACCACCGCTATGCGGCCCACAACCATTTCACGATGTCGCGTAATTGGGAGCGCGTTTTTTTTGTCGGCTGTTACATCACGCAGGGCTCTTCCTATATCAGTGCCTATGCGTACGGCATTATGCACCGGCTTCACCACGCCCACACCGATACGGAAGAGGATCCGCATTCGCCCGACAATTCACCGAATATGTTTACCATGTGGAAGCAGACACGCGACAATTACTTCGATATCTACTCAGGCCGCGTGACGGTCGAAGAACGCTACAAAAAAGACCTGCCCCAGTGGCATGCCTTTGATCGCATTGCCCATACCTGGCCGAGCCGGCTGCTCTGGCTGGGCGTTTACATTACCTTCTACTCGTTCTTCGCGACCCAGTGGTGGATGTGGTTGTTTTTGCCGCTGCAGTTCTTCATGGGCTCAATGCAAGGTGCTGCCATAAATTGGTGGGCACACCGCTTCGGCTATACCAACTTCCCGATGGACAATACATCCAAAAACATCCTTCCCGTAGACCCGGTCTTCTGGGGTGAGAGTTTTCACAATAACCACCACAGGCATCCTGGACGCGTTAACAACGCCCACCACTGGTGGGAGGTTGATATGGGATTTCTTGCCCTTCGCGGTCTTCATGCGTTGGGTGTGGTGCAGCTCCGTGAGAGCAGGGCAGGCGTGGGGCGCACCGGGCGGTTGCACCATTGATCCTGTGCGGGATTGCAGGCGGTTTCTGCTAACTTTACCGGTGTGTGCCCGGCTGCGAAACATTTTCGCTCCTGTGGGGCACAGGGTTATGACGATCCTGAAATCCTTTGAGACCTTTTTTCATGCCCTGCCTGCGGGCCGGTGTATGGCGGTTATCTGCCTGATGGGCCTGTGGCTAGTCGCCTGCGGGGACAAAGAATCGCGTCAGCACCAACGACCCGCTCAGGATCATGCGCCCACGCCCGTGGGCACCGTGACCGGTGTTATCCCTGGTTATGATGCGGCAGCCGAGATTGTGCGCGATGCTGTGCGAAGCGTTTGGGCGGAAAGGAAGGAAGAGACGGCCTCGCTCGCCCTGCACTTTGTGCCGGAGCAGCCCGATACCGTGTCGGTGTCGTTCAGTCCCGAATGCTGGCTGGAATTTCCCTGCCGTGCGGAAGGCGACGCTATCACGGTGTATTGGGACCAGCGGGTGGACAGCAAGTACGAATTCGAATTTGTCAAGTCCGTCAGGCGGGCCGACCCGGCTTACCGGGGAAAACCCTTTATGGTGCTGACTTTGCTAAATGACAGTACGCTCAGGGCCGCTTACCCTATACCCGCACTGGTGAAGGCACTCAACAGCGCCGGCCAGGGCAGAACCCTGTTCCCCGAAACCTTTACCCTTCAGCGTCGCGGCTTTTTCCGGTAACATTCCCGGCAGTACTTCCACAGGCGGTTGACGACAGGCTTCCGGTGGTCGGAGCCGCGGCCCATTTGCTGTGGCTTGATACAGGCAATCCGCGGCCCTCGTGCATCCCGGTAGGGGTTCGGGGCACGACCAATCAAAGAATGATAAAATCCATGAGCGGCGAAATTGCCTTGCGGATATGGTTTTTCTTTGTCCATTATCAATAAAAAATTATATCCCATGAAATCAGTACTTCTCTTTGCATCCCTGCTGGTCCTGCACACGTTCTCAACGGCGCAGTCGGCCGAATCCATTCTCCGTGAGTGTCATGAGACCCTCGGCGGAGCCAATTGGAACCAGGTTAATTCCATTAAATACGTGACCGTGCTCGAACAGGGCGGTATGCAGATTCCGCTGGAAGTTGTGCAGATGCGCGATGGCCGGATGTATGTCAAATTTGTGTACCAGGGCATGGAGATGATACAGAATGCCTACGACGGCACAACCCTGTGGTCAACCAATTTTATGACGCAAAAGCCCGAAAAGGCTACAACGGAAGATACGGAAAACGTACGCCGTTCGTGTAAGGAATTCCCCAATGCACTGGCCTGTTGGCAGGAAATGGGCTATACACCCACTTACGAGGGAGAGCAGGATGTTGATGGAGCCAAGTGCTACAAAATCCGCATGGACAAGAAAACCCAGTTGGTAGAAGGCAAGGAAGTGCCCAAAGTCGAGTACTACTATATCGATAAAGACTCCAAGGCCCTGATTATGACGGAAGAAGAAATCGTTTCAGGCGAGATGAAGGGGATGATCGGCCAGTCCAAACTGAGCGATTACCAGGAGGTAAATGGCGTCTTTATTCCCTTCGCACAGGCTGAAGGTTTGAAAGACGGCTATAGCCAGAACCTCACCTTCGATAAGGTAGAAATTAACGCAGTCATAGACGAGAGCCTGTTCCAATACAAGGGCGAATAATTTTTTTCTCTACCAACAAGCAGCAGATTACTCCTATGCGATTAAAGAATACAGACCAGATGATCAACCTGAATAATGTGCAGCGTGAACATACGGGCACGCCTGCGCTGAAGACCCTCGGCGGAGCAATCGGTGTCACTGAAAAGGAGCAAAACAACCGTGCGCAGGCATCCGCCGCATCGGGAATCAATACCCTTGCCATGCGCAGGCACTATTTCCTTTTCGTACCCGTGTTGTTTTGGGCCATGTCGGGCCAGGCCCAGGAGGCCGCTACGTTTTCAGCAGGCGAATACCTCGGCGATATGAAGGCCCGCCACATCGGACCCGCGCTGATGAGCGGCCGCATTACCGACCTCGAAGGGCATCCGTCCAATTCGCAGATCCTTTATGCCGGTACGGCCGGCGGCGGGGTTTGGAAGTCTTTGGATGGAGGGCTGATTTTTAACCCGGTCTTCGAGGAGCATTGTCAGTCTATCGGATGCGTGGCCATTGACCCTACTGATCCAGACAACAGTGTATGGGCGGGCACCGGCGAGGTATGGACCCGCAACAGTGTTTCGGTAGGCGACGGAATTTATTTCAGCAACAACGGCGGTAAAAACTGGCAGCGCATGGGACTGGAAAAGTCTGAGCGCATCAGTGCCATCGAAATAGCCCCCACCAATGCCAACGTGGTCTATGCCGGAGTGCTGGGTGCGCTTTGGAGCGATAGCGAAGACCGCGGGGTATACAAGTCTGCCGACAAAGGCAAGACCTGGGAGAAAATCCTCTATGTAGGCCCGGGTACAGGTTGTTCAGACCTCATTATGGATCCGAAAAACCCTAACGTGCTCTACGCGGCATTTTGGGAGTTCCGCCGCACGGCGTGGTCATTCAATTCCGGCGGCACGCAGAGTGCGCTCTATAAGAGCACCGACGCAGGAAAGACATGGAACAAGGTGCAGAATGGGTTGCCTGCCGGAAAGATGGGACGCATTGCCCTGGCTATCGCACCGTCAGACAACAAGATTGTATACGCGGTTATTGAAGCGGAAAAGAGCGAGCAGCGAGGTCTCTACCGCTCAGACGACGGCGGTGGCACCTGGAAATTTCTTAACGGAGATTTCGGACTCGTAGTGAGGCCTTTTTATTTCTCCCGCATCAACATCGACCCGAGAAACCCCGACATCCTCGTTAAGGCCGGCTTATATGGTTCTATCAGCCGCGATGGGGGTAAAACATTCAACTCGATGGGACAGATGCACGGCGACATCCACGACGTGTGGTTTGATCCGAATGATTCGCAAAAACTGTTTGCCGCCACCGACGGCGGCGTGTACCGCAGCATGAACGGGGGAACCACCATGCAGATTGTGGAAAACATGCCGGTGAGCCAGTTCTATCAGGTCAGCTTTGACAACCAAACACCCTACAGGGTATATGGCGGTTTGCAGGACAATGGTTCATGGACAGGGCCTTCTGAAAGCCCAGGAGGTATTGAAGCCCGTGACTGGGAAACCGTAGGTTACGGAGATGGATTCAGGGTTTATCCCCATCCTACCCAACCGTCGATCGTGTATTCCGAAATGCAGGGTGCAGAGCAGATCTGGCGCTACAACACCGCAACACGCCAGGTCAAAAATATCAAGCCCTATGAGGGTATCGGAGATCCCAAGCTTCGGTTTAACTGGAATACGCCCATCCTAACCAGCGTGCACAACCCCGATCGGCTGTACTGTGGTTCCCAGTTTCTGCACGTCTCCGACGACCGCGGTGATACGTGGAGAAAAATTTCTCCGGATCTCACCACCAACGACAAGAGCAAGCAGAACCAGGAAAGTTCCGGAGGTATCTCTGCAGATAACTCGGGCGCAGAAAATCACTGTACCATTTTCACCGTGGCTGAATCGCCCCTCAACCGTGATGTAATCTGGGTAGGCACCGATGACGGATTGATACAACTCACGCGCGACGGCGGAAAAACATGGACTAACCTGCGTGATAAGGTCACCGGTTTGCCCACTTCTACATGGTGCTATCACATCGAAGCAAGCCTGTTTGGCGAAGGTGTGGCTTATGCCGTGTTTGATGGCCATACACGCGGCGATTTCAAACCCTATATCGCAAAGACCGAAGACTTCGGGATTACCTGGAAGCTGGTCTCTTCAGCCGACATACCCACCTTCGTGCGTTGTGTACAGGAAGATTTTGTCAATCCCGGACTGCTCTACGCCGGAACGGAAATGGGCCTTTATGTGAGCCTCGATGCCGGCAAAAGCTGGTCTCGGTTTAGCAAGAATCTTCCCCCGGTATCCGTTCACCACCTCGAACTGCACCCGCGCACACACGACCTGGTGCTCGCAACCCATGGAAGGGGTGTGGTCATACTCGATGATACCCGCGTGCTGCGCGAACTGAATACCGGTTTACTATCCAAAGCACTGCACTTCTTCCCGGCTGCGCCTTTTGTGATGCGCGAAGAGAACTCCTTTGGCGGCACCAGCACAGAGCACCAGTTTGTAGGCGAAAATCCAGGTACAGCGGCCAAAATCCGCTATTTCATGCCTAAACGCCACACATTCGGCAAGATGACTATGGAAGTGTACGATGCAACAAATAAGCTGGTTTGCAAACTCGAACCCGGCAAACAGAAGGGAATCAATACCGTTGATTGGGAATTCAATACCAAGGCGCCAAAGGTGGCCAAAGCCAAAACCTTGTCAGGAGGCGCATCTTTTGTGCCCAGGGTTGCGGCAGGTCGCTATACCATCCGCATCACCAAAGGCAGCGAGGTCTTTGAACAGGCAATCGAAACGCAATACGATCCGGCCGCGCCATTCACCCTGCAGGAAAGGAAACAGCAGGAAGCCGTCACCGCTGATCTGTTCAACCTTACGCAGGAACTGGCTTATCTCGTCTACCGCATCGATACATACCGGGAAGCCATTCTGGAGATGCGCGCCAAGCAGAAGACCTCTAAGGAAACCGATGCGGTCTTCAGCGAGCTTGATGCGATGCGCAATACCCTCGTGGTGACTACCGGCGACAATTATGTCGGAACGGCAGAAAAGCAACTCAGGGAGAAACTGGCAGATATTTACAGCAACATAGGTTCTTATTATGGCGCACCGTCTGCTTCACAGATGGAAAACGTGCAGAGCCTTAAGGATGAATTCGCCCGGAACCAGACGCAGCTTGATAACCTGCAGCAAAAGCGGTTGCCAAAGCTTCAGGCAGAATACCAGCGCGTGTTGGCCAAAAACCTGGAGGTGAAAGACTATACGGCTTTCCTCGCGGAAGAGTACCTGCGGCACCGCGCAGGGCCCCACAACACCCTTGACAAATAGGCCGGGGCAGCATGGAGCAATACTATGGCCCCGGCTTTTTTGTTCTTAGCGTGCCGGTGAATCCTTTCGCGATAAGGTCTCGGGGCCGATATGGGTAATGAGATAATCCCGTTCCACTGACCTCAGGGCAACCTCCGCTGCCGTTCAGTTGTCACAACTATGTGCGGGCGGCACTGTCGAAATCCGAACAGGGCAGGCCGGAACCGTAAACAAACCATAACCCAATACTAAGATGAAATATTTGTTTGCAGTACTGCTGGCCCTGACAGTCGGTTTTTTGTGGGCACAAACGGAAAATACTGAGACCTCCCTGGCAGAGCCCGGCAAATTTCAGGTCGGTATAACCTTTTCTCCTGACCTGGGTTACCGCATCCTCAGCAACAACGGTGGAGGACAGTCCGCTGCCTGGCTTATAGACGCGCGGAATGAGGAAGAAACTTTTAAACCCGGTTTTACGGCTGGACTGAACCTCTGCTTTCGCATCAACAATTATCTCGGGCTCGAAACAGGTGTCCACTATGCAAGCCGTGGCTACCAGACAAAAAAGTATGATGTAATCGGTGAGCCAGGTCTGGCCGCGGAATACCCTGAGCAGATGAAATTCCGCTACAACTTATTTTATGTGGAGATGCCCCTGCGTGCCAACGTGACCATCGGTCAGGGAAAGGTAAGGTTTATCGGCAGCCTGGGCATTATTGCCGGGTTGTTGACTCAGCAAACACAGGTTGACTGGTTGTATTACCCCGACCGCACCGAACGTGACGCTTTCAACACCGACATTGATTACAACCAGCTGCAGTTGTCGCCTTCGGCCAGCGCAGGTATCGATTGTCGTCTTAGTAAGCGCATTAACCTGCGCGTTGAGCCCGTAGTGCGTTACGGAATGCTCGATATCATTGATGCACCGGTAACCGGAACCCTTTACAGCGCCGGTGTTTCAATGGGTTGTTACGTCAGGCTGTAGCCGTCAAAAGATTCCTTGCGGGACTTATCCCCCGGAAACAAATGCCATCCGGGTGCAGTGAACTCATCCGGTGGCCGCTCAGCCACAAGCCCGGGCCCTCTTTTATGTATCTTCACGCCCGCAACGGGCAGTGGGAAGGCGGGAGGCGATAGACTGAACAAGACCAGCGCACGCAGGGTGTTATGTTTAGCGCCCTGCGGCCGGAGACCGGGCAGGCCCGAAGGAAAAATACAGTGCGATATACCTTGCCAACACCTTTTCCGATGAAAACAAACCATCTCTATCCATGGCTGTGTGCGGCAGTACTCGTTTTGTCACTCTTGTCCTGCAGGCGGGAAGAAGTGCTCAACAACGCCCAGGTCAACCAGATAAGATTAGACTATTTTTCTGAAGTCACCGATGAGGGAGATAACTGGGACATCTTCACCAACTACCCCGATATTTTTGTCAAGGTGTTTCGCGGCAACCAACTTGTTTATACCAGTCCGTACTACGACGAATGCCAAAACCAGAATGTATATACCTATAACCAGGGCATGCCCCTGTACCTTGAATTTCCCAACGAAACATACTCGGTAGCCATTTACGACTACGACTCCACCAGTGAGGATGAGTTTATGGGCGGATTTGAGTTCAAGCCAGTTGACCACGAGGGAGAGGAAATCATCAGGCTGTTCAGCCTGACGAGCGAAATCGAATTTTCCCTGTTCGTGGACTGGAACTACGTTCGGGAATAAAGAGACTTTTCACCGCATAGCGCAGGGGCATCGCATGATAGGGCCATCACCGGTAACAAAATCCGAGGCACCCGTGTGCCGGCTGGTGCAGGTATAGGTCAGGTTTATGTTTCAGGGCTTGCTGCAACGTAGTTTCTGGTGCATTCATTTCCATGTATAGGCAAAGCACCCATGTGAATTACCCATTCTGTTTCAGCCGGGCTTCACGGAAGGGCGCATAAAAAAAGCCCCCGGTACGGGGGCCTTTTTCGGCTTTGGTTAATGAGCGCTGTAACAGCGAGTATGAGCGCTTAGTTTTCAATCATCATACGCAAGACATGCGTGCTGGCACCTTCGGTAAGGTGTACCATATAAATTCCATCCGACAGGTTTTGTATAGGCGCTACCTGAAGGAGTTTGTTTTCAGGTACGGTGTACTGTTGGCTGAATACCAATTTTCCGGCTGTGTCCAGGATTCGAAGCCACACAACTTCAGCCGCTGTTTCCTCAAGCTGAAGGTTGAAGAAACTCCCGTCGTTGGGGTTAGGAAACA
>DHLU01000183.1:9061-12285 GCA_002405435.1 Flavobacteriales bacterium UBA4660
TTAGGCTTGACTGTTCTGATTCATCAACCCTTACCAAGGCAGCAGGCTGCGTTGGAGTAAGCGAGGTGTTGTACAGGCCCGGACCCACGATGCTCAGGCAATGCGCAGGGCCTGCCAGTCCTTCTCCGTATGCAAAAACCGGTGTGATGGTGACCTCGTAGGTAGCACCCTGCACCAATCCGGTGACCACATTGAGCGACAAAAAGCGGTTGGCACTTCCACGATAATGCGTTATCGGCAGCTCAGGAACGTCGGTTCTGGTGAAGGTCCATTTGTAATCAATGGCCGAACAGATAAAAGGTACTGCAGCTACGGTCGCACCGAGGAAACGGGGTCCGTTGCTGCATCGGTCGGTTGCCCGTAGTACGGCAAGAGGCTGGGCTGCTGTGATCAGGCCGCAGGGAACCAGGGTAGATACCTCTGTAGTGTCATTGTCACCTTCTGCATTGGGGGTGTAGTAGATGGCGGTTATTTCTACGTTATAATTGTCTCCCCAGGTGAGACCGGGCACAGTGCTTAGTGTCAGGAATGTGCTTCCGGTGCGCGTCTGGCTTACGGTTTCCAATGTGGAGGTGGAGGTGAAATCAAAACGGTAGGCACCCGCAGAAACGAAATCTGCTTTGAATGTGCTGCAGAGGCTATAAGGGCCCGGACCATAGTCGCAGGTTGAAGCATTAAAGAATGCGCTGCAGAGGGTAAATGTACCGATGCCTCCTGCCGAGTTGTAGTTGCGGACGCCTATGCGGTACACCTGACCCGGCACCAGGTCTTCGGTCGTGAGTACTTCATCTCCGGCGCCGGTAATGTCGTTGACAGCAGCTATGAGGTTGCCGGCTGCATCCTGAACCTCAATGATGATGTCGTTGGTACCCGCCGTTACAGCGAAGCGCGCACCATTGGTTGAGGCCACCAGCGTATACCACTTGTCTTCACCGGTTAAAGCGGAGGTTAGGGCAAACTCAGAAGGACTGAAGTTGACCAGGTTGTCTGATACCCCGGCGCAACCCGGAAATGCGGTGGCAGCCGCAGGAACGGCATTGAAGGCAAATTCGCCGGCGATCGGGTAAACGCGGTCTTGCCTGCTTGACAAATTCTGAATCCGGTAATCAAGCACCTTGGATGTTTCCTGGCTATTGAAGGGTGTTACGGCATAAAAAGCCTGAATGTACTCGGCAAAGGCATCTTGTTCAGACCCCGGAACAGAGAAGGTGGCTGAGCCCGGATTGAATTCAAGGGCGTTCAGCGTATCCAGGTCAATGCGGTTGCTGCCCACGACGGGGAACGGATAGGAGTCGCCTCCGCCTGCTAGGAAGTTAAGCGTAACGAGCTTGATAATCCTTCCCGGATTTCCGTATAACGAGCCATTGAATACAATGCTGTCAATTACCGCACCTGATTCATCTACAATAGCCGCATTGCGAATCCTGCTGTTGGCCGGGAAGGTGAGGTCATAACTGAAACGCATACCACCTACCTGTGGAAACCGGCCTGGCGTGAGTCCTTCTCCTGAAGCCGCTACGCCATGCTCAAGCAGCGTCTTTAATCCGGCCGCCGTCACATCAAGAACAGACAACCTGTTGTTAAACCGAAGGGAGTTCTCGATGTCGAGTTGAGAAATCTCACCTGCTTCTTTGCCTGCAAGCGGATTGGCAGCCGGTGGCAGATACTCCACCTGGTCACCTACCGCATTGACCACACCCATGGCAGATCGAATTCCACCTCCGTTTTTCAGTGATACCTGTACCTGTGGAATCACCTGCTTGGCCTGCCAGAGATTGGCATCTGCCGTGATATTGCCGAGGTTAGTTTCTTCGGTGCGTACAAAATTTCTCAAACCCTGCAGATAAACATCTGTTTTCCCAAAGGTGTTACCATCTTTCGCAACGATCACGTTCTGGATCGCGCTGGTGAGCAACTGAACCCGGAATCCGCGGGTGCCGGCCGCAAAGGCGCTGGCATAGGTTGGGTAGAGGTCTTCCACTCCTTCGGTATCGGCAGCGAAAGCACCAGAGACGTTCGGATCGACCGAAGATGGAATAACCTGTCCGGAGGCGTTGAAGTCAATCACCAGGCGTCCTACGTAGCGGTATTCACTGGCGGTATTGACAATAACTACAGGATGACCATCGAGCCCGGTGGTAAAGAAAGGATAGGACTCGGCCGGTATATCACCCGTCCGCATGCGGTCCTGGTCATCAGCCATCAGTATGTGCGAACCTCCTGAAATAATCACATCCACACCGCTCAGCAACTGAGCCAGTTGTTTTTCAAGATTCAGCTGCTGAAGGTGTGCAAGCAGAATGACTTTATTTACACCGAAATTGTTGATCAACTCGTTGATGCGCGGCTGCACGATGGAAGCCAGCAATGCCATGTTGTCGGTTCCGGCACCTGGATTAAGCACCGTGGTAGCACCCGGAGATGAAATCGCTGCGAGTATCGGTGTGGTTACCCCGATCACGCCAATGGTCTCGCCGTTTTCCTCGATAAGGGTATAGGGTGCCAGTTTTTTTGTGTTCGCAATCTGTGAACCGGTCATGGTTGGATTCGACCGGAAGAAAGCATCGGATTGGGCCGTCGCTTCATAGAGGTTGCTAAGGTTGGGGTCAGCACTGAAATCAAGGTTGCAGCTCAGATAGGGGAACTGGGCACCAAACCATCGGATAGCCGCACCGCTGTTGACGCCGGCAATCATGTTACGCAGCTCTGCGGTGCCGAGATCAAACTCGTGGTTTCCGAGCACTGAAGCCTCCACACCAATAAAGTTCATAATGGAGATGTCAGGTCGCGCAATGCCGGCACGCAGGTCATTGTTTGCGAAGTTGCTGCCGTAATAAGAGATGTAGGCATTCTTCAGCGGCTGAACGAGTGCAGGATCCTCCCCTGAAAGAGAAAAGGGGCTCGGAATCCAATTATCTCCCGAGGCAAGCGTGATGGAGTTGGGATAGGTTTCTTCCAGGGCATCCACAATGGCAGCGAAATTGGGCGCATCCGTTGTAGCATTTACTCCTCCTTCGAAGTCAGAGCCATGGAGAATCTGGAGTGTCCATTGCGCATCAGCGCGCAGCACAACCAGCAAAGAGGTCAACAAGGTTACAGCATAAGCCCGCAGTGGGGTAGAAAATAGAATGTGTTTCATAGGGTCATTAATTTCCGGACAAATGAAAAACCGTACACCCATGAAAGTGATTCGTCAAATCTTAACGAATGGTGAATTGAATGAA
>DHLU01000146.1:0-299 GCA_002405435.1 Flavobacteriales bacterium UBA4660
GCAAGCGCCCTTTATCACCGATTCCACGTTAACGAATTCGGCATATCCGCTGAATTTACCGATATCTCAAATGGCCAACGCATCGAAGCTGGTGAATTCGGGGGCTACCTCTCCCATACCTGGAAAATAAATGACCGGATTGAGCTTTTATCGGGCCTTAGGAATTCCACCTTCACCAACAACGGAAAAACATTCAACAACATCGAGCCGAGGATGGCTTTAAAAACAAGCATAACCCCAACGGCAACCCTGAAGGCCAGCTATGCCCGTATGTTTCAGTACCTGCACCTCGTCAGCAG
>DHLU01000146.1:425-3762 GCA_002405435.1 Flavobacteriales bacterium UBA4660
GTATGTTTCCGTACCTGCACCTCGTCAGCAGCAGCGCCGCCTCACTACCCACCGATGTTTGGTACCCAAGCGAAGACGGCGTCAATCCGCAGCGCTCTGACCAGGTATCGATCGGCTGGCACCAGGCCATCGCCAAAAACAAATATTTTGCGTCAGTCGAAGGGTACTATAAGTGGATCGACAATGCCATCGATTTCAGAGACGGCGCTCAGCTCTTTGCCAATCCAGACCTGACCAACGAATTTGTATTCGGCAAAGGATGGGCCTACGGCCTGGAAACCTATGTCGAAAAGAAGCAGGGCAAAACAACCGGATGGATCGGCTACACCCTGTCATGGTCGTGGCGGCAATTTGACAAAATCAACTACGGCATAGCGTTTCATCCGCGCTTCGACCGAAGGCACGACATTTCCGTTGTCGTCATGCACAAGCTAACCGACCGGCTCAGTCTCAGCGGCACCTGGGTATTCAGTACAGGAAACTTCGCTACCATCGCCGGCGGACGGTTTGCCTTTCAGGATGCACTGCCTTCTGAAATAAGCGCCACGCCTGATTATGTCAGAAGAAATGATTTTCAGATGCCGCCTACACACCGCATGGACCTCGGACTGGTGTGGAAACTCAATACAACCCGCTGGGAGTCTGACATCACCTTCAGCCTCTACAATGCCTACAGCAGACGGAATCCGTTTTTCGTCTTCTACGATGAAATCACCGACGAAGAGGGACAAGTTGAGCGATTTGAAACCACGCTGGTATCGTTGTTCCCTGTGCTCCCCGCATTTACCTATAACTTCAAATTCTAAGCTTTAGGAGCCCCATGACTGCCCAAACCCACAAAAAGCAACGGCCCATGCGCCTGCCCACACTTCTCGGCGGCGCAGCCTTGTCCGCTGCCCTCTTCCCCTCGGGGTGTACGAGGGATATAAATTTCGAACTACCGGAATACGAATCCAAAATGGTTCTCGAGTTTTACCTCGAAGACGGCAAACCCCTGAGCTGCCTCCTTCAGGAGAGCATTCCCTTTACCGACACAACGCAGTTCAGGCTCATAGAAGATGCACTCATTGTGGTGAGTTACGGCGAGGAAAAAGACACCCTGGTCAACACCTTCTTTTTTGACCAGAAGTTCAACAAGATTTACAACTACTTCAATCCGAAAATCATGGAACTGCAACCTGGCATCAACTACGAAGTATATGTCAGAGACAACCAGGGCAGGGAGATGACGGGCAGCACGAGACTCAACAACCTTGTGCCCATAGACAGCCTGGTGTATAACTACAACGACGACTTGCAGGCAGCGGCAGGATTGATCTTCCGCGACAACGAAAGTACTGTCAACCACTACCGGATTGTCGCCTACAAGGATGAACCCATCGTAGTGGAAGAGGATGTTTGGGACATCACCTTCAGTGACATACTGTTCAACGGAGACCAATTCAGCTTTTATACCGGCTATGCCTTCAACCCCGGTGATAGCGTAACCGGAAGGCTTTACCACCTCACACCGGAACACAACAGCTTCACTGAATCCGTCAACAACGCCCAATCGTCCAATGGAAATCCGTTCGGGCAACCCGCCAACATCATCAGCAACCTCAACGGCGGCATGGGCATCTTCACTACATTGATTTACGACGAGAAAAAAATCCTGATTCAATAAGGGCATTTCCCGGCCCTGCCATACCTGAGCAGACCCGATGCTGCCAACGCAAGGCGCAGGCTGGGGTGTGCGGAAGGTACCGAGCACCTGTTTTTTTGCAGTCTCTTGCAGCATCTCCCACAATCCAAGACCCACCGCATATTCTTTTATCCCGGACTATCACCCTCGACTATGCACGAAATGGATGCCATACGGTGCAAAGAGTGGCGAATTTTCCCCGGACTTCCCTGCTCAGTGACAAGGCAGGTCAAAGCAATACATCCCGACCCGCTGTTTATCAGTTGAGAAACTACCCCGGCAGTAAGGTTCTTTCGCCAACAGCAAACATTCCTAGCCATTGTTCCGGATCGGATGTAGGAATCTATCCGCCGACATCTTTATTGTCAAAGGCCTTTTTCCGAGTAACAGAATTTTCACATTCTTCCCGCTCAACGAACCGCGCAAAGGCAACCGCCAAAGCGGCCACTATGACTGCATCAAAGGAAAATTGCCGCGCTCCAATAGGCGCGTAAAAGTATTTTGAGTACTTTTAGCACACTCTTTGATGCATGCTGGTCTGTTTCAGCAGATAACACGGCAACTGAGAAAGACCCAATACGCCATATACGACACCATGAAATGCCCTAATTGCAATGTAAGCCTGGTCATGACCGACCGAAGCGGAATTGAAATAGACTATTGTCCCGATTGCCGCGGCGTATGGCTTGACCGCGGAGAACTCGATAAGATTATCGAGCGCTCGGTGCAAAGCACTAAGCCTCCGCAGCAAGACTATTCAGACAAACACCGCTATTCTTCCGACAAGGAGTACCATTACAAGAAGAAGAAAGGGCTGCTCGGAGATTTGTTTGATTTTTAGATTTACATAACTTCAGGCAATGGTGCGGCCGGTAAGCGGCCAAGGTCCATTGATGCCGGTGTAAATCATTTCGCCCGGCCCCTGCAAGGTGCATTACGGACCGCCGGTAAACACCGCGATGAAACAGGCAGCGAAAATCTCTCCACCCGGCGTAAGGCCATGGAAATCTGGCATCCTAAAACCCAACATTCCCGCACCCCCATGCATGCATACCTCCAACTGGCCTCCCTGCTTTTTTCCATGGCGCTCTGGCAAGGACTTCTCGGTCAGCCGGAAGGACAACCACAGCCCCCTTTCTTCCACCGCCAGGGCCAGCAAATCATTAACCCCGATGGACAGCCTTTTCTGATCAAAGGGGTAAATGTCAGTTGTTGGCTCTATCAGGAAAATTACGTGCTCGGGGGCGCTCAGACGGCCCAGAAAGTTACTGCCGCGAAGGTCTCCGGGCTTATCGGACAGCAGGCCTACAAGCAGCACCTCAAAAGCATGATGGACACCTTCCTCACGCCAGAAGACCTCGCCTTGATGGAACAGATGGGAATCAATTCGGTGCGACTCGGATTCGATGCCGCACTCTTCAACGATGAAACAACCACAAGCTGGTTTTTTGAAAGTCTTGACCGGCTGATGCCCGCATGCAGGAAACATAACATAGCCGTGATACCCATCATGATGGTTCCACCCAAAGCCCCAGACAACCTGTGGTGTACAGGCTACGTGAAAGGCGATACCCTGCTGTGGGATTCTCCGGCGGCTCAGCAGCGTACCATTGAAATATGGGCACAGATAGCCAGGCACTTCCGCGATGAAAC
>DHLU01000146.1:3955-4735 GCA_002405435.1 Flavobacteriales bacterium UBA4660
ACCGCGGCTATCCGCACACACGACTCTAATCACATCATTATCTATGAGGGAAACAAATACGCCACAGACCTCAGTGTGCTCGCCAGGTACGATCACCTGCTCGATGCCAACGGATGTTACTCCTTTCACCTCTACACGTGGTTTGGACTCAACATGAAAAGCCACCTGCCGAAATTTATGTTGCATGCCGGCGTTCACGAGCGGCCTGTCTTTTGCGGAGAATGGGGTATCAACAAAATTTCCGCCATCAGGGAGCAGGTAAACCTGATGAACGCGGCTTCAGACATGGACGGATGGACCCTATATATGTGGAAAGCCCTCGAACTGCCCACCGGACCGGCGGAAAAGAAAAGAGCGCCCTACTATGGAAACTGGTTCTTTATTCCGTTCGAAAAACTACACATGTCGCTGATCACTTTTAAAATAGACGATGAAACCCGCGATGTGATCGACTGGATGTCGGACGTTAAGAGCACCAGAACACCCGCGCCTGAGGAGGTAAAAAAAGCACTTGCTACCCTCGCGGTGATTGTTAACGTAAACCAGTGCAAATTCAACCCTGCACTCATCCAGACCGTGGGGTTCACTACCGTAAACAGATAAAGACGCAAATCTTTCGTGTGATTCGTGTTATTCGCGGCTAATTAACACTTTTAGCCAATACCATGCCCGGGCCATGCGTCAATGCAGACAAGCAAAGCCGCGAGGTGAACGCGTTGTGCCGGGCGAGGGTTACTGAGCGTCGGTTAACGGGCGGAGACGAGGTAAGCCGAACGGCAG
>DHLU01000146.1:4971-12026 GCA_002405435.1 Flavobacteriales bacterium UBA4660
CGAACGCCAGGTGAGCGAAGCCGGGCGGCAGGTGAGCGAAGTCGAACCTAGCCGAACTCAGCCGTTCAACGCCTCCGAACCAGCCACAATCTCGAGAATCTCTCCCGTAATCGCTGCCTGGCGGGCCTTGTTGTAATTCAGCTTGAGTTCCTTTACCAATTCACCGGCATTGTCGGTGGCTTTGTGCATCGCTGTCATACGGGCACCGTGTTCAGCCGCATTGGAATCAAGCAAGGCCTTGAACAGCTGGATTTTCAGTGACCGCGGAATCAGCTCCTGGATGATCTGGTCTTTTTCCGGTTCAAAAATGTAATCTGTTTTTGTAGTGCCGGTTATGGCGGGCTTCACTACCGGCAGGTATTGTTCGTTCATCAGGATCTGCACCGCGGCATTCTTGAATTTGTTGTAGACCAAAAACACCTGGTCGTACTTGCCGGAAGCAAACTGCTTCATGATAACCTGGGCAATCTCTCCCACATTTTCAAAATTCAGCTTATCGTAGATGGTGTAGGGAGTGGCCGCAAATCCATCTGTAGTATGATGCGGCGTGCGCTTGAAATTGTCAAAGGCCTTTTTACCCAGCGACAGAATTTTTACATTCTTCCCGCTCAACGGGCCGCGAAGCATGGTGCGAATCTCCTTTTGCACGTTGTTGTTGAATCCGCCACACAAACCGCGATTGGATGTAATCGCTACGATCAGTACGTTTTTCACTTCGCGTTGATGTGAATACTGGCCCTCATTGCCATCGAGACTGCTGCTCACGTTGCTGAGTATCTCCTGAAGTTTCTCGGCATAGGGTCGCATACGGGTAATGGCATCCTGCGCCCGCTTCAGTTTGGCAGCACTTACCATCTTCATGGCAGAGGTTATCTGCATGGTGCTGTTTACTGAGGTGATGCGGGTGCGGATTTCTTTCAGGTTTGCCATGGCTGCGCGCGGAGTTTATAATCAATTATACCGGGCCGTGAGGTCAGCGGCTACACGCTCAATTACACCGGTAATTTCGTCGTCAATCCTACCGGCTGCCAGTGCCTTGAGGGTATCGGCATGGTTGGCCTGCATGTGCGCCAGAAAATCATCCTGGAAATTCCTGATCTGGTCAACAGGCACTTTGGAAAGCAAACCTTTCGTACCGCAGTACAGAATGGCGATCTGCTTCTCCACCGACAGAGGGCTGTTACTTCCCTGCTTGAGGATTTCCACGTTGCGTTTACCCTTCTCAAGTACAAACTTGGTGGCATCATCCAGGTCGGATCCGAATTTGGAAAAGGCCTCCAACTCGCGGTACTGGGCCTGGTCGAGCTTCAGTGTACCGGCTACCTTCTTCATGGATTTAATCTGGGCTGAACCCCCAACGCGGCTCACGCTGATACCTACGTTGATCGCAGGACGTACACCGCTGTTGAATAGGTTCGACTCAAGGAAAATCTGTCCGTCGGTAATAGAAATTACGTTGGTAGGAATGTATGCTGATACGTCACCGGCCTGTGTTTCGATGATCGGAAGCGCTGTAAGCGATCCGCCGCCTTTTACTTTGCTCTTCAGCGAAGCCGGCAGGTCATTCATCTTCTCGGCCACCGATTGCGTTTCGTTAACCTTGGCTGCACGCTCGAGCAAGCGGCTGTGCAGGTAAAATACGTCTCCTGGATAAGCCTCACGTCCGGGTGGGCGGCGGAGCAGGAGCGACACTTCGCGGTATGCCACAGCCTGTTTAGACAAGTCATCGTATACGATCAGGGCCGGACGGCCGGTGTCGCGGAAATATTCCCCGATGGCACAGCCCGCAAATGGCGCATAAAACTGCAACGGTGCAGGGTCAGAAGCTGTGGCCGCCACCACTACCGTATAGGGCAACGCACCGTTGTCTTCGAGCGTTTTTACCGTCGCCGCGACGGTAGAACCCTTCTGGCCAATGGCCACATAGATGCAGTATACCGGTTGTCCTTTATCGTAAAATTCTTTCTGGTTGATGATGGTGTCAATGGCCACCGTGGTCTTACCCGTCTGGCGGTCACCGATAATCAACTCGCGCTGACCGCGACCAATCGGAATCATGGCGTCAATGGCCTTAATGCCGGTTTGCAGCGGCTCCTTCACCGGCTGCCGGTAAATTACGCCCGGTGCCTTTCTTTCCAGTGGCATCTCAAACAACTCGCCCCCGATAGGGCCTCTTCCGTCGATGGCTTCTCCGAGGGTATTCACCACACGTCCAAGCATCTGCTCACCCACCTTAATGGAGGCAATCAGTCCGGTGCGCTTCACGCTGGAGCCTTCCTTGAGATCACCGCTCGGACCGAGAAGTACCACACCCACGTTGTCCTCCTCCAGGTTGAGCGCAATGCCGCGAACGCCGTTGTCGCACTCCACAAGTTCTCCGTATTGCGCATTGGAGAGCCCATATACACGGGCAATACCATCACCCACCTGGAGGATGGTACCCACTTCCTGAAGTTCCGCTTCCGTCTTGAATGACGAAAGCTGCTCACGCAGGATATTTGAAATTTCTGCCGGTTTTACTTCTGACATGGCTGAATGATTTAGGGGAAAACTGCGGTGGGCTCTACCTCCGTCAGATTTCCGGTATATATGGATTTTCTTCGAATTCTCTTCTCAGTTTCTTAATCTGTCCCGACACCGAGGTATCGATCATACGGTCGCCGACCGTCAGCACGAATCCCCCGATGACTGCACTATCAACTTTTTCGGTCACTTCCACCTCTCCGCCCGCCAGTTTCCTGGCCTCGTCCAAAATGCGTGCGCGTGTGCCGGCATCCAGCGGAACGGCTGTAACCACCGTGGCCGGCGTGATGTTGCGCTGCCGCTGCATCTGCAGGATAAAGGAGGTTACCACTTCAGGCAGAAAAGCCTCACGACCCTTTTTAATCAGCAGGATGATGAATTTATGGGTGAGTTCACTTATACTTCCCGCAAAAATCAGGTTGAGAATCTGTTCCTTCTTGTCTGCCTTCACGACCGGACTCCGCAGCAGCAACTCCAGGTCACGGTTGGAACTGACAATGCCCTGAATCAACTGCATATCGGCAAAAACCGCGTCCGACTGCCCCCGCTCAGTGCTGAGGTCCAGCAGCGACTTTGCATAGCGGGAAGAAATTTTTACGCCGCGCATCAGTTCACATGAATTTCAGCCGCCAACGCCTGGTTCAGTGCCTGCTGGCGCTCTGCGTCCGTCAGTTTTTCCCTGACCAGTTTCTCAGCGATATCAATCGACAGCGTCGCCATATAGTTTTTGATGTCCGTCATGGCAGCTTTCTTCTGGTTTTCGATATCCAGTCGGGCATTGGCCATCAGCCGCTCGGCGTTTTCACGCGCTTTCGACTCAATTTCAGCCTTGACCTTCTCGCCGATGTCCTTGGCGTCTTTCAAAATCCGGTCGCGCTCATTCCTGGCCTCCCTGAGCAGCGCTTCATTGCCCGCCTTCAGTCCTGCCATTTCATGGCGGGCCTTCTCAGCTTCGTTCAGCGCATTCTCAATGGACTGGGAACGCTCATCGAGCGATGTGAGGATGGGTCCCCACGCGTACTTCTTCAAGATGAAGAGCACCACGAGAAAGGCCACCGACGCCCAAAATACCGTACCTACGGATACACTTAATAATCCTTCCATCTGACGATTTTTAAAGGGTTTTTCCCGACCCGGTTACCCGGATTGCCGGCTTTAGCCGAATACCACGAGCAGGCAGATGATCACCGCGAAAAGGGCAACCCCTTCCACCAGTGCCGCAGCCACGATCATGTTGGCGCGCAGGTCACCCATACTCTCGGGCTGACGTGCCATCGCCTCCAGGGCATGGCCGCCAATGAGACCTACACCGATACCGGCTCCGATCGCCGCCAGGCCTGCACCGATACCGGCAAATCCAGCTGCTGCTTCTGCTAAGATGACTGTAAGTAATTCCATGTTATTGCGTTTTTATTTGAATGATAGATTAATGATGTGCTTCTTCGTGGTGGTGCTCCTGGGTAGCGTCGCCAAAATACAGGGCGGCCAGCAGGGTAAATACATAGGCCTGCAGGAAGGCAACCAGCAACTCGATAAAATACATAAAGATCATAAACAGGCTGGCGCCGATACCAACCCCATATCCCGCGGCGGCTCCGCTCTTCTCCGCAAAAATGAAAATCAGCGATGTGAAGGCGAGAATCACGATGTGACCGGCGTTGATGTTGGCCGTAAGACGAATCATCAGTACCGCAGGCTTCATAAACACGCTCATGATCTCAATCGGAACAAGAATCAGCTTCACGAAAAGGGGAACACCGGGAGGCCAGAGGATATGCCCCCAGTAATGGGCATTTCCACTCACGGTTGTAATCACAAATACCATCGTGGCCAGCACCAGCGTAACACTCAGGGTACCGGTAATATTGAAGCCACCCGAAAAAGGCACGAGTCCGAGCAGGTTACACGCCCAGATAAAGAAAAATGCGGTCAGCAGGAAGGGGAGGTAGCGCATCGCCTTCTTTTTGCCGAGGGCGGGAATGGCTACTTCATCCTTGATAAAGAGCACCAGCGGCTCCAGCAGGTTTTGCAGTCCTTTGGGAGCCTGTCCCCTGCGCTTCTGGTAAGCGCGTGCCATGCGTACAAACAGAAATACTACCAGCGCAAGCATCAGCAGCATACCGAACACAGACTTAGTGATGCTGAAATCGGTAACCGGCGTTCCGTGGCTGTGGGCTGCATGGGCTTCCGGTGCCGCTTCCGCGCGCAGGGTACTGTCTGCCGCGTGCACCTCACCATGGCCAGGGGCGGTTTCCGCTGCGTGAAGGTCTGCATGAGCGGTCTCCATGTGTCCATCCGCACCCTCTACCACCGTGATCTGCTCATGAACCAGCGCATAGGTATTGCCCGTCTTCTCACTGTGGTACCGGCGGGTAAAGCCGTGATGCTCGTCCATAAACACACCGCTGGAGAAAAAGTCCCAGCCCTTATCCGTTTTCACTATGCACGGCAAGGGAAGGGTTAGGTCTCCGATCAGGTGAATGGAATGGGCATCCTGAATATGGTGCATAATCACTTCACCCGCATTGAATTTCCCTTCACTTCCACCCCCGGAGGCAAGCAACCGGGCGGGAACCACCAGAAACATTACGACCGCAGCCACGGCGAGGCGGCTGAGGCGAAGGAACTGTGTATGTAGGCTGAAAATCATGCAGGTAAAGGCTTTCAAAAAGCGCGGCAAAATTATTCAGGCATTCGGCCTGTGCAAGGCGGGTGTTCAAAAAATACCCACCAATGCGCACAACAAGGGCCTAAGGGTTGATATCCAACATATTCAGATGCAATTTTGGCAGGGCAAATCCGCGGTGAAAACGGCTTTTTAGGCAAAACAGGTCCAAAACCCGGCAATGTTGGCTTCAACCAGAGAAAAAAAGCGCGCCCGGAGGCCCGTTGTTACCTGCCGGAAGGCTTGCGCAGTTCGGGCAGGAGCGCCGCAATCAGAATGGCTGTAAAAACGAGGTAAATGCCTAGCAGCGCCAGGGCAAAGGCCTTGCGGTGGGGCATGCCGGCCATAAAATAGACTCCGGCAGTGGCTGCCGTCACGAGCAGTTTGATGGTAACCGACCCATTCACCGCTGCTACAAAACGATGGGGTGATTTTTTGCCGGCCCCGGCCACGATCCTGTACAGCAGCAAGGTCAGCAGGGCATAGCCCGGTATCAGGTACCAAACAGCAGCGGGCAGCACCTTTCCGGAAAAATGCGATACAGCCAGGGCGATACCGGTTAGTGCGGCCGCACCTGATAGTAGCATAACGATCATTCGGCCGAGGGCACTTTTCATGTTGCAAAAATGGTGAATCTGCCTCGCCGGGCGCCCCGGGTGTTATAACGAATCACCGCCTGCCCAATTCCCTGATGACCTGATAGATGGCTACCGCCACGGCGAGCAAAGAAAACAGCAGTGTCCAAAGGGGAAAATGAAGTCCGGCTAACTTGTCCAACTGGCGGCCGCCCCAAACGCCCAAAAAGATGGTAGTGCCCATCTGAACCGAGAGCGATGAATACCTCAGAAAGGCATTTTCACGAAACCGCGACCGAAGCGGCCGCTGAGGAGGCTGAGGCCCCTTCGATTCCATCCTTTTTCATTTCTTTCACTTTCGCCCCCATGTTGCAGGCGCCGGTAAATACGGCCCCGGGTTCAATCGAAAGTTTATCGGTGAATATATCGCCGTCAACGCGGGCACTGGCCTTGAGGCTGAGTTGTTGCTGCACATTCAGCTTTCCTTTAACCTGGCCTTCAATCTCGGCGTGCTGGCATACCACGGTACCATCGACCTTGCCGGCCGGACCTACCACAAAACGTCCTTTCGTGGTAAGGTTGCCGGTGAATGAACCGTCGATCCGGATATTGCTTTCGCAGCGGATTTCGCCTTCAATGACGGTGCCCTCTACAATCCGGTTGATTGCAAGGTCGGGAGCGTTTTCAATATTTCGTGCCATGGGCGCAGGGTTTCAGGGTAAAAGTTATTCGTTATAGTTGAGGTAATACCACTCCAGGTACTGGTCTAGGTTTTTCTGCTTGAAAAAAGTGATGTAATTCAGCTTGGATATCAGGAAGGTCGTAACGTCGGCAACCTTGAATGACTGCAGCGATGAGGTGTCTGCGCGCAAGGTGTTGAGGTAGTCGGTCGCTTCGGGAATCGTTTTGAACGTTTTCACCAATACGATGTGGTGGTCTTTGTCAAACAGGTTGTTGGTGACCTTCAGCGCGAGGGAGTTGTAATTGGACAGGTTAAAGTCTGCCACATCCGCCTTCACCTTGTTGACATCATTGTCTTCGACAGTAAAAACCAGCGCCACATAGTGCTCCATGCTTTCATTGAAGGTATAAGGGCTCTTAACCGCAGCGCTATCCTTGGCCGCTTCGGGCTCTTTGGCGGTGCTCTCGTCGATTTTGGGTTCTTCCCTGTAGCTGGTGGATTGTCCGGATGAAAAAGCCGTCAGCAACTCCCTCGCGCGCGCGCCCTCTTCCGCATCGGCGCACTGGCCGGCCACATCAATGAGTTCGCGCTGATAATTTTCTTTCACCGC
>DHLU01000101.1:0-3611 GCA_002405435.1 Flavobacteriales bacterium UBA4660
CCAGGACGTCGTGACCGTGTACAACAAGATCATTGATATCCAAAAGAAAACGTAACCGGCCGATTCAGCGGCCTCCTCCCTCCCCCACCCGCGCCGCATACGCACCAAGCCCCCCCGTATTCACCACCCCGTTGTTAAACTTTCTTCAAGTTACACCCCCATGCGCCCGGGCAGCAACGATCTTTGGCCATGAGCGGCAAACAACGCCGGCAAGCCAGTTCATCACACCGAAATGGCCGCCCCGCCAAAATTTCCGCCCCATGGAATCCTACATATTCGCATCCGTATGTCCTCATTCGAACTCACAGGTGGCCGAAAACTCAAAGGCGAGGAAGTGCCGCAAGGCGACAAAAACGAAGCGCTGCAGATTATCTAGGCCGTGCTGCTCACCCCGGAAGAAGTAACCATTTCCAACATCCCCAACATCAGGGATGTGATGAAACTGATCGAACTACTCGGCGCCATGGGCGTCGAAGTTCACCGCGAATCCGCCGACACTTTTCGCTTCAGGGCAAAAGATGTCGACCTGGAATACCTCATGACCGAAGACTTCCGCAAAAAAGGCGGAGCCCTCCGCGGCAGTATCATGATTATCGGTCCCCTGCTGGCGCGATTCGGCAAGGCCTACATTCCCGAACCGGGAGACGATAAAATCGGCCGGAGACCCGTCGACACCCACCTGCGCGGTTTCGAAAACCTCGGCGCCACATTTGAACACCTGAAAGATGAACGGTTTTACCGCATCAATGCCCAAAGCCTCCGCGGAACCTACATGGTGCTCGATGAAGCATCGGTAACCGGTACCGCCAACGTGCTTATGGCCGCCTCACTGGCCAAAGGCGAAACCACCATCTACAACGCCGCCTGTGAACCCTACCTGCAGCAGCTCTGCAAAATGATCAATGCCATGGGAGGCAAGATCTCCGGCATCGGATCCAACAAACTCATTATCCAGGGTGTAGACAGCCTGGGCGGATGCCGGCACCGCATGCTGCCCGATATGATCGAGATCGGTAGCTTCATCGGACTGGCCGCCACCACCAATTCGGCCATCACCATCAAAAATTGCCAGATACCCGAACTCGGCATCATTCCCTCCGTCTTCAAAAAGATGGGCATTGAAATGGAATTCCGCGGAGACGATATCGTCATTCCCGAGCAGGACAGCTACCGCATCCAAAGCCTCATCGATGGCTCCATTCTCACCATCCGCGACGGAATATGGCCCGCATTTACCCCAGACCTCATCTCCGTAGCCCTCGTAACCGCCACCCAGGCCAAAGGCAGTGTACTCATTCACCAGTGGATGTTTGAATCGCGCCTCTTCTTTGTAGACAACCTCATTGATATGGGCGCCAAAATCATCCTCTGCGACCCCCACCGCGCCGTAGTCATCGGCAGCAACCGCGAAACCCGGCTCAGGGGTATCACCATGTCATCGCCCGACATACGCGCCGGTGTTTCCATGCTCATCGCCGCACTGGCCGCCAACGGAAAAAGTACCATCCACAACATCGAACAAATCGACCGCGGCTACCAGGACATTGACGGGCGCCTGCGCGCCCTCGGGGCCGATATCCACCGCATTGAACAGTAAACAGGAAATTGGCCCAGTCTTTGGCTATGCCGCACGTCGGGCTATTTTTCCGATCTTTGACCCACGATTACAACAACAACTGAATGCACATGAACCGCAAAACCTTGCTCGCGCTGGCCATAATCCCTGCCATCGCTTTGATTATCAGTAGTTTTACCCTGCTCCGCCCCGGTGCCATGCCCGCACCGGCACCCCAGATCGGCACCAACATCGGCGACATTGCCCCCGACATCGAAATGCAGGGCATTGACGGCAACGTCTACAAGCTCAGTAGCCTGCGCGGCAAAATTGTCCTCATCGACTTTTGGGCCTCGTGGTGCGGACCCTGCCGCCGGGAAAATCCCCATGTGGTAGGCGCCTATGAGAAATACGGCAAGGCCAAATTCAAGACCGCCAAAGGATTTGAAGTTTTCAGCGTTTCCCTCGACTCCAATATGGACGCATGGAAAAAGGCGGTGGAAGCCGACGGCCTCAAGTGGAAATACCATGTAAGCGACCTGCGCCAGTGGAACAACGCGGCCGCCACAGCCTACGGCGTGCACAGCATCCCCATGAGCTACCTCATCGATGAAAAAGGTGTAATTGTGGCCAAGTCACTGCGCGGCCTGGACCTGCACAAGGCCATTGATGCCCACGTAAAAAGCCTCTGAATTTGAATACCTGATATTTTTGCCCGCCCCGGACGAACAGGGCGGGCTTTTTTATGCCAATATGTCCCGGAAAAAACCATGGCAAAAAGATTGACAAAACCCCTACGCAACCTATTTACTCCCATGAACGAAGAGGAATTAAAAGCCGAAGAGAAGGAAAAAGTACACGGAACTGACGAAGGAATCGCCGAAGGACACGCGCCCGATATGGGTACGCCCGACACCCCGCCCGTGCCACCCGCCGGAGAATCTGAACTGGACAAGGCCCGGCGCGAGGCGACAGAATGGCGGGATAAATACTTCCGCCTCTATGCCGAATTTGACAATTTCCGCAAGCGCACAGCCAAAGAACGCCTCGAACTAATGGGGTCAGCTTCGGCTGACCTGATCAGGGAACTGCTGCCCGTGCTGGATGACTTTGACCGCGCTGCAAAGGCCAATGAGTCCGCCATCGAGGTCGGTCCGGTTAGAGAAGGGTTCAACCTGATTCACCAAAAGCTCTACAAGCGGCTCGAACAAAAGGGTTTGAAGCCCGCGGATGCCGCAGGAAAGGCATTCGATACTGACTACCACGAGGCCATCACCCAGGTGCCGGCCGGCGACGACATGAAGGGCAAGGTCGTGGAAGAAGTGGAAAAAGGTTACCTGCTCAACGATAAAATCATTCGCTTTTCTAAAGTTGTAATTGGGCAGTAGGCCCGCCTGATCCATGGCAAAAAAAGACTATTACGATGTGCTGGGCGTAGGACGCAATGCCTCGGAATCCGAAATCAAAAAGGCTTACCGCCAACTCGCGCTGAAATACCATCCTGATAAAAATCCGGGCGATAAGCAGGCCGAAGAAAGGTTCAAGGAGGCCGCAGAAGCTTACGATGTGCTCAGCAACGCCGAAAAAAAACAGCGCTATGACCAGTACGGCCACTCCGGCATGGGCTCCAACGGGGGATTCAGCGGAAGCGGTATGTCTATGGACGATATCTTCTCGCATTTCGGCGACATCTTTGGCGGTGCCTTCGGCGGCTCATTCAGCGGCGGGGGATTCGGCGGAGGCGGCGGCACACGGCGCGTCAAGGGCAGCAACCTGCGCATCAAGGTCAAGCTCACCCTCGCGGAGGTCACCCTGGGCGTTACCAAAAAAATCAAGGTCTTCAAACTGGTCAATGCCGAAGGCGTGCAGTTCGATACCTGCACCACCTGCAAAGGCAACGGACAGGTACGCCGGGTCACCAACACCATCCTCGGTCAAATGGCCACGGCCTCTACCTGTCCAGCCTGCCACGGCGCCGGACGCACCGTCAAAAGCAAGCCCAAAGACAGCGATGAAAACGGCCAAAAGCGTGCAGAAGAACTCATTGAAATCAATA
>DHLU01000101.1:3738-5384 GCA_002405435.1 Flavobacteriales bacterium UBA4660
ATCCCGGCCGGTGTGCAGGAAGGCATGCAGCTCAACATCGCCGGCAAGGGAAATGCCGGCCCCTTCGGCGGGGTGCCCGGAGACCTCATCGTTCAGATTGAAGAGGAAGAACACCCGCAACTGAAGCGCGATGGCCTCAACCTCTATTACGACCTCTACCTCACCATGGCCGATGCGGCACTCGGTACATCCTCCGAAATTCCCCTTGTCAAAGGCAAGGCACAGGTCAAGATCGAACCCGGAACGCAGTCAGGAAAAATACTGCGGCTCAAGGGCAAGGGTATTCCGGAGGTCAACGGCTACGGCCAGGGCGATTTGCTCGTCAACATCAATGTATGGACCCCCCAGCGGCTCACTGATGAAGAAAAAAAGATCATGGAGAAACTGAGAACATCACCCAACTTTCAACCCACTCCGGGTAAGGAAAAGAGCTTTTTCCAAAAGGTCAAGGAGATGTTCTCCTAACCCTGCCCTCTTCATTCGGTTTGACCAGCGCCTGGCCTGACGCACCGTATAACGCGCTGCGGTATGGCTACCTGGCTGATGTCAGGCCAAACCTTCCATCGAAGCACTGCACCAACACCTGACAAAAAAAGGTCATACGCTGCACCAGGGGCGACTTTGCGTCAAATCCCTCTCCCGCTCAGTCCACTAATGCCTTATGATTAGTTTCATTGCTTTATCTGATTCAGGCGGTACAATGAAATAGACCCCATCCGTCAAGTGAGCAATATCTATTTGTTTGCTTTGTTGATGTGGGAATCCTCTAAACACAACACCTCCCATACTGTTATAGATGGTGATGTTTCCAACCGATTTGTTCTTCGTTGTTATGGTTATTTTGTCATTGGCAGGATTAGGATATACCCCAATAGACAGGCCCTCCTCAACGATTTGATCTATGCCAGTAAACTGTCCAATCGCAATGGTCTTCACAACGGAATCGGCATTATAGCAATCTGAGACAATTAATTTTACATCATAAATACCTGGCTCTGTGAAAGTGTGCCCAGGATCTGGCAGGGTTGAAACGTTGCCATCATCAAAGTCCCAGTAACGTGAAGCAAACACACCATTCCACGTAAACCCTGTAGAATAAAATGTTACTGTTGCTTAATCATTTGGATTGAAGAAATAATATCCAAAATCGTCGCAGTTAACATCAAAAAGCGTTATGTACCATTGAGGCAGGTTTTCGTAAACAATACTGTTAACCACATTTCTTATCGTACTGGCTGTGGCAGCATTGACGGACAGATTATTGGTAATGTTTAAAGGACTTTTCCTGAAAATACAAGCGTAAAAGGTACAGGCTGCAGCATAAGAGCCTTCCAGAGAGGGATGGCTGCCATCTGCCTGGTACAAATCAATGGATGGAAATTGATTGCGGATTTCTCTCCAAACCCTTCCTACCGGTGAGATCATTGGTTTTTCATATCCCATGTATGCATCAGCCCACTCGAATGTTTTAAGATAAATCATTGAGTCCATGCTGGCATATGTGCATGAGGGAGGATTGGTCGGACAATTTTCGGCGTCGCCGTTTTCCCTGCCCCAGGTCATAAATATCATCGGACGAAAACATGGGTTATTCAAGGTTAAAGAATCAAGATTGCCAAAACGGTGACTATATATCTGTTGAAGCA
>DHLU01000195.1 GCA_002405435.1 Flavobacteriales bacterium UBA4660
TGGAATTTGAAAAGGCCCTGCCACTGCTCGAGAAAGCCCACAACGCTGACCCGACCGAGAAAGTCGCCATCCGCTCGCTCAAGGAAACCTATACGCGGCTGGAAAGGCTGGAAGATGCATCTAGGATGAAGGCACTCCTGAATGAATAAGATGATAGAAAGGACCGCAAAGCGGTCCTTTTTTTTGGCCCATTCAAGCGGCTGGTCAACCGGACAGCCGAAAGTTCAAGGGTACGACATGCGCATCAGCTAAGGCACGGTACCTAAAAAAAGCTGCCAGGAAACACGCTTTCTGCCGGGCGCATGAAAAACAGCCGGTCATTCAGATAACCGCCTGTGAAGGATAACAGGATTCGCTAAGCAAGGGGAGCGTTAGGTAGTGCGTCTGGACACACACGGATAATTTCCGCAATAAAACTATACATAATGTAAATTATGGGACAATGGGCGTATCCGAATCGCGTGCTACGGATGACTACTTTTCCGTGTAATTCAGGTCTTTGCCAAAGGTTTCCGGCAGCATCAACCACCCAACAAATGCCATAGCCATGGCCATCGTACCCACTGTGGCGGCTGCACTGATTTGTCCAAGCCCGGGCTTCAGCGCAACAAAAACTGCCGTCAGCGGCACCAATGCTCCACGCGCAAAATTGGGAACCGTCGTAGCCGCCAAGGCCCGCAGGTTCGTGCCAAATGACTCCGAAGCCACCGTGACGAGAATTGCCCAAAATCCTACCCCGAAACCCAACAAACCACATATCCAATACATCCACTCAGCCGGTGGATTTTGCTGCACCAGGTACAGGGTCATAAAGCACGCCGTTAAAATGAAGAAAATGAGCAATACCTGCTTCCGGCTGCGGATCAACTGGCTCATGGCGCCGCTCACAAAATCCCCAAGCGTCAGGCCGATGTAGCAATACCGCAGCGCTATGGCCGCTTGAAGCCCTTCGACCTGTCCCTGCTCATTCAGCGGCATCCCCATGGCGCGGCCAAATTCGGGCAGAAAACTCACAAGCAGCCCCACCACAAACCACGTAGGCATGCCCATAAAAATACAAGCGAGGTACCTCCGTGTGCCGTTCCAGTTGGCAAAAAGCGACCGCAGGCTCCCGCGTGGAACCGTTTCTTCCTCCAGCTTTTTGAAAAGTCCGCTTTCATGCACACCGATCCGCAAGGCCAGCAACGTCAATCCAAGTCCGCCCCCTGCGAAATAGCAGGTGCGCCAATCGAAGTGCTCAGCCATATAGGTCGCCAGCACCGCACCGCTCACGCCCACTGTGGCAATCAGCATGGTACCATAGCCCCGGTTTTCTTTCGACATCAGTTCGCTCACCAGGGTAATCCCTGCCCCCAGCTCTCCTGCCAGTCCGAGTCCCGCAATAAAACGGACGACCCCGTAGGTTGTCAGGTCCGTTACCAGTCCGTTGGCAATATTGGCGAGGGAATACAGCAGAATCGAACCAAACAACACACTCAACCGGCCGCGCTTGTCTCCGAGCATGCCCCAGAGGATGCCGCCGACCAGCATACCGCCCATTTGGAGGTTAATCAACAGCAGCCCGTTGTTTTCCGTGTTCTGGCCAAGCGCTTCCAGCGAGGACGTGCGCAGCACGGAAAAGAGAATCAAATCAAAAACGTCAACAAAATAGCCCAGGGCTGCCACCAGTATGGCAATCCAGATGTGTCGGGGGGTATTTGCAGCCATAACCAATGTGGGGATTCAGGTTAACACCATCAGGCACCGGTGGCGTTGCCCGGACTGCCTCGCGTTATTGGAAGGACACCTCGGTCTTCCAATTCTTGCGCTTATCGATTAAGTCCTTCAGCGTCAATGAACAAGTGATTGTGTTAGTGGCCTTGTCGTAGGTGGCCACGGTAGACTTGACCTTTTTCACCGGCCGGTCGAAAGCCATGCTGTAATTCAGGGTAAACATCTCACCCATGCCTTCCATCGATGTCCGGTCTTTGCTGAGCTCCTCATTCGGGGTCATATCGATCAGGAGTTTGCTTCCCTTCATAGACAACTTCATAAGCCCCGGCGAGCCCGCCTCTTCAGAGCCGTTTTTTGTCATGGCGGTGTTGAGTGCCGACACGTTATTGAACTTGTAGGAGATTTCCAGCACACCCTTGGAGTCGTATTGGCTCTTTATGTCAGAAATACCCAGTGTTGCTGCCAGCGCACCTTTCATCTTGTCAAAATCTTCCTCCTTAATGTTCGGCGCTGCGGTGTCTCCGCCCATGGCCATCAACGAACTCATATCGAGCTTCATCGCATAATCTCCGCCCATTTCCTCATTGAATTTGAGGTTTACGGAGAGCGAACAGGAAGAGAGGATTAGGGCTGAAGCAAACGCCAGCACGAGGGAAAATTTCATGGAGATGTGGTTACAGAGTTACTCAAAATTTTTAACAACCTCGGGCGCAACGCCCATGGAAGCGAATCCTCCGTCGTGGAAGAGATTTTGCATGGTGACGAACCGTGTCAGGTCTGAAAAAAGTGCAATGCAGTAGTCGGCGCAGCCGCCGGCATCGGCGTTGCCCAGCGGACTCATCTGGTCGGCATAGCCCAAAAATCCATCGAACCCCTTCACCCCGCTACCCGCCGTTGTGCGGGTCGGCGATTGGGAGATGGTGTTGATGCGCACCTTGTTGCGCACGCCGTAGTGGTATCCGAAGTTTCTCGCAATGCTTTCCAGCAGTGCCTTGGCATCGGCCATATCGTTGTAATCGGGAAAAACGCGTTGGGCCGCTATGTACGTAAGTGCTACCACAGAACCCCAGTCATTCATGGCATTTTCGCGGTAGGCGATGCCCAGCACCTTATGCAGCGAGGTCGCCGAGATGTCGAGGGTCTGCTTGTACCACTCATAGTTGGGTTCGGTATAATGCCTGCCCTTGCGCACGTTCGGGGACATCCCGATCGAATGAAGGATAAAATCAATCTTGCCTCCGAAATGCGCAGTCGATTCCTGAATCAGCCTGGTTAGATCCTGCTCATTGGTGGCGTCGGCGCCGATTACAGGTGCCTGACCCACACGCGCCGCCAGTTCATTGATTTCTCCCATGCGCATAGCCACAGGCGCATTGGTCAGCACCAGTTGCGCCCCTTCTTCATGCGCCCTTTCTGCCACTTTCCATGCAATGGACATGTTGTTGAGGGCACCGAAGATGATTCCTTTTTTTCCTTTCAGTAACTGGTTTGCCATGGCTTCGCTGAATTTTATCGGCCGCTAATATCCAACCAACCCGGCCTCGCTGCAACTGAATCTGCTGAGACCTGTAAACGAACTAAACCGGGGAACGGACTGCCTACGGTCGCGTATAAAAATCCAGGGCCTCCGGCATAAAATGCTTCAGGTCACTGATTCTGGTGGTGTGGCTCGGGTGGGTGCTGAGCCATTCTACCGGCTGGGCACTGCCAGAGGACGCCATTCTCTCCCAAAACGACACCGCGGACTGTGGATCGTAACCGGCCATGGCCATGAAAACCAGTCCGAGCCGGTCAGCCTCTGTTTCGTGCTTTCTCGAAAACGAGAGCATGCCCAGCGTAGACCCAATACCCATACTCTGCATAAACAGCTGCTGGGTATAGGTCGGATTTTGCCCCATGGCCAGCGAAAGGCTTGAAAGTCCGAGATTGACCAAGAGGCCCTGGCTCATGCGTTCATTGCCATGGCGGGCCACGGCATGGGCAATTTCGTGACCCATAATAACGGCCAGGCCCGCCTCATCCTTGGTGAGCGGCAGGATACCGGTATAAACCACGACCTTACCTCCGGGCATGCACCACGCATTTACCTCATCGCTGTTTACGACATTAAACTGCCAGCTGAAACCCTGCACCCTATCACTTTGTCCATGGTCGGCCAGGTACTGCTCTACCGCGGTACGAATCCGGCCGCCAATCTCTTTTACCATCACCACACGTTTATCGTAGCCGGACACAACCTGACTTTCCGACAGAAACTGCGTATACGCCTCGTTGGCCATGGAAATCAGCTCCTGCTCGGGCAGCAGGTTTGCCTGACTTCGACCCGTAATCGGTACCCTGGCGCAGGAAATGGCATAGACCAACGCCTAAACCGCCATAAGAACACCCCATGTTCTTTTCATCTAATCAGCAAATAATATATACGGAAATTCAGTGGATTTCACACGAAAGGCCCCGGTCACTCAAGGCTACGCACATGGGCTCCAGCAATTCATAATCGCCCTCCTTCACCGCGCACTTTCCCTTGTAATGCACAATCAGCGCGCACTGCTCCGCCTGCTCGGCCCCATGGCGACAGATGGCCATCAGGCACTCGATGACGTGGTCAAAGGTGTTGACATCATCATTATAAAGAACCAGTTGACGCTCTTTCTCAACGACGACCTGGTCTTTGTAATCTTCCTGTTCGCGGGTATTGCTCATAACAGTGCCTGAATATAACCCATGCCACAAATATAAGGACACAGGCGGCTATGTATGTTGACCGGTTGCGATATTTCTTTCGTAAATATGCTGTAAAAGATAACCTCAGACCCAGCTTTGCCGTATATTGTGGACGTTGTCGCCACGCCTTTTGATTCCGGTTTCCGGAGAGAGGCGCATGGTGCGCGCTGCCTGATCAACCATGAGAGACAAATCCGAAATTCTGGTCATTGAGGATGACCTCGTAACCCAGTCAAACCTCGAGATCCTGCTCGATGAACTCGGCTATGGTATCTCAGGCGTCACCGATAACGGACTGGAAGCGATGTCGCTGTTCAGCAAAAACGAGCCCGACCTCGTGATTGCCGACATCGGGCTTCCCGGCGATATCGACGGCATTGAACTGGTGAAACGCCTGACTGAAATCAAGCGCGTTCCCGTTGTCTTTCTGACTGCCCATGTGAGCCAGGAGGTGTATTTCAGGGCCAAATCTGCCCATCCGTACGCATACATCACCAAGCCCATTGACCGGGCCAATCTCGACCGCGTTATAGACCTGGCACTTGAGCACTACCAAGCGCCCGCTGAAGAGAACCCGCAACCGGAAAACGTGCTGGTCGATTCCGAAAGCCTGTACACCAGGATCGGCAACAAACTCAAAAAGATACTGATCAGCGACATCACCCACATCGATGTCAATGGAAAATATTGCGGCCTGAACCGCAAAGGCAATGGCACTTATGTGAACATCAAAATGTCGCTGAAGGAACTTATGGAACGGCTGCCCGCGCGTAAATTCGTACAGGTAAACCGCAATTGTGTGGTCAACATGGATTTTGTGGAGGATGTGGAAATTCAACAGTTACACCTCGACATCAACGGCCACCGGATTTCCATCTCACGGGTTTACAAAGACAACCTTTTCAGGCGATTGAACATTGTCTGAACCTTTAGCGCGAGGCGCGGGATTTCAGACTTCAAAAAACCGGGTTATCGTGGCCGAACCAGACAACAGTTCAAGGCGGTACTTGCCGGGCATAAGCGATTTCATGGGAAATACGAGCCTGTGGTGGCCTGCGGGCTTCTCTTCACGGAGCAATTCCACTTGTCCGCCCCCTGACGAGGTGATAAGGGTGCACACGAGTGGCTGTGGCTGCGGCAACACAGCTTCTACCACCAGGTCACCGCTCGCGCTGTCGTAGTGCACCTCATCCAACCTGGCCACCGGCAGCGGGGCCTGCTTTCTTCCCAGGGCATCCAGCAGCCTGCGGTAGAGCATCCAACCGAGTACCAACACCGAAAAGATCAGCAGGGTAGTTTGTAATGATTCCAGCGCATCCGTTCTCATCGGTGCAAATCTCATACTTTGCAGCACAAATGACACCATCTGCCATGAAGTTTTCGCTTTTTATGCTGCTGCCGGTAGCGCTCGGACTGGCCGGTTGTTCCACATCAGATCAGGTTTCACTGCCTTCAGTTCCGGGCCTCTCCTCCCCCATCTGGCTGCAGCCCGACAGCACCACCATCTGGCTGGGCGATTACGTGGATACAGATCTTATAACTGAAGTGATGCTGGAAGACAAGGTGTATCGGCCCGACTCAGGCCTCATCTCCGTGCGCGGCAATGTATCCGCTCCGGTGGTCAACCTGCGCATCAAGACAAGCACCGCGGTCTGCGATGTGCCGGTCTATGCCTGCGAAAAAATCTACCATACCTACACCTACACAGATTCCGCCGGCACTGCAACGCAGGTTAAACTCGCCGGGAGTATGAACGGGTGGAACCCCGAAGCGTCGGTGCTGTCGCGCAGTGGAAACACCTGGCGCATTTCCATGTGGTTAAACCCAGGCCGCTATGAATACCAGGTGGTGGTGGATGGTCGCTGGATGACCGACCCCAACCACAGCCTTGTCAAAGACAACGGCAACGGCGGATTCAACAGCCTCTTCACCGTGGGTGAAAGCGAGGCTGAAAGGGCCTCGGTCAGGCTGCAGCGCATTGCGGGTGATTCGGTGTTTGTGGCCCTGTCTGATACGGCCATGGGGATACTTGCCTACGTCGACAGCCGGCAGGTGAAGGTCCTTAGGTCGGGCCATGAAGCCTGCATAATACCTTCGGAAGCCTCGGCCGGACCGGGCCGGCATCACCTGCGTATTTTTTCGTACCGCGGCAGCCGCCGGTGCAACGACCTGCTGATTCCGCTCGAAGCCACCGATGTGGTTACCGATCCATCAGCACTGAACCGGAGCGATATGCAGAAGGCCATCATGTATTTTATGATGGTCGACCGCTTTTTCGATGGCGACCCGGCCAACAACCGCCCAACACCCGACCCGCGCATTCATCCGAAGGCCAACAACCTGGGAGGCGATCTCGCGGGAATCCGCATCAAGATCGAACAGGGGTATTTTGACAGCCTTGGGGTAAACACACTCTGGCTATCGCCGGTCTCAAAAAATGTCGAGGGCGCCTGGGGCCTTTGGAAAGACAAAAACTGCGTGGGTCAAAGCGAAAAACCCTGCTTTGAAAGCAGTTTTTCAGCCTACCACGGATATTGGCCGGTGGCCATGCGCGAAGTTGACAACCGCTTCGGTTCGGGAGCCGATCTGAAGGGCGTAATTGCAAAGGCCCACGACCGGCAGATGAACGTGCTGCTCGATTATGTAGCCCACCACGTGCATGAACAACACCCGCTTTACCGACAACATCCCGAATGGGCCACGGCCCTTCACCTGCCCGACGGGAGACTCAACACCGAGTTATGGGACGAACAGCGGCTCACGACATGGTTCGATGTTTTTCTGCCTACCTGGGATTTTGCCAATCCCGCTGTTACGGCAGCGCTCAGCGATACCGCCATGTATTGGCTCGACCAATACGGGATTGATGGTTTCAGGCACGATGCCACCAAACACATTCCCGTCGAATTCTGGAGGGCCCTTACGGCGAAGATCAAGGTCGCCGAAACCACGCAGCAACGGGCCGTATTTCAAATTGGAGAGACCTACGGCAATCCCGAACTTATTTCCTCTTACCTCAGCAGCGGACAGATGGATGCCCAGTTTGACTTCAACCTGTACGATGCCGCCGTCGATGCGTTTGCCCGTCCCGAATCGGGTTTTGAAAACCTCGGCCTGACGCTCTTGACCTCGCTGCATTACTACGGGCACAACCACCTCATGGGCAATATTACGGGCAACCAGGACCGCGGCCGTTTTGCCTCCTATGCCGACGGTTCGCTCCGGTTTGACGAGGACGCCAAAAGAGCGGGCTGGCTGAGGGAAATCAACAACTACGGCAGTGCCGGATTCGAACGCATGCAGCAACTTGCGGCCTTTATCATGACCGTACCCGGAATTCCCTGCATCTACTACGGCGACGAGATCGCCATGCCCGGCGGCAATGACCCCGACAACCGCAGGATGATGGTTTTCAGCGGACTCGACAGCCTGCAGCGCAGCACCAAAGAAACCATAGCCAATCTGGCCAAACTCAGGGCTTCGCACATGGCGCTGTTATACGGCAGCACACGCGTGGTGCTCGCCGATAGGCATATTCTGGCGATAGAACGCAGCTACCTGGGAAAGACAGCCATTGCTGTATTCTACAAGGGCGTTGCGCCCATGAACATCAATGTTCCCCTCTCGCCGGGGTTGCAGACGCAAGGCCTCACTTCGCTGTCTAAAAACCTTAGGTGGCAATGCGCCAATGGGATGCTCGACGTACAAATGCCGGGCACAGGATTTGCGGTTTTTACCAACTAATGCATCTTTCCGCGCGGTTGTTGCCGCGAAGTCCGATTTTTGCCGTGTAATGTGTACACGCCATTTGCTCATAATGTCAGCCTTCTTCGTCGCTGCGGTGCTGCCCGGATGCGAAAAGGAAATCACCGTCGACCTCCCCGATTCGGGGCCGAAAATTGTGGTGGAAGGATCTATTGAGCAGGGCCAGCCCCCGATTGTATTTCTCACATGGAGCCAGGGCTATTTCGATCCGGTCGACCTTCAGTCGCTGACCCAGTTTTATGTGCGCGGTGCCACCGTCAAGGTCAGCAATGGCACCGAAACCATCGAGCTGGATGAAGTGTGTACGTCGGAACTCCCCGGGCCCTTGCTGGAAGTCGTGGCCGAAATGCTGGGATTTTCTCCCGAGGACCTCGCAGCCGTTGACATTTGCGGATACATCTCGCTGGATCCTGCGATCACGGGCGAAGTGGGAAAGGAATATACGCTCACTGTGGATTACGAGGATACCCACCTGCATGCAGTAACCAAAATCAATGAGCTGGTGGCGCTGGACAGCCTTTGGTTTGAAATCACCAGCACCGGCCCCACCGATTCGCTGGGCTTCATCTTCGGCATACTCAACGATCCCGACACCCTCGGCAACGCGTACCGCTGGTTTGCCAAGCGCATCAGCCGCTACCCCATGTGGGAAAATAACCTGACCCAGGGCATTTATGAGCCCGGTCTCGGCGGTCAGCAGGAAGATGCCGGTTACATCGCCCCGCTGGGCAGCGTATTTGACGATGAGTTTT
>DHLU01000103.1 GCA_002405435.1 Flavobacteriales bacterium UBA4660
ACAAATTCAATGTTTTTTCCGTGGTATTTTTCCTCGAGGGTTTTGAGGTGCGGTATTTCCTTTTTGCAGGGTCCGCACCAGGTAGCCCACACATCGATATAGACAACCTTGCCCTTAAAATGGTCCATGCCAAAGACTGCTCCGGATGCGTTGTACTGTTCAATGGGCGGACACGGCATTCCGGGCTGAATGGCGGCATACTGCCTCCAGATCTTGCGCACCCTTTCCTTCATCGGTTCGTTGTTGTTGTATTTGTCGAGCCATGCCATGCAGGCGGTTATGTCGCGGGTACCGCTTTCCTTCATGGCTTCCACCATGGTTTCTTTCAGTATGTAGTTGCGCACCTCCTGGTTTTTCAGCTGCTCTGTGGCCAGCTTCATCTGCGTCAGGTAAAAGGCCGGCAAATCATCCGCTGATTCCACCTGCATTATGCCGAGTACGTCACCCGCCAGCATAGTGCGCACATAACCCTGGTAGGTTTCGCTGTAGAGCACACGCGGATTGTCGAGGGGCATCGACCGGAGGTAGCGGTCGAGTTCCGCACGCTCCCCTGCGAAGGCCTCGTTGAGGTAGGTATCTGAATTTTTACGGTAGACCGCGCCCTCGAGCAGGCACTGGTAACCGACGACCTCCTTCATGTAGGCGAGAAACTGCTCGTCGAGCTGGTTGGCGCTGACATAGCCTGCCAGGGTTTGTTCGCGCACCACCCGCACCGAGTCGAGGGTTTTCATCACCTGGGCCGGACTTCTGGGCCCCAGCACCTTGATGTGTACATGCTTGTTGAGTCCGGCATCGGCCCTGGCAGCTGCCTGGTAGTAGTTGCAGGCTGCGGCACTCTTGCCCGCGAAAGTGCCGGCATCTTTGGGGTTAGCTGCATCGAAACTGACCGACAGCTGGTCGCCCGGAAGCACGTAGAGTTTAAACAACTGCTTGCCGTTGAGAATGCGGCATTCTTCGCCGCGGTCGAGCCGCAACGTGGTGGAAAATGTGCCCTGTTGGTTTACCCACAGCGTGTCGAGCTGGTCGCGGTAGCGGAAGAGCATAAACTCCTTGTCGAAGGAAGTTACCGTTCCGCTGACAGTGGCCTGTTGCGCCACGAGTGCGTCTGCACCCAGGCCGAGGGCCAGTAAAATAAAGGCCAGGTATTTCATGAGGGGTTGGTTAGCGCAATATTCAGTTCTGTGAGTTGGTGTTGATCCAGCGTTGAGGGGGCGTCAATCATCATGTCCCTGCCGCTGTTGTTTTTGGGGAAGGCAATAAAGTCGCGGATGCTTTCCTGACCGCCAAACAGTGCGCAGAGCCGGTCGAATCCAAACGCGATGCCTCCGTGCGGCGGCGCACCGTATTCGAATGCGTTGAGCAGAAAACCAAACTGCTTTTTGGCTTCTTCGGGCGTAAATCCGAGCAATGCAAACATTTGTGACTGTATGGTTCGGTCGTGTATGCGGATGGACCCTCCGCCAATTTCCACGCCATTCAGCACGAAGTCGTAGGCATTGGCCCTGGCCAGGCCCGGATCGGTACCCAGGTAGGAGAAGTGTTCGGGCTTGGGGGCGGTAAAGGGGTGGTGCATGGCAAACCAGCGTTGTGCCTCTTCGTTCCATTCCACCAGCGGGAAATCTACCACCCACAGGGGCTTGAAATTTTCAGGGGCACGCAGTCCGAGGCGGCTGCCCATGAGCAGGCGCAGTTCGCTCAGTTGTCTGCGTGTGCTGAGGTCGTCTCCGCTGAGTATGAGCATGAGGTCACCGGGGGCAGCCGTTGCCTGACCGGCAATGGCCTTCCATTGGTCGGGGCTGTAAAACTTATCGACGGAAGACTTGAACGAACCATCGGGCTGGCAGAGCGCATAGACCAGGCCTTTGGCGCCGATCTGGGGCCGCTTAACCCACTCGGTCAGTTCGTCGAGTTGTTTGCGCGTATAGCCGGCGCAACCGGGCACCACAATGCCGAGCACAACCTGTGCCTGGTCAAAAACGCCAAAACCTTTGCCCTGCATGGCGGCCGTGAGGTCTTGAAACTCCATGCCAAAGCGCAGGTCGGGTTTGTCGCAGCCGAAGCGCCGCATGGCTTCGTCGTAGGTCATGCGCGGCACTGTATCGAGCTCGATGCCCTTGACGGTCTTAAACAGGTGGCGTACCATGCCCTCGAAGGTGTTGAGGATATCTTCCTGCTCAACGAAAGCCATTTCGCAGTCGATCTGGGTGAATTCAGGCTGGCGGTCGGCGCGGAGGTCTTCATCTCGGAAGCAGCGCACGATCTGGTAGTAGCGGTCGTAGCCGGCCACCATCAAAATCTGCTTAAACGTCTGGGGCGATTGGGGCAGGGCGTAAAACTGCCCGGGGTTCATGCGCGAGGGCACCACAAAATCGCGGGCTCCTTCGGGTGTGCTTTTGATGAGGTAGGGAGTTTCCACCTCCAGAAATCCGAGGCTGTCGAGGTATTTCCTGGTTTCGATGCCGATGCGGTGGCGCAGCATGAGGTTGTTGCGGAGTGGGTTGCGGCGCAAGTCGAGGTAGCGCCACTGCATGCGCAGGTCGTCGCCTCCGTCGCTCTGGTCTTCGATGGTGAAAGGGGGTGTTTGACTGGCATTGAGTACCTCCAGTTTTTCCACTTTTATTTCAATATCTCCGGTAGGGATCTGCGGGTTTTTGCTCACCCGTTCGATGACCTGTCCGGTGGCTTTGAGCACATATTCGCGGCCGGCGCTGCGTGCCAGTTCCATCAGTTGGGGATGTGTGTCACTTTCGGCAAAAAACAACTGGGTGATGCCGTAGCGGTCGCGGAGATCGATCCAAAGCATGGAGCCCTTGTCCCGGGAGCGCTGGACCCATCCGCTGAGGGTCACCTGTTGTCCGGTGTGGCTGATTCTCAATTCACCACAGGTATGTGTTCTGTGCATAAGACTGTTTTTTCGCGAGCCGCGAATTTACGAAGGGCGGGCGGTGGTATTGGATAGAATTTGGAGGGAATCGGCCTTGTGAAACGGGATGCAGGAGCTGACCGCTGAGACCCGGCCTCCGGTCATCGGGCCTCCGCCTGAGGCCATGTTACGAAGAGGAAATCTCTGCATAAAAGCAGCCTCTGACAGCCAGCCGCCACGATCGCCTGACATTCAAAAAAATGCAGCCTTTCAGTTCCGACCACCGACCTCCCTGGTTC
>DHLU01000128.1:0-10593 GCA_002405435.1 Flavobacteriales bacterium UBA4660
TTCCACCGGCCTCCGGCAATGCCGTAGTCAAGCAGTCCTGTGGTGGTTATCAGATCATCGAAAAACCAGCCGAGATTTTTTCCACTTACTTCTTCGAAAACGGCCCGCAGGTCTTCTGGTTGCGGATGACGGAATTTCCACCGGTCGAAGTAGGTGTGCATACACCGGTCGAAGGTGGGTTCGCCGAGGTATTCGTGCAAATACCTGAAGGCTGTGGCGGTCTTTTTGTAAACGATGGTGCCGTAGTTGGTGTTGGTAAACACTTCGGAAGTGGCTTCAATGGGTTGGTCGCTGAAATTGCGGGCACTGATGAGGTAGGCCACTTCGTCTGTATAGAGGTAATCGAGGTCCTGGGCACCCAGCAACCGCTCGAGGCCTTGCGCCACGGGGGTGTTTAGCGATGGTCTGAGGGCCATGATGGACCTGGTCTCATAGTAGGAGTTGATGCCTTCATCCATCCAGGCGTGGTCTCTTTCGTCAGACCCGAGAATGCCATAAAACCAGTTGTGGCCGACTTCGTGGATGATTACCAGTTCGAGTGCGGTTACATCATTCATACTTCCGATAACCGTCACGTTGGGGTACTCCATACCTCCCCCTGCGCTGATGGTGCCGTCCACAGCGGTGCAGTGGTTGTAAGGGTATTCTCCCACCCAGGCCGAATAGGTGAGCAGGGCGTGGTTGATGGCGCCCACACCATTGTTCTTCCATACCGCTGCGTTTTTGGGGGTAAACATGGCCCAGGTGGTCACCTTGCGTCCGGAAACCGGCAGGGTCACTTCGCTTTTTTCTACCAGGAAACGTTTGTCGGCAAACCAGCCAAAGTCGTGCACATCGCGCTGCACATACCTCAGGGTTTTGAATGTGGAGGAGGAGGGAGGAGATTCGTTGTAATCTTCCGGGTCTTTATCGCGCGACATTCGGTCGAGGCGTTCGGTTTCCGAAGCGGTTTGCAGGTCGCCTGTGGCACCGACGGTATAATTTTCCGGCAGGGTGATGGACACATCGAAACTGCCGAACTCACTGTAAAACTCACCCTGGTTGAGGTACGGGATGGGATGCCAGCCGTTGCGGTCAAACACAGCCGGCTTGGGATACCACTGGGTAATCTGATAACTCTGGCCGATGTGCCCGAGCCGTGAAATATCCCCTGAAGGAATTTTGACCCTGAAGGGTGTGGTAATGACCATTTTTTCGCCGGGCTTCAGCGGTTGCGGCAGTTTGATCCAAGCGATATCGGCGTGGTTACCGTAGAACATCCACGTGAGTGTGCTTCCGTTTGCACTAAAGTCGAGCGAGTCGATAAATCCCCTGTCTGAATCGGAAGCGTTGAACATCGCATAAGCTCCGCTGCGTGCCATGGCCCTGGCCAGGGCGGTTTGGCGGTTTTTGTAGGCATTGGGCCACAGGTGGATGAAAAGGGTATCAAGAGACTGCGCTGAGCGGTTGTGGTATTCCATTTCCACGTTCCCGCGCAGCATGTGCTGCACATCATCAAGCGTTACCGAGATGCGGTAGTTGACTTCCTGCTGAAAGTAGGCTTGCTGTGCCCGCACGGTCGGTATAGACAGCACCAATACCAGCAGCGGCATCAGTGCCCGGGGCAATAGGCCCGGCACAGGGGCAAGATGGGTAAGAAGATTTTTCATGGGCTAAGGAAAGTGTTGGTTTTAGGCTTGAGACGCTCAAGCGCCATTTTAGTTACTTCCGTTGCCCGGCATGTCAGGTCGGCAACGCTATACCGCATAATAAAATGAGCGTCCCGGATAAACGCCGGTCTTGCCCAACTGCTCCTCGATGCGCAGCAGCTGGTTGTATTTGGCAATTCTGTCGCTGCGGGAGGCACTGCCGGTCTTGATCTGGCCGCATTGCAGGCCTACGGAAAGGTCTGCGATGATCGTGTCTTCCGTCTCACCGCTGCGGTGGCTCATGATGCTTGAGTAGCCGTTTCGGGTGGCCAGCTGTACCGCTTCAATGGTTTCGGTCAGCGTGCCAATCTGGTTGACCTTTACCAGTATGGAATTGGCCACGCCCTGGCTAATGCCCTGCGACAGGCGTTCGGTGTTGGTAACAAAGAGGTCGTCGCCGACGAGCTGGCATTTTTCGGTCAATGCATCGGTAAGCAATTTCCAGCCGTCCCAGTCGTCTTCGCTGCAACCATCTTCAATCGAGATGATTGGGTAGCGGGCACACCAGTCTTTCCAGAAGTCCACCATCTGGGCGCTCGTGAGTTCGTCTCCGCTGGAGGCAAAACGGTACACCTTTTTTTCGTTGTCAAACATTTCCGTGGTGGCGGCATCCATGGCGAGGAAGATGTCTTTTCCGGGCGAATAGCCGGCAGCCTCGATGGCCTGCAGCACGAGTTTCAGCGCATCTTCATTGCTCTTAAGGTCTGGAGCGAATCCACCTTCATCACCGACATTGGTGGAGAGGCCCTTTTTCTTGAGCACGGCTTTCAGGTGGTGAAATACCTCAGTGCCCATGCGAAGGGCTTCGCTAAACGTATCGGCACCGGTGGGCATGATCATAAACTCCTGAAAATCGACCTTGTTGTCGGCGTGTACGCCACCGTTGAGGATGTTCATCAGCGGGATGGGCAGGGTATTGCAGTGGACACCGCCCACATACCGGTAGAGAGGAAGCCCCAGGCTGTTGGCTGCGGCACGGGCTACGGCGAGAGAAACGCCGAGAATGGCGTTGGCACCGAGTATGGCCTTGTTTTCCGTTTCATCGATGCTGATCATGACACGGTCTATCAGCGCCTGGTCGAACACACTGGCACCACTGAGCTGATCATGGAGCGTGCTGTTGACATTCTGAACGGCCTTAAGTACCCCTTTGCCGAGGTAAATGCTTTTGTCGAGGTCGCGCAACTCGACGGCCTCGTGCACCCCGGTGCTGGCACCCGAAGGAACGGCGGCCCTACCGCTGACACCCTCGGTGGTGATTACATCCACCTCAATGGTGGGGTTGCCCCTGGAATCCAGTATTTGACGGGCGTTGATGCGTGCTATGGTACTCATGGGAAAATATTTTTAACGGACGGTTTCTTTGCTTGTAGCCATGGCATGCATAAACTGGTCGAAGAGGTAACGCGAGTCGTGAGGCCCTGCGCTTGCTTCCGGGTGATACTGCACGCTGAAGACGGCTTTGGATTTCAAGCGGATGCCCGCAACCGTGTTGTCGTTGAGATGCAGATGCGTTACTTCCACGTCGGGATTGTTTTTCAACGAATCGTGGGAGACCACAAAGCCATGGTTCTGGCTGGTGATTTCGCATTTGCCGGTAATCAGGTTTTTCACCGGGTGGTTGATGCCGCGGTGTCCGTTGAACATTTTTTCGGTTTTCAGGCCCTGGCTAAGCGCGATCAGTTGGTGTCCGAGGCAGATGCCGAAGCAGGGAATTCCGGAATCAATAAGCGCTGCAAATAGCGCGATGGTCTCTTTCATGGCGGCAGGGTCGCCCGGACCATTGCTGAACATGATGCCGTCGGGCGACCAGTCGAGCACCGCCTCGCGTGTGGTATGCATAGGAAATACACGCATCCGGCAGCCGCGTTCCTCAAGACACCGGAGGATATTTTTTTTGACGCCGAGGTCAATCACCGCCACGCGCATGTCTCCGCTTCCGAGGTCGTAGGGTGAAGCACAGGTGACGCGCGAACTGAGTTCGAGGCCACTCATGTCTGGACATTCGGCCAGCCTTGCCTTCAGCGCTTCCACCTGGTCTACTTCGGTGGAGATGATGCAGTTCATCGCACCGGCTTCGCGGATATGCCGCACCAGGGCACGCGTGTCCACATCGCTGATACCGACGATACCGTCGCGCTCGAAGTAATCCTGGAGCGTACCCGTTTCTCCGGCACGGCTCGCTATCTCAGAGAATTTTTTGATGACTACGCCTGAAACCTTGCAGTTTTCGCTTTCCACCTCGCCGGGCTGCACCCCGTAATTGCCGATGTGTGCTGCAGCCATCACCAGCACCTGGCCGTAGTATGAAGGGTCAGTAAATACCTCCTGATAGCCTGTCATGGCAGTATTGAAGGCAATTTCTCCGGTGGTTGTGCCGGTTGCACCGCAAGACATTCCGTGGAATGTAGTTCCATCCTGCAGCACCAGGATGGCGGGAATCTGGGGTCTCATTTCAGGGGAGCAAAGTTATCGCAGGGTGCACCCGCCCGCAATGGGAGTTTTCAGCAATTCTTTATATAAGTCTATGAAAATCAACATAAAGTGCCCTTTTTTTCAACATAGAATTTGCGTATCCACCGCCGGCATGTGGCCGCACACCTTATATTTGAGGCATAGGCAGTAACTAATGACCAGGCACCTTATCCTCGCTGGATTACTCCCCGCCCTTACCGCTTTTACCCTCCGGGCACAGTTCACGGATGTTTCCGCCATGCTGAATGCGAATATCATTCTGGAGGGCAACCTCTATGGAAATGGGGTGAGTTTCTATGATTTCACCGGAGACGGATGGGACGATCTGACCGTTGCAGACGGCGCACAGGCTGTACGGTTTTACATCAACAACAATGGCACGTTACAGTCCACGGACCTGGGCATATCCAACACACCCGCCGGCCAGGTATCCATGACCCTCTGGGCTGACTACGACAACGACGGCGATCAGGACTTGCTGATCACCAAACAAAACCAGCGGATGCAGTTGTGGAGAAACAACGGCAACCTGGCGTTTACCAATGTGGCTGTGACAGCCGGATTGGAGCAACTCGACCACAACTATTGGGGCGCCTCGTGGTGTGATGTGGACCACGACGGCCTGCTCGACCTATTTGTCTCCAAGTACTATCACCCGGTGTTTAACCCCCAGCCTGTATTCCGGAGTATCCTCTACCACAACAACGGCGATGGAACCTTTTCGGATGTTACGGTAGCATCGGGTATCGACCTCCCGCCGAGGCCAACCTTTCAGGGGGTATTTTTTGATTACAACGCCGACGGCTGGGAAGACCTGTTTTTAGTTATAGACCGGCAGTCCTTTTCCAATGAGCTTTTTGAGAACAATGGTGACGGTACGTTTAGCAATGTGACAATGGCCAGCAACACCGGGCAACACATGTGCTCGATGACGGGAACCGTGGGTGATTACGACAACGACGCCGACCTCGATTTGTATGTTACCAACAGCCTCGATGGAAACCTCCTCCTAAAAAACAACGGCGACGAAACCTTTGCCGATGTGTCGGCAGACATGGGTGTGGTGGTGAACCAAAACTGCTGGGGATCGCTGTGGATAGATTACGACAACAATACCTGGCAGGATCTGATGGTATCGGTAACCTCCCCCTTTCTCACGCCGGTAGGAAACCAGTTTTTTATCAACGAAGAAGCACTTGACTTCTTGGAGGAGAGCAGCTTGGCAGGGCTTGAAAGCGACCCTTCGCAGACCTATATGGTGGCTATGGGTGACCTCAATACGGACGGATACTACGACTTTGTCTGGAACAACGATGAACCCTTTCCTGCCAAACTCTACCGCAACAATGGTGGCGACAACCACTACCTGTCTGTTTCCCTGGAGGGTGTGCTGGCCAACCGCGATGGTATTGGCAGTTGGATTCACTGCTACGCTGGCGGCAACCATTATGTGCGCTACACCATATGCGGAGAAGACTTTCTGGGCCAGTCGTCTGGGAAAGAGATTTTTGGACTCGGTGCCATTGCGGTTGTTGATTCCCTGGTGATCGACTGGAATTCAGGTACCCATGATGTGTATGAAAGGGTTGCTGTGAATCAAACGCTTTTCCTAACCGAAGGCGGCGGAATCTCGGCGAACCTTTCTCAGCCAGCGCTGCTCTGTCCGGGAGACAGTGTGCTGTTGCATGCCGAAGCATTTGCATCCTATCTGTGGAGCAATGGAGCGGTTACCCAGGATATCTATGTTGACCAGCCCGGTCTGTATGCGCTTCAGGTGGTCACCGGCTTTGGAGCCATCCTGTACTCCGATACGGTTGAGGTGTTAGCTGCCACGGTGGGCGACATCAGTCTTGAGGCGGCGAATGTTTCCTGTTTCGGCCTCAACGATGCCGCCGTGAGCCTGTTACCGGAAGGAGACTACGCTGCGGTAAACTGGAGCGACGGCGTCACCGGGGTTAGCGTGCGTTCGGGATTGGGAATTGGATGGCTTTCGGTGAATGGCGTCAGCGCCGAAGGTTGTGCCTTCGCCGATTCGGTGCTGATTACGCAACCGGAACCAATGGCAGTTGCCGGTCAGGTTAACCATGTTACCTGCCATGGTGCGTCTGATGGCCAGGTATTGGCTGAGGTCAGCGGAGGTTCGCTGCCCTATACCTTGACGTGGCTGCCCGGTGGTCCTGATGCGCTGGGTGCAGGCACCTATACGCTTCATGCGGAAGATGCCAATGGCTGTGAAACGGATGCAGCCTATGAGGTCGTGGAACCGGCTCCGCTCTGGTTCAGCAGCGAAGTTACCGATATCACCTGTGCGGGATTCTCCGATGGTGCCATCGATGTGGAAGTATCGGGTGGCACACAACCCATAGACTTGTTGTGGTCTTCAGGCAACGGGGAAGCCCTCGGCGCAGGCACCTATACCCTCTATGCCGCAGATGCCCTGGGATGTCAGGCGGATACCACATTTATCATTTCCGACCCCCTTGAGCTGACGCTAGCGCTGGGATCAACGCCGCAGGTTGGTGCAACAGGCGGGACCATTGCACTGGGCATTGCGGGTGGTATTTCTCCCTATACCATTATTTGGAGCACGGGTGCCACCGACAGCCTTTTGCTGACTGGGTTGGCTTCCGGCTTTTACAGTGTGTTGGTTACTGATGCTGCAGGTTGTGAAATAACCGACGAGGTTCAGGTAGAATTTGTTTCATCCATACAAGAGTGGAGCGAACAAGACTTAAGGCTATGGCCCAATCCTTCAGCGGGCGAGGTTTTCGTGGCGCTGCCGGCAGGATGCTCATGCTTCCGCGTGATAAACATGGAGGGCAGGGTGGTTGTGGATTCCGCCGGCAACAGAAATGCGGGCAGCATGACGCTCGACCTGGCGCCGGGTGTTTACCAATGTGCTGCATGGACTGACTGTGGAATACTGAGAAAGACCCTTGTGGTTATCCGAAAACCATGAAGTTGCTGTCGAAATACCTGAGCGGTGTTTTTGCCATAGTGGTCATCCAGGCCACCGGGCAATTTATTGACGTGCCCGCTGCGAACGGGATTGTCAACATCAATGAAGGCACTTTCGATGGCAATGGAGTAAGTTTTTATGACTTCAATGACGATGGCCTTGATGACATCACGCTGGCCAACGGCGCCGACGGCCTGTTGTTCTACCAAAACAACGGCGGCACTTACAGCCAGGTTAGTTTCAATATCCAGCCCCCGGTGGGTTACCATATTGTGATGGTGTTATGGGCCGACTATGATAACGATGGAGATCCTGATATGCTGACTACGCAACTCGGCGGCAGGCTGCAGTTGTGGGAAAATGACGGGGCATTTTCCTTCACGGACATAGGTGCAGTGGCCGGGCTCGATGCGACCTTCAAGGAATTCTGGGGTGCTGCGTGGTGCGACTACGACCATGACGGATTTCTCGACCTCTACGTGGCCAAGTATTATGATGAACTAAACGACCTTAACCAGGATCACAAGGGACTGCTCTACCACAGCAACGGTGACGGCACGTTTACGGATGTAACGGTGAGTGCGGGGGTGGACCTGATGCCGCGGGCTATATTCCAGCCTGTCTTTTTTGACTACGACATGGACGGCTGGGAAGACCTTTTTCTGGTGATAGACCGCAACGCATGGATCAATGAGATGTTCAGAAACAACGGCAATGGCACCTTCACCAAGGTTACGGTGGCGGTGGGCCTCAACCACGCCTTCGACGCGATGAGCGGCACAGTGGATGATTTTGACAACGACGGGGATATTGATTTGTACGTAACCAACGGCCTGCCCGGCAACAGGCTGTACCGGCAAAATGCTGACCATACGTTTACCAATATTGCGGTTAGTGCAGGTGTGACCGTGAACCAGATCTGCTGGGGAGCCCTGTGGCTTGACTACGACAACAACACGCTGCAGGATCTCTATGTGGCTACAACGAGTTCTACCTTTGGTTTTGGTCCGCAGCAAAACCGGTTTTTCATCAACCAGGGGGGCGGTTTATTCACCGACGGCACCACCACCGTGGGCATGCTGGGCGACAACTATCCGACCTTTTGCGTAGCTATGGGTGATGTCAACAATGACGGATACTATGACCTGGTGTACAACTGCAATGATCCGTTTCCTTCCAGGCTTTGGCAGAATGACGGCGGCAGCAACCATTACCTCAGCGTAGATCTTGAAGGGGTCTATTCCAACCGCGACGGCATCGGGAGCATGATCCATTGTTATGCGGGAGGCGCTCATTACATACGGTTTACCTGCAGCGGAGAAAACCTGGCGGGTCAAAATAGCGACAAGGAAATTTTCGGGTTGGGCAGCGTAGCGTCGGTAGACTCCCTGGTGGTGGAATGGAACAGCGGCATAGTCGACAAATTTTATGGTCTCGGGGTAAACCAGTTCCTGCATATCGTGGAAGGCTCGAGCCAGGCGACCCTTTCACTTACCGGTGACTACAGTATCTGCGCTGGCGACAGCCTTTACGTGCAGGCAAGTGCCCTGTTGCCCTATGCCTGGAATACGGGCTCTGATGAAGAAGGGCGCTGGCTTTCGGAGGAGGGTGTGTACTTTATTACTGCATCGCTGGGAGATATGACGTTTACCAGTGACTCAGTAAACTTGTCTTTCTATCCACCTGCTGCCTTTGAGGTGACAGTAGTTGACCAGCAGTGTCCGGGTGTTGCGGACGCATGGGCATCGATCAACTTTGAATCGGACGAACCGGCTTCGGTCACATGGTCAAGCGGTGAAACGGTTTTGGGTATCGGTCCGCTTTGGCCGGGAGATTTTTCTTTTACCGGAACAGATGCCAACGGGTGCACTTTCTGGGGTGAGGTGTTGGTCGGGGAGGCGGTACCCTTTACAGACACTGTAGAAGTGGATCATGTGCATTGCGCGGGTATTGATGACGGGATGGCTTCGCTAAGTCTGGTCAATGCCGAGCCGGCCAGTGTGTTGTGGAGTAACGGTACGACTGACTTTGCAGCGTCCGGATTGGGCCCTGGTATTTACCTCTATGAGGGACTCACTACGTTGGGATGTACCTTTTCCGGATCGGCATGGGTTGAGCCGGCAGATACGCTGCAGGCGGCGGTGCAGGTGACCGATGTTCACTGCAACGGGGCGGATTCAGGGGTAGCCGAACTGACCATTACCGGGGGCCAGGCCCCTCATACGCCAGACTGGGGAGAGTGGGATCCGGCTGCTCTCACCGCGGGCACTTATACCGTTGTGGTTTTGGATGCGTACGCCTGTGCAGACACGGTGCAGTTTGTGGTGCATGAACCACCGGCTATCAGCCTCAGTGTGGTCACGGAAGATGCACAGGAGTCGGGTGCGGGAGGCACGGTGACGGCAACCGTATCAGGGGGCGTTCCGCCCTACCAGTACGACTGGGGCAGTGGACCTACCGGAGAGGAGTTGCTGACCGGTCTTGAGGCAGGTGATTATCTGCTCACGGTTATAGACGCCGCCAGTTGCGCGGCCTTTACGCTGTTTACCATTGGCCTGATTCCGGGTGTGCCTGATGCAGTGTCTTCCCGGGCGGTGATCACCCTTGAGGGAGAGGGGCAATATGTGCTGACCTTTGCGTCACCTGGCCTGCGCGATATGCTGATCAGCAACGCCGAAGGCCGTATGGTTACAGTCATACAATCGGCAGAGCGCTCGGTCAGGCTCGATCTCAGCAGGGAAGCGCCCGGCATCTACCTGGTAGTGTTACGCGACGCGATGGGCAGGGCACGTGATACCTTCCGGCTGTTGCGCCCCTGATATACCTTTGTTCATTATTAAATTATTTTGAAGACCATGGAGAAATCAACACCCAATAAAATCGGTACCACCAAGCTGGTGGCAATCGTTGCGCTCTGTTTTGCTTTGGGGCTGACGGCCGCTTTTCTGTACAACTCAGGCAGCGCAGGTTCTGGCGCAGGGAAGGGTAACGCGGTCGACCGGTATCAGGTGAACAAGGCTGCGGCTGGAAACAAACCGGCCTTGGGTATAACCGTGCCTCCAATGGCGACCATGGGTGATGTGCAGGAATACATGCGCATAGTGGGCAAAACGCCTATACCTGTTGACTATATCGTTCCGGAGTATATTGATGCATCGCCGAATTATGATGAAGCGATGCAGATACTCAACGAACGTTTCCCTGACTTTTCCAATAAAGAAGGCAGTGACCTGATTAAGGCGGTATGGGACCAGCCCTTGCGCTTTCAGGCGATGATACTGGAGAACAAGGCGGCCCGGTTAAAATACAGGCCCGAACTTCAGTATGATTCCACCTTTGTGAAGCAGCGCTGATGGGTGCAGATACTTCCTGCGCGCAAGCGAACTGACATGGAAGATGGGTTTGTCTTCTGCCTGTTTTTGCCGCCTATTCAGGACCGGACAACAAAAAACCCGCCACGGGGGCGGGTTT
>DHLU01000128.1:10744-10992 GCA_002405435.1 Flavobacteriales bacterium UBA4660
AAAACCCGCCACGGGGGCGGGTTTCTCGAGGTATGCGTCAATATCGGATTATTCCTCAGACTTCTTTTTTGTACTGCGTTTTTTTGCAGCGGGCTTTTCCGTTTCAGCGGGTGCCTCTGGTGTAGCCGGTGTTTCAGCCGCCGGTGCTGCTGTCTCCTCAGCTCCGGTTGCTTTTTTGCGCGCTCCTCCGCGGCGTGTACGGTTTTTCGTATCGGCCGGAGCGGCGATGTTTTTGCCGTAGAGGGTAT
>DHLU01000093.1 GCA_002405435.1 Flavobacteriales bacterium UBA4660
CAGTTGCCCCGCGAAATAATTAAAGAGATGTTTCCACTCGAATGCACCCGCACGCTCCACGACATGAAATTTCAGGGATGGAAAGTCGTTTACAGCCTGCCAGATGATGTGCGGACTAAACAGCAGCAGGCCTATACCGCAAGCCATCCACAAGTACTTGTTGCGCCACAGGGCAGGCGCCGACACAAACGCAAGCGCCATCAACACAATACCGTGGTATTTGCTCCACAGCAGCGCCGCCATGGCCAGTCCGAGCCACCAGGCCGCGCTGCCCCGGGGGTTTTCGAGAAAGCCCTTCCACACCCAAAGAAATACGATGGAAAAAAACACCAGCGGCGAATCGGGCGTGGCTATAAAGCTATAGACCTGAAGCAGAGGAATGCTGAAGACCAGCAAGGCAAATTCAACCAGGCGAACAGGCCGTGCGATGCGCCACAACAACCACACACCGGCCGTATGCAGCAGCACCACCCCAAGCCGCACCCCCAGTTCACCGCGAAAGATTCCATAACCCAGACCCGTCAGCAGCCCGATGACCGGCGGATGGTCTTTGAATCCGAGGTCGGGGTGCCGGCTGTACATCCAATAGAGGGCCTCGTCACCGCTGAGTTGGGTGAAGGCAGCCTGCAACAGGCCCATCGCCGTGATGCCGGCAAGAAACCACCATGGGGGCGAAAGGGAACTGGTTTTCACATTCATGTATGAGGCTCGTCACCGACGGAGCGAAGCCGGCGGCATCAGGCATCGGTTTCGCCATCCGCCCAACGTGACGCCGGGACAGCAATTATGGGCAATGGCAGCTTTTACCCTCTTTCGAAATTTCCACCAGGGTCGATGCGGTATCGGCCGTCTGAAAAACCGCGCGCAGCGACTTGTCCACCCTCCCATACAACACGTATTCCTTTGGTGTCTGGCGAGGTTTGCTCGCCGAAAAATTAACCCGCATCTCCCCTACCATATGTTTCACCATGGTGTCATGGATGGCCAGGCAGCGCAATTGGCAAGCCGCTTTAGGCGCGATAAACAAGTGTTCGGTCGTCAGTTTGCTCACCACCCGGTTGCCGGGCGTCCAGGCAAACCACTCACGGTCGCCAAAGAGCACCCACACCAGCATGATTCCAATGCCGAAGCCGATCAGGTACCGAGATAAACGCTGAAGAAAAGTCATAGCTGTATAGCTGCAAAAATACAGGTAGCGGGACAGGCCCTGACCGGTCGCGCCGTCATTGCAACGCTGATTCCCGGGTGGTGCTGCCATTTTTTTAGGTCGACTGTCCGGAAATGACTTGCTACCTTCGCCTCCGGAATTTTAATACCATGCTGGCAACACGATCGCTGCAATTTACCTATGCCGGTGGGCCGACATTTTCATTTCCCGATGTCCGCTGTGGCAAGTCGGATCACCTGTTGGTGCTCGGAGAGAGCGGCAAGGGGAAAACGACCCTGCTGCACCTGATGTGCGGACTGCTCACCGCCAGTTCAGGATCGGTGGAGATTGCCGGCACGAAGGTATCTGACCTGCACGGCGCTGCGCTTGACCGATTCCGGGGCAGGCACGTAGGCATTGTGTTTCAGTCGGCACACTTCGTAGAGTCGCTCAGCGTGCTCGACAACCTGATTTTACCTCAGTACCTCAGCGGGTCGCGGATCGACCGCGCTTACGCCCGGGAAGTCCTTGGCCGCCTCAACCTATCAGACAAGGCGGGGGTTCGCCCCGGCCAGCTGAGTGTGGGAGAGGCGCAACGGGTTGCCATTGCCCGGGCCGTCATGAACCGGCCTTCGCTGATTCTTGCCGATGAGCCTACCAGCGCCCTCGACGACCGAAACGCGTCAGAGGTGATCGGCCTGCTTGAAGAACAGGCACGCAGCAGCGGCGCCGCACTGGTAATTGTGACCCATGACCAGCGCATGAAACACCACTTTCAGCAACACGTGACCCTATGAGCACCGGAGAAATTCTTTTGCGCATCGCCGCGGTAACGGTGGCCGTTTCCCTGCTGGTAATCGTGCTGCGCGTGATCGACCGCGCGGCCCGCAGGGTCACGCTCGCGCTGCCGATGTCGCGTCTCAAACTGACGGCGAGCAACATGGTCAGCAAGCCGCTCAACACCCTGCTCAGTCTGGTACTGCTCTCTTTCGGCACCGGCATCATCTCGCTGCTGCTGCTGCTCGACAACCAGATGCGCGATAAGTTTAACCGCAACATCAAAGACATTGATTTTGTGCTCGCCGCGAAGGGAAGCGAGTTACAGAGCATTCTGGCCAATGTGTACCATGTAGATGCCCCAACCGGCAACATCAGCATGACCGAGGCCCAGCGCATTGTCAGAAGCCCGATGGTGAAAGACGCGATTCCGCTTTCGCTGGGCGACAACTATGAAAAATGGCGCATTGTCGGCACCACCAAAAAATACCCCGAACACTACGGATGTGCTGTGCTGACCGGGAAGCTTTTCAGCGCACCTTTTGAAGTCACCCTCGGCTACAAAGTGGCCCGGGAAACCGGCCTGAAACCGGGCGACAGCTTTACCAGCGTGCACGGCTACGACAATGCTGCCGGAGAAGAGGACCACCACCACGAACATCCCTTTACCGTAGTCGGTGTGTTTGCCGAAAGCGGCACAGTGATAGACAACCTGATACTGACACCGCTGGAATCGGTCTGGATGGTACACGACCACGGGCATGACCATACCCATGAGGCCGGTGCAGATTCGAGCCACACACACGAAGGGCACGACCACGCGCATGAAGCGGAGAAGGAAGTTACCGCCTATCTGCTCAAAAAATCCAACCGCGGTGCCTTCGGCATGCTGGCGCGCCAGGGCGAAAACACGACAATGCAGCTGGCGAATGTGGCGATTCAGAACAACCGGTTGCTCAACAATTTTGGCATTGGCCTCGACACCCTGCGTGTGGTTGCCATCCTGATCATGGTGATCTCCTTTCAGAGCGTTTTTATTTCGCTCTACAAC
>DHLU01000241.1 GCA_002405435.1 Flavobacteriales bacterium UBA4660
CATGTTGCGCTCCTGCGCACCGCCGAAGATGAACGGGTTGATGCGCACACCCGAACGGATGAATAAAAAGCCCACACCTTTCGGACCGTGGAACTTGTGAGCCGCACAGGTGACAAAGTCCACCGGAATCTCTTTGAGGTCAATCGGGAAATGCCCCATCGTCTGTACCGTATCGCAATGGAACAAGGCGCCGTACTTGCGGCACAAGGCGCCTACCTCCATGATCGGCAACACGTTGCCCAATTCGTTATTGGCATGCATGAGCGAAACCAGCGTCTTTCCGCCTTCCTCAAGCAGGCGCTCCAGGTCCGACAAGTCCACCCGGCCTTTGTCGTCCAACTTCACATGGCTGAGGCGGATCTTCCCTTCACCGGCCATCTGCTCCAAGGTGTGCGTAACCGCATGGTGTTCGATCGGCGAAGAGATGACATGTTCGATGCCCAGATCACGCACTGAGCAAAAGAGGGCTGCGTTGTTGGCTTCGGTGCCTCCGGAGGTGAAGAAGATCTCCGATGGCGAAGCGTTCAGCAACCTGGCCACGGTCTTGCGGGCCGTCTCGATTCCCGCACGCACTTCCCTTCCATAGGAATGGATGGATGAAGGATTACCAAAATGCTGCTGCATAAAAGGTAACATCGCTTGAATCACTTCCGGATCCAGCGGCGTGGTAGAGGCATTGTCGAGGTAGATGCGTGGGCTCATGGATTGCAGGCTCAACGGGTGTGATTTTCGCTGATCATGTCCTTGATATCGTGGATGATCTTCTCGGCCAGATTCTGCGCGGTGGTCTGCGACTGGCTCTCCGCATAGATGCGGATGATCGGCTCGGTATTTGACTTGCGAAGATGAACCCATTCGCGTTCGAACTCGATCTTGACGCCGTCGATGGTATTGATAGGATGCTTTTTGTACTTAGTCTGGATGCCACTCAGGATACCATCCACGTCGATCTCAGGTGTGAGTTCGATCTTGTTCTTGGAGATATAGTAGTTGGGATAGGTGGCCCGTAGCACCGAGGCGGTTTTTCCAAACTTGGCCAGGTGGGTGAGGAAAAGGGCTATGCCCACCAGCGCATCGCGCCCGTAGTGCAGCTCCGGGTAGATGATACCGCCGTTGCCTTCTCCGCCAATCACTGCGCCGGTGCGCTTCATTTCAGCCACCACATTGACCTCGCCCACGGCAGCGGCCGAATAAGACCTACCATGTGCAAGGGTGACATCGCGCAGGGCACGTGTGGAGGATAGGTTGCTCACCGTGTTGCCCGGGGTGTGGCGAAGCACGTAGTCGGCGACAGCGACGAGGGTGTATTCTTCACCGAACATGGTACCGTCTTCGCACACCAACGCGAGTCTGTCCACATCAGGGTCAACGGAAATACCGAGATGACAACCGCCCGCACGCACCGCATCAGCCAGCGCAGTAAGGTGCTCGGGAAGTGGCTCGGGGTTGTGGGGAAAATGTCCGGTGGGGTCGCACCAAAGTGGGTGCACAGACTGCACGCCGAGGGCATGGAGCAAGGCCGGCACATATATGCCGCCGGATGAATTGACCGCGTCAACAGCGATGACCAGTCCGGCATTTCGAATGGCTTCGGCGTTAACCAGGTCGAGCGCGCTGATGGCCTCCAGGTGTGCGGCGAGATAGTCTTTGCTGATGGTTTTTCCCAGTTCATGCACCGGGGCGTAAGGCAGGTCCGCCGCATCGGCCAGTTCGAGTACCCGCGCACCATCGGCAGCGCTGATAAATTCACCCTTGTCGTTAAGCAGTTTGAGGGCATTCCACTGCACCGGGTTATGGCTGGCTGTGAGCACAATGCCTCCCGCCGCATTTTCCGCCGGCACAGCCAGTTCGACTGTGGGCGTAGTGGTGATGCCCAGGTCAATTACGTTGATGCCGAGTCCTTCGAGGGTGGCGCACACGAGCGCATTCACCATAGCACCCGAGAGGCGGGCATCGCGGCCTACAACGACCGACAGCGTTCCGGCGCGTTGCTGTTCGCGAAGCCAGGATCCATAGGCGGCGGTGAACCTGACAATGTCTGGGGGTGTCAGGTTTTCTCCCGCGGTACCTCCTATGGTGCCGCGGATACCTGAGATGGATTTGATGAGTGTCATCCGTTTTGAAAAGAGGTTGCGAAACTATAGCCATTTGCGCCGCAGCCGCCCGGCCATGTCAGAGGCTCATGATTTCGCGGAATTTAGCCGCCTGCCTGCGCGACACTTCCACATGGGTACCGTCTTTCAGCGTGAGCCGTAGTCCGCCATTAAACCAGTTTTCCACCTTTTCTACCCAGTGGAGATTGACGATAAATTTCCGGTTGGTGCGGAAAAACGTACGGGTATCGAGGCGGTCTTCCAGGTTGTTGAGCGACTTGAGAATGAGCGGCCTGAACTGGTTGAAAAACACGCGCACGTAGTTGCCCTCAGATTCGAACAGGCGCACGTCGCGCAGTCCGACAAACCAGCACTTTTCGCCATCCTTGATAAAGATCTGGTCATCCTGACCGAGCCGGAATCCTTTGGATTCTTCAATGGTGCGCTGTTCGCGTTCCGCTCTGCGTTCAACCTTACCGATGGCATCGGCGAGCCGGTCTTCTTCGACAGGCTTCAGCAGGTAGTCCAGCGCATTGACCTCAAAGGCCTGTATGGCGTGCTCGTCATAAGCCGTAACAAAAACGACCGCAGGGACCGATTCCAGTTCTTCAAGCAACTCGAATCCTGTTTTTCCGGGCATCTGTATATCAAGGAAGAGCAAGTCAGGATGGTGCTGGTCGATAAAGTTTCGGGCCTCATCGGCGTTGGAGCATTCGCCCAGTATTTCAACCTGGGGGAAATTGGCAAGCAGTCCGGCAAGTTCTTTCCTCGCCAGCCGCTCATCGTCAACAATGAGTGTTCTGAATTTCATGTCAGTAGTTTTTGAGGCAAAATGATTTCAATGGTTACTGCGTCTTCCTGCTTGCGGATTTCTGTGGAGGCCTGGCGGCCATAGAGCAGGTCGAGACGCTTGAGTGTATTTTGCAGACCCACGCCGGTCTCCGAAGGCGTGGTACCCCATTTACCTGTATTGGAAATGGAAATCAGGTAACGTTGGTCGGGCAGGGTCTTCACACGCACGGCCACCTCCCCGCCGGCCAGCACCCGGCTGATGCCATGCTTAACGGCATTTTCTACCAGGGTCTGCAGCATATAGGGAGGTACATCAAAAGACAAGGCTTCGGGCGCTACTTCGTAGGTAATGCTGAGGCGTTCTTCAAACCGAATTTTTTCCAGTGTAAGGTATTTTTCTACCAGGTCGAGTTCCTCTTTCAGAGGCACCGTATTCCGTTTGCCGAGTATGAGGTTGTTTCGAAGAATTCCGCTCAGTACGGTGATGGCATTTTTGGCTTTTCCGGGATCTTCATCCACCAGTGCCCTGATACTGTTCATGCAGTTAAACATGAAATGCGGGTTCATCTGGGCGCGAAAACTGTTCAGTTCAATCTCCGTCTTTGCTGCCCTGAGTTGCAGGTTGGCAATCTCTTCCTTTTTGTAATTCTCAAACTGGGCGATGGCGAAATAGATAAAGCTCCACAGGACACTAAGGAAGGTGAGTGCAAGAAAACTCTCTATAAACTGTCCGGGGTCGAAGCGTTCGGTAAAGGGCATCAGTCCGTCGCGGATATCGGTAAACAGAAAGTTGAGCAGGGTGATAAGGAAACCGCAGCATACAGAGGCGAGGAAAATCCTCCACGAAAGGGCACCGATAGACAATTGCTTCCATCCGAGGGCGTGAATGACTGCGCGGTAGAGGTGGGTGACGGCAAGTCCGGTGAGGAGCAGGATGACTGAAGTCATCAGCAGGGGCATCAGCGGGTTGTCGGCTGTGACTGCGGCAAATACGACATTGCCGAGCACGAAGACCCCCCAGCCAGCAAGCTGGCAGAACCAGTAAATCAACCTTCGGTTTCTCATCTTCCCATTTGAAAAACCAAAGGTAGCCCCGTGGGCCTTTCCGGCTGCCGTTGGCTACATGACCGGAAAATGGGCGCGGTGATTGGTATTTTGCAGGCCTGTATCATGAATTACCTCGCGCATTTTTACCTGGGTTTCGGCGACGATGACACGGTGGCCGGGCAGTTTCTTGCTGATTCCTATAAGGGCAGCAAGTACCGCGGGCTTCCGCCTGCCATTGCGCGTGGGGTCTTGTTGCACCGGTTTATCGACCATACCACCGATACCGACCCCGGCCTGGCTGGGTTGCGGCTGCTGCTGCGCCAGGAGGCGGGAAAATGGGCCGGACCGGCCCTGGACGTCTTGTGCGACCACATGCTGAGCCACCGGTGGGCTACCCATACGGATGCCGGTGACCGCGCTGCATTCATTTCAGATACCTATGCGCTGCTGTTGAGGTACAGGGACATGTGCAACGCACCAAACCAGCAACGGCTCGATGCCATGCGCCACCATGACTGGCTCAGCATGTACCACAGTGCTGCAGGTATGCGACAGATTTTTGCCGCAATGGCGCGCCGCCTGCCTGCCGCCGGGGGCCTAAACCGGGTAATGGACGTGTACGAACACTATGAAATTCAATTCCTTACTATCTTTGACACGTTCTTTCCCGCACTTGTGAGCAGTTGCCAAGAGAAATATGAATCCATGTAAAACCTGCACTATACTTGCACTGCGAAACCAAACCGGGGACGAGGCCGTATACACTCGACATTCATGAGAATTTTTAGCATACTATCCGCATTCCTGCTATGCACTTCCACTACTTTGCTGGCAGGGAGTATTGTGCTTGAGGGGAAATACCAGCAACGTAACATCTACATTGTAAATCCTGTAGCTGAGGCCGGGGTAGGCTTTTGTGTGTACGAAGTAACCGTCAATGGGGAACTTACCTCAGACGAAATCAACTCCCAGGCGTTTGAAGTGGACCTGAGTATTCACGGTTTCAAGTTGGGCGATCCGGTCACCGTGGTGATTAAATACAAAGAGGGTTGTGAGCCGCGCGTGCTCAATCCTGGTGCCCTCGAGCCGCAGCCCAGCTTTGAATGCCAGACGATTTCCTGCAACAAGGCCGGTTTACTCTCCTGGGAAACCACCGGAGAGGTCGGTAAACTTCCTTTTGTGATTCAGCAGTTCAAGTGGAACAAGTGGGTCAGCATCGGAGAGGTTCCCGGCAATGGTACGTCTGTAAAAAACAGCTACCAGTTTCAGGCCAGCCTCACCTCGGGCCTCAACAAATTCCGGGTAGTGCAGAAGTCGTATGAAGGAAACCTGCGCAAGTCTCCGGTAGCCGAAATCACCAGCACCATGCCTGTGGTAAATTTCACCTTCAACCGCAAGACCCGCACCCTGGAGTTTTCCTATGAGACCGCCTATGAGTTGTACAACGTGTATGGGCAAATCATCAAACGGGGCTTCGGAAAGACCGCAGATGTCTCCAGCCTGAGCAAGGCGGAGTATTACCTGAGTTTTGACAACAAAACAGAAAAGGTAGTTCTTAAGTAATTCATAATCAAATCATAAATGGGCCGGCATTTGTCCGGCCCTTTTTTATTGTCTCGGGCATACCCGTTTTATAGGTATCTTGGGACCACGGCGCCCGGGCAAGGCGGAGCGCCGCGGGGCGTTCAGCCCATCTATTGTATGAGGACCGTATTTTCCATATCCGCAGTGATGGTGGTGTTTTGGGTGGCAGGACTGGTGTCGTGCGGTCCAGGTGCTGCCTTGGCTCCCGTCTCTGTATTGCCGCCTCCGGTGGCGTTTGACCTCGATAGTATTCTGCGTCGCGACACCCTCATTTTGCTGACGGAAAACAGTGCCACGAGTTATTACAAGTACCGCGGACAGCCGCGGGGCTACGATTATGAAATGGTCAAAGCCTTCGCCCGGCATCTGGGGGTCAAACTGAAAATTGTGGTGCTTGACGATGTCGATCTCATGTTTGAGAAGCTCAACCGGGGCGAAGGTGACATTATTGCCACCCACCTCACCGCTACGCCTGAACGCAGCAGGCACGTGGCTTTTGGCCCACCGGTATGCGCGACGCGGCAGGTTTGCGTGCAACGTGTGCCATCACCGCAGGAGCCCGGAGGCAGCTACATCAGCGATACGGCCCAATTGGCCGGCAAAGAAGTATGGGCGCACAAATACTCTGTTTTTTACGCACGGCTCAACGAGATGAACCGTTGGATGCCCGACTCCATCAAAATCCATGAAGCGCCCGGAGAAATCAGTACCGACGACCTGCTGCGCCTGGTATCGGAAGGGGAAATAGCCTACACCATTACAGACGAAAACCTGGCCCGGCTGCAACAACCCGATTACCCGAACCTCGACATGCGCCTGGCCATTTCGGGCCAACAACCCATTGCATGGGCCATGCGGAAGAATGCCGTGCAGTTGCAGCTCGAACTGGCCTTGTGGATGCTCAAGCCGGGCACTGCAAAAAAATTCTCTTCCACCCTCAACAAGTATTTCTCCCATCTCGTTCGCATGAATTACCAGCCGCTTTTTGTTCCCCCGATCATGAGCGACGACCGCATCTCCCCCTACGACGAGCTGTTTAGGAAGTATGCAGATGAGATCGACTGGGACTGGAGGTTGCTGGCCGCGCTGGTGTACCACGAATCGAGGTTCAATCCGGAGGCCCGGTCATGGGCGGG
>DHLU01000161.1:0-410 GCA_002405435.1 Flavobacteriales bacterium UBA4660
CGGTAGCTTTTTCAACGATTAAATCATGGGCCTTTTTTTCAAAGGATAAATGAACGCCGTCCATTTCAAACAATTTGACATATTGTTTGATCAGCGCATTTTTCGGTTCGGTGAGAATCCGGCGTAACGCGTTTTGATCGAGCGGATCAAGGTGGGTAATTACCGGGAATCGCCCGATGAGCTCTGGAATGAGTCCGAACTTCTTCAGGTCGAGTGGAGACACGTACTGCAGCATGTTTTCTCCCTGCAGTTTATGCGCGCTGCTGTTGTAGCCGATGGCTGCGGTGTTGACACGCCGTTCGATGATTTTTTCCAGGCCGTCGAATGCGCCGCCGCAGATAAACAGAATGTGGCGTGTATCCACCTGAAGCATTTTCTGTTCAGGGTGTTTGCGGCCGCCCTGCGGAGGC
>DHLU01000161.1:570-5778 GCA_002405435.1 Flavobacteriales bacterium UBA4660
CGGCCGCCCTGCGGAGGCACGTTCACGATGGCACCTTCGAGCAGTTTGAGCAGGCCTTGCTGAACCCCTTCCCCACTTACATCGCGGGTGATAGAGGGATTGTCGCTTTTGCGGGCAATCTTGTCAATTTCGTCAATGAAGACGATGCCGCGTTCTGCCCGCTGGATGTCGTAATCGGCATCCTGCAGCAGGCGTGAAAGAATGCTTTCGACATCTTCGCCCACGTAGCCGGCTTCGGTAAGCACCGTGGCATCGGCTATGGCGAAAGGCACGTTGAGCATCCGCGCAATGGTTTTGGCCAGCAGTGTTTTTCCGGTGCCTGTTTCTCCTACCAGTACCACATTTGACTTTTCGATTTCCACCTCATCGCTCAGCTTTTTCTGGGTGATGCGTTTGTAGTGGTTATATACCGCCACGCTCAGAAACTTTTTGGCATCTTCCTGTCCGATCACATACTCATCGAGGAAACGTTTGATCTCAGCGGGTTTCTGCAGTTTGACGTCAACCGGTCCGGCGGTGCGGGATTCCAGCTCTTCTTCGTGAATGATTTTAAACGCCTGCTGGGCGCATTCATCGCAGATGTGTCCGCTGATACCCGCAATGAGGATATTCACCTCACTTTTCTTTCTGCCGCAAAAACTGCAGCTGATGTCTTTCTCCATTTTCATTTCCTGCGTTGAATGTTGCAGCCGGACAGGCCTTTGCAAAGGTACTACATTTTCGCAGAAGCAAGGCGCGCCTGCAGGCGCAGCACCCGACCAGCCTCTGCAATATGGGGATATATCCGCGGCCCAGGGCGCACGGAGCGGTAGTATGGGATGGATGCCGCTAAGGCAATTATTTCTTCTTCTCCAGCACTTCGTCTATCATGCCATAGTCGCGCGCCTCCTGGGCAATCATCCAGTAATCCCGGTCACTGTCAGCCCACACCTTGTCATAGGTCTGTCCGCTGTGCACCGCGATGATTTCGTAGAGTTCTTTTTTGAGCTTCTGGATTTCGCGCGCAGTGATTTCGATATCGCTGGCCTGGCCACGGGCGCCGCCGAGGGGCTGATGGATCATCACCCTGGCGTGCTTCAGTCCGGTGCGTTTTCCTTTTTCTCCTGAGCACAGCAGCACAGCGGCCATGCTGGCAGCCATGCCGGTACAGATGGTCGCAACGTGCGGGTTGATATATTGCATGGTATCGTAAATACCGAGGCCCGCATACACGCTTCCACCCGGTGAGTTGATATAAATCTGGATGTCTTTTTGGGCATCTACACTTTCCAGAAAGAGCAGCTGGGCCTGTACGATGTTGGCGATATAATCATCGATTTCCATGCCCAGGAATATGATGCGGTCGGCCATCAGCCTGGAAAACACATCGACTTCGCGGAAGGGCATGTTCCTTTCTTCAATGACGGTGCGTGTCATCATTTCAGGGCCATAGGCATGGGAGACTACGTCGTCGACCACGGAGCCTGAAACACCCTGAGAGGTAGCAAATTTTCTGAATTCTTTTCTGGTAATCATGTTGATTGGGGGTCAAAATCTTTCCCGCCGCCAAATTACCCCTTTGCGGGGGTGCCGCGTCTACCTGAATCAAAAAAAACGTGAATCGTTGACCGGGTGCCCCATTTGGGCTGCCTGCGCCTGGAGGCGGTCTGGTGGTTTGGCCACGAAAGACGTGAAAGTGTCATGCTTCGCGGTTTAGCGGCTGATGCTGGGCTGCCTGCCCCTGAAGGCGGTCTGGTGGTTAGCCACGGAGGGCGCGAAAGTGTCATGCTTCACGGGTTGGCGGCTGATGATGGGCTGCCTGCCGGCGACAAATGGCGCGCTCAGGTGCACGCCAAAACCGGAAGGACCTGAACGTCTGAATTCGTCCCTGAAGGCTCAGTGCTGCATCTTGCTGACGAACTCGTCGTAGCTGATCCACTTCTCGGTGATCTGGCACTTGTCCTTTACGACCTCCATCATTTTTTCCTCGAACAGGTAGTCATAGACCTGACGGGCTTTCTCAGAATCTCCGAGGTGTTTTTTGGCCATGGGTTCCAGTTCCTCCTCTCCGATCGGAATGCCGTAGGAGGCAAACCGGCGGGCAATAATTTCCTTGACGTGCGCTATCGCTTCTTCGATGCTTACCTGGAGCTCATACTTACGGATAAAACGGTTTTGAATCAGTTCCCAACGCAGGGTCGCGGCGTAACCCGGATATTCGTATTCCACCACTTCAGGCGTCAGGGGCTTGCTGTTGGACAGCAGGATGTAGCGCTTCAGGAATTCGTCGGGCAGGGGAGGATTGAGTTCACGGGTGAGTTGGAGGGCCATATCGCGCTTAAATAGCCAGTCGCTGTCTGTGGTGAAAGATTTAACGAGGTCTTCACGGATACGCTCGCGCATCTGCTCTACCGAGGTGATTTCACCGGGCGAAAAGTATTTATCAAACAGCTCCTGGTCCAGCGCATGGGGTGTGATATGGTTGATGCCGGTCACCTCTACTTGCAAGAGCCCCGACAAATGATGGAGGGCTTCATGTGAAATGCCCAGCAGATGAGCCAGCTCTTCGTGGTTGGGGTGCAGGCTCATCGGTTCAACGGTCACCGAATCTCCGGCTTTCAGACCGGTAAAGCGTTTTTTGGTTTCCTCATCGGTCATCCGGCCGATATACAGCGTAGTGCCCGTGGTGCTGATGCCGCCCTCAACACGCGCACCGGAAGCATCCACCTGATGGATATTCGCCCTGATCATGTCGTCATCGCCTGAGGTCTCCGGCTCGCTCATGGTGCCGTACCGGCGGGCGATATCCTTTACCTGACGGTCAATCAGCGCGTCATCCACACGAATGTTGTAGCGCACAAAAGATTTGCCATGATCAAGCGCCAGGTCGATTTCCGGTGCAAGTCCGAGCACATACCGAAACTTGAAATCGTCCGGCTCGTCCCAGTTGCCTGCCTGCTCGTCGTGGTTGTCGGGGAGCGGGCTGCCCAGCACTTCAATCTTGTTCTCTACCAGGTATTTTTGGATGTTTTCACTCAGCACCTGATTGATTTCTTCTGCCAGAATAGACTTTCCAAACCGCTTCCTGATCAGACTGGCGGGTACCTGACCCGGCCGGAAACCGGGCAGGTGCGCGTGCTTGCGGTAAGATTTGAGTGCTTTCTCAAAACGCGCTGTGTAGTCGTCTTTTTCGATTTGAATGCGCAACTCTGCATTGAGTGCGTCGAGGGAGTTCTTTTCGATGATCATTCCTTAACGTGTTGGCCATGGGCCAGAGACTGCCGTCTCCTGGTCATGGTGTTGCATGGATGTTGATTTGTTGTTTTTCAATTACCTACTACTCTGTGCGGGCGGAGGGACTCGAACCCCCATGCCGTGAGGCGCCAGATCCTAAGTCTGGTATGTCTACCAATTTCACCACGCCCGCAAGCGCCCGCTGTCAGACGTCTGAAAACGGGGCGGCGAATATACGGCGCACTTTTCAGCCGAACGGCGAAGATTTCCGGCGCAGGTTTGCTTTTACTGATTTGCTTTTCAGGGTGTTGCTTGGGGCTACATCCGCTGCTGCCGGTCACGCACCCCGGTGTATTTCCAACGGTGCATACGCGGCATTAGCCGCAAACTGCCCGGTCTTCAACTGCGCGGAGAAGGCGATGCGCAGCCAGACCGGTCGGGGCATAACCCGGTATCAGTGGAATCGCGTGGATGGTGTTTACATTGCCGCAACACTTGCCCGGGGCGCTCTGCGCTGAAAGCCGGCAGCGGCGCCATGCTTTCGCCCGATGCGTTCGCATCAATTACCTTCGCGCTGTGACGCTAAACCTTTTCCTCACCCAAAGTGTGATAGCCCTGCTGGTTTCTGTCTCCGGCATAGCCCAGTGGCAGGCGGGCCCGATGGCGGTAGCCCTCGGCGGAACTTCCCTCACGCGTGGGGATGCGTGGTCGGCCTTATCCAACCAGGGAGCCATGGCATTTTCCGATACCTGGTCCGGTGCGGTGTTCATAGAAAACCGTTTTTCGGTTGCCGGCTTAAGCGACAAGGGTATGGCCGCACAGATTCCATTGGGCAGCGGCACTGCCGGTGTGGTCTTCCGGTCTTTCGGAAATGCGCGCTACGCCGAATCAAAAGCGGGCCTTGGCTGTGGCATGCGGTTATCGGAAAAATTCGGCGCCGGTGTTCAGGCCAATTATGTCAACTATTCGATTGCGGAAGGCTATGGATCGCGTTTCAACGTAACGGTTGACGCCGGCCTGTATTATCGCATGAACCAACGCATCAGTTTCGGTGCACACCTGTCGAATCCTTCACGCGCCCAGCTCAGCGATTTCAACAATGAGCGCATCCCCACGCTGCTCCGTATTGGATGCGGATGGAAAATCTCCGACCAGGTGCAGGTTGCCGGAGAGGCATGGCAATGGGCGGGCAGCAATGCGCAGTTTCGCGCGGGCATCAACTATGATCCGGTACCCAGGCTGGCCATCAGGGCAGGCGCCACTACCGGTCCTTCCAGTATGAATTTCGGTTTCGGGTACAAGGCAAAGGGTATCACATTTGATGCAGCCGCTTCCTGGCATCAGGTACTCGGCTTTTCTCCCCAGCTCGGTGCCACCATCAGGCCATCGGCCAAATCATGACCACGGCATGCGGGTATTAAAACACGCTTTTCTCCGGCTGCTGTCAGCATCGCTGTGCTGCCTTTTCGCTACAGGCATCGCTGCACAGGAAGAGCAAAAGAACTCCATCATCGAGCAGCGCATAGAAGCCATCGCCGCCATGCTCGAAGAAGATACTGAACTGGATTTTACCACCCTGTTTGACGACCTGGCCGACTACTTCGAAAATCCACTCAACATTAACACCGCAACCGTCGAAGAGCTGCAAGCCCTGTACATGTTTTCCGATCTGCAGATTCAGTCACTGATGCGCCACCGCAGTCGTTTCGGACCGCTCGGTTCCATATACGAACTTCAGGCCGTCAATAATTTTGACCTTCAAACCATTCGCCTGGCAGCGCCTTTCATAACCGCTTTGCCTCCTGTTGGGTTGGGAAAGGTCGACCTGAAAGACTTGCTTGCCAAAGGAAAAAATGATCTCTTCCTGCGCTACAGAAGAGTGATCGAGCCCCAGGCCGGCTATCAGCCCACCGAAGACGATGGCGTTACAGAACCCCCGGCATTCAGGTGATCTCCAGATTACGGCTGTCTGCGCTACCGGTGTCAGTTTGGCCG
>DHLU01000073.1:0-221 GCA_002405435.1 Flavobacteriales bacterium UBA4660
CCTACCTCCTTCAGCACCGCCATAACCCGGTGCACTGGAGCGCATGGAACCTACGCGCATGGCAGCGGGCCAGGGAGGAAAACAAACTCGTGCTGGTCTCAGTCGGCTACAGTGCCTGCCACTGGTGTCACGTAATGGAGCGGGAAGTTTTTGAAGACAACGAGTGCGCTGCGGTAATGAACCGGAGTTTTGTTTGTATCAAGGTCGACCGCGAGGAGCGG
>DHLU01000073.1:308-2274 GCA_002405435.1 Flavobacteriales bacterium UBA4660
TGCCACTGGTGCCACGTCATGGAGCACGAGTCATTCGAAAGCGAGCCGATTGCACAGCTGATGAACGACAACTTCGTCTGCATCAAGGTCGACCGCGAGGAGCGGCCCGATGTGGATATGTTGTACATGGATGCGCTGCACCTGATGGGTCAACGAGGTGGCTGGCCCCTGAACGTCTTTACCCTGCCCGACGGACGCCCCGTATTCGGAGGTACCTATTTCCCCAAAAACCAATGGCTAAACATTCTTGACAACCTGCAGTCACTTTACCGCGATGAGCCCGGCAGGATGTTCGAGTATGCAGGACGGCTTTTTGAAGGGCTGCACCTAAGCTCGGGTGATACCCAGGCGCAGAAGCAGCCTTCAGCGCTGCAGACCGGTCACCTCAACGCCCTGGTGAATCACTGGAAACAGTGGTGGGATACACGGCATGGCGGATCCACAGGGGCTCCGAAGTTTCCCATGCCCTGCAACTGGAACTTCCTGCTCAATTATGCCCTGATCAGTGCAGATGCCGATGCGCGCGAAATGGTCACACGCACCCTCACCCGAATGGCCCTCGGGGGATTGTTTGACCAGGCCGGGGGGGGCTTTGCGCGTTACAGCGTCGATGACCACTGGCACGTGCCGCATTTCGAAAAAATGCTCTACGACAATGCGCAACTGGTCGAAGTATACAGCCGCGCCTCCATGCGCGAGCCACGGCCGTTATTCAGGCAGGTGGTAAACGCTACCCTGGCATGGCTACTCCGGGAAATGCGCGCTGATGAAGGCCTGTATTATGCGGCCCTCGATGCAGACAGCGAAGGCGTGGAAGGAAAATACTACGTGTGGACCGAAGATGAGCTGGCCTCATTCCTTACCGAAGATGAACTGGCCGTGATGCGGGCCTATTTCGGCATAGGCAATGCGTCGCACTGGGAGCATGGCTTGCATGTCTTGTGCGCTTCCGTGCCGCCCGATGAATTTCGTTTGGACGGCCTCACACAGGAAGAATCGGAGGCCCTGATTGCAAGGCTCCGCAGTAAACTGGAACGCAGGCGCGCGTCGCGAACAAGGCCGGGCACCGATGTCAAGTGCATCACGTCTTGGAATGCCATGATGCTCAGAGCGCTGGTAGCGGCTGCCGCGACGTGGAAGCAGGAGCAATGGTTGGGTGAAGCCGAAAAACTCGCATCGGCCATGCTGCGCCTCTTTCATGATGCACAGGGCCGCCTCATGCACGTCAGTACCTCCGGCGTCACCCACACACCTGCCTTTCTCGATGACTACGCCCAGTTTGCCGATGCGCTGCTGGCCCTGCATGAAGCCACCGCGGATGAACAGTGGTTGCATGAGGCGCGCGCGCTGGCAGATGCCGCACTCGCGCGCTTTGCCGATGATGAGTCACCGCTGCTGTGGTATTCCCAGGCAGAAGATACCCTGCTGATCAGCAGAAAAAAAGACATTCAGGACAATGTGACGCCCGCTTCCAACAGCGTGATGTGCGGCTTGCTCTGCCGACTGGAAAGGCACTGGCCCGGCAGCGGATATGGCCAAAGAGGCAGGGCCATGCTCGAAGCGGTAGCGAGGCAAATTGACCATGCATCGGCCTATGCCAACTGGCTCAATGCGTATGCCCTGCTGCTCAACCCGGGCGAAGAAATTGTAATCACCGGCCCCGAAGCACCTGCCTGGAAGTCGGCCATCGCTTCAAAGGTCAAACCCGGCACACTGGTGATGGCTTCAACAACGATCCGTTCATTGCCTTTGTTTGAAGGCCGGTTTGGTCAGCACACCACAGCCTATGTTTGCAGTGGTCATGCCTGCCGGCCGCCCGTGTTTAGTCTGCAGGCGCTGGAAGACCTCATCCGTTCATGAAGAACCTGAAACCCTGGCTCTCAGCAGCCGCATTGTCGCTGGCAACGTTGGCCGGCGCTCAGATTATTGACAACCGAAACGGGCGCGCTTTTGAGAATGAAATGTG
>DHLU01000073.1:2436-3664 GCA_002405435.1 Flavobacteriales bacterium UBA4660
GAGAATGAAATGTACTTTAACCAGGAGTTTATCTGGCAGAATAAGGTGCGCACGATAGCGACCAGCACAGCCATCAAACGGCCCTCGCGTCCCATCGAAGCAAGACCCGATGTGGTGGTGTACCGATTTAATGAAGTGGGGCTGCTCATTCAGCTCGACCGCGTGAGGTCCGTGCTGCAGTTTGTCGACTCCACCAGCATCCTCTTCCGGCACAACGGACTGGGCGAAGTGGAGCAGCGAAGCGAGCGGGGAACGCGGGGCATCAGTACGAAGGAATTTAAATACGATGCCTCGGGAAGAATCATCCGCGTAGACTACGGCAGTGCCGAGAATATCGCGTCGGACGCCGGCAAACTGGAACCGGGAAAAACCATTGCTGTCAACTCCGAAACCTTCGTTTGGAATGAGGCAGCCGAAGGAACCGCATACCGGAAAGAGTTCAACAACTACGGCCTGCATTATGCCACCACATCGGTCACCTCGGGAGCGGGCGGATACCTGCAAAAAGAAGAAACCGAACTGATACTCAGCGGAAGAATTTCCACCAACCTGTATACCTACAATGAACGCGGCTGGGTATCTTCCGTTGAGACTACCGACAACCAGGCCTCACAGAAAAGCAGCCGCCTTTTCGAGTACGATGAATTAGGTAATTTGCTTAAGGTCAAGTATTTAAAAAATGAAGAGGTGGTCCGGGAAGTTGAAATTCTCTACACCGACAACCTGCTGATTGAGGCCCTGCTCGACATGGACATGAGTACCAATGACATTGTTATTCAGAAGTTCACATACGAATTTGTACAACCCTGACGTTGTATAACTATGCTGCGCAACTGCCTCCTCGCTGCCCTGCTGCTCTGTGTGTTCGGTATTCAGTCCGTCAACGCGCAGAAACCGCGCAAGCGGCCGCCCAAACAAGAGCATGTGCAGACGCCTGAAACCGCTGTGGATAAGGAGGCGGAAAACCGCGGGCGCATTAACGCGGAGTATGAGTCAAGGTTGGAGAACCACCGCAACAACCAGGACAAAGCGACCCGCAAGCGCATGAAAAAGACCTACAAGCGGGCAAAGGACTATGGCAATGGCAAGCGTATTCCCTTTTACAAGCGCTGGTTTGGACGTTACTGAAACGAAAATTGCCCACTGGCCTCGGGCTGCCATTTCACGAGGGGCCGCGCCGCATCTCCGCTTTTTTTATCTGCATTGACCTGAAACAATTGGGCGATTC
>DHLU01000085.1:0-414 GCA_002405435.1 Flavobacteriales bacterium UBA4660
AGACAGATCCGATTACCGGACTGGTGATTGAAGAGCGGGGCTGGAAATTTGGAGACCTGATGATGCGCCACCTCACCTTCGGGGCTGAAATCATTTTGTCGGAAAACATGCATTTCCGGGTGGGCTACAATTACCGTCGGAGGCAGGAACTCAAGGTGGCAGACCGGCCGGGAACCGCAGGGTTATCATACGGACTGGGCGTGAGAATCAAAAAATTTCAGTTGAGTTATGGACGGGCGATTTACCACCTCGCCGGACCGAGCAACCACTTCTCCATCAGCCGTAACATCCGCACCTGACCTTTTGAGCCAGGTGCAATCAGTGTAACGGCGCCACCATCCGTTCAAATTATTCTCCGCTCACCCATGGGTAGCGGTAGTCTTTCGGCGGCACAAAAGTTTCTTTGATGGTGCG
>DHLU01000085.1:518-2546 GCA_002405435.1 Flavobacteriales bacterium UBA4660
ACAAAAGTTTCTTTGATGGTGCGCGGTGAAACCCAGCGCAGCAAATTCAGGTAACTGCCTGCCTTGTCATTGGTGCCGCTACCCCGTGCACCGCCAAAAGGCTGCTGGCCAACCACGGCTCCGGTAGGTTTGTCGTTGATGTAAAAATTACCGGCCGCATTTTCCAGCCATTCAGAGGCCTCAGCGATGGCATAGCGGTCACCTGCCAGGACTGCACCGGTGAGCGCATACATGCCCGTCTCATCGACCAGCCGGAGGGTCTCGGTCCATGCAGCAGGTTCGTAAACGTAAATGGTCACAACAGGGCCGAAAATTTCTTCACACAAGGTGCGGAACTTCGGATTGGTGGTCACCACCACGGTGGGGTGAATAAAATACCCTGCGGAATCGTCGTACGTACCCCCTGCTATGATTTCCGCATCCGGCTGTGACTTCACGTATTCGATATATGAAACAATCTTTGTGTATGCCTTCCTGTCAATGACCGCATTGATGAAATGCTAAAAATCTTCCGGACTGCCAACGCGGAATGAGGCGACATCGGCCAACAATTGCTTTTTCACCGCCGGCCAAAGGTTGGACGGAATGTAGGCCCTGGAAGCGGCGCTGCACTTTTGTCCCTGAAATTCGAAGGCACCGCGGCTGATGGCCGCAGCCAGCGCCTGCGGGTCGGCGCTGGCGTGCGCCACGATGAAGTCCTTACCGCCCGTCTCACCGACGATGCGTGGATAGGTTTTGTATGTGTCAATCTTTTCTCCAATGGTCTTCCAGAGCGCCTTGAATACGCCGGTGCTTCCGGTAAAATGCAGTCCGGAGAAATCCGGGTGGTTGAATACCACTTCACCAGCGGCAGGGCCATCGGCTGCGACCATGTTGATGACCCCGGGGGGTAGCCCGGCGGCTTCAAACAATTCCATGATTACCTGGGCGCTGTAGAGCTGGCTATCGGCCGGCTTCCACACCACCACGTTGCCCATCATAGCCGCACTCGCGGGCAGGTTGGCGGCAATAGCCGTAAAGTTAAAGGGGGTGATGGCAAAGACAAAACCTTCCAGCGGGCGGTACTCCAAGCGGTTCCAGACACCGGCGCTGCTTACCGGCTGCTGGCGGTAGATGTCTTGCATAAAATGCACGTTGAACCTCAGAAAATCGATCAGTTCGCACGCGCTGTCAATTTCCGCCTGGTGGCAATTTTTGGACTGGGCGAGCATCGTCGCAGCGTTCATCCTGTACCTGAAAGGCCCAGCGAGCAGTTCGGCGGCCTTCAGAAAAATCGCAGCCCGCTGTTCCCACGGCATACGCGACCATGCCTTGCGCGCATGGAGCGCAGCCTCGACGGCCGCCTTCACGTGGGCGCCATCACCGAAGGAAGCATAACCGATTACCTTTTTATGGTCGTGTGGCGGACTGAGCGGACGCCGGTCGGCGGTTGTGATGCGTTCGTTGCCTATATACAACGGCACCTCGACCGGCGGCTGGCTGTACATCGCGCGGTAGGTATCGAGCAGCAGTTTTTTTTCAGGACTTCCCGGAGCGTAGCCTTTCACCGGCTCGTTTGCGGGCGGCGGTACAGTAAAAAGTGCGTTTGACATGATTTTTCGTGCTTTCGGCCACGAAATTACGGTCGGGACCTTTTGGTCTGTGCAACTAATGTCACGGTAACCGCAAAATCAGCGAAGCGCGCAGCGGCCTCAGTACCGGCGTAGTTTACTCCCACTTCACCGGCAGCACCAGTTCTTCACCGTTTCTTTTGAGTGTAACCGTTGTGCTTTCCCCTTTCGAAAATTTGCCGAGGCACTCCATGTAGGTGTATACATCGGTAACCGGAAATGCACCGATGGCTGTAATGACATCGCCCTGAAGGAGTCCGGCCCGTGCCGCCGGCCGCCCTTCCTTGGTACCGTCGATCCGCATGCCATCGCCGTTGTTGTACATATAGTCGGGCATTACACCGAGTGTTACCTTAAAATCATTGGCTGACGGGGTGGAGTCAACCGTTTTGGTAAATGCGAGCCGGTCCTGTTTGTC
>DHLU01000085.1:2686-4105 GCA_002405435.1 Flavobacteriales bacterium UBA4660
CAACCGTTTTGGTGAATGCGAGCCGGTCCTGTTTGTCCATCGCGGTGATTACTTTTTCAACCACGCCGAGCACCGTCTCGATACCCTCGTAATTGATTTTTTCGCTATCGTCACTGGGCTTATGGTAGTCTTCATGCTGCCCGGTAAAAAAATGCAGCACCGGAATATTCTTCAGGTAAAATGACGTGTGGTCGCTCGGACCCGTTCCGCTTTCGGTGCGCACCTGTTTAATCTTGAGTTTGTCTAGCACTGGTACCCAGGCGGGTGATGTACCCGTGCCATAGATGGCTAACCCATTGGCTTCGTTGTACCGTCCTACCATATCCATATTCAGCATGTAATTCACTGCAGAGAGGTCCACCGTGGGGTGGTCACAGAAATACTTAGACCCGATCAGTCCCTTTTCCTCGGCACTGAATCCGATAAACAGGTAGTTGTTGGCACGAGGGGCTCCGGGTTGTGAGAGTCTTCTGGCGAGTTCGAGCATACCGGCCACACCGCTGGCGTTGTCATCGGCCCCGTTATGAATGGCCGCTCCACCGGTCCACAGTGAATTTTCATCTCCCATGCCCAGGTGGTCATAGTGTGCGCCAATGATGACGGTTGTGGCCGCTCCGTTGTCGAGCAAGGCCAGCACATTCGTGCCGGTAAGTTCCCTGACCAGGCCCATGCCAAGGCGGGCGCTGTCGCCGGCGTGATGCACCTGGGGTGCCGACATCGGTTTGAAAGTGAAAGGCTGGTACCAGCCGCCATTTTCTCCTTTGGGCGTAAGGCCAAGGTCGGTAAACCGGCTGACGAGGTAGGCAGCCGCCGCCTTTTCCCCTTCGCTTCCGGTTCCCCTGCCCCGCAGCGAATCACTGGCCAGGTAAGCGACGTCAGCAAGTGCCGAGGGCTGCAGAGATGTGCGCACAACCCGACTGCATTGGAAAGCGGAAGAAAAAATAGCTGCTGCGGCCAGTCCGGCCAGGGCCATACGATGACGGAATCTGATTGTTTTCATGGAGTTTTCCTTGTCCGGCAAAAATACTCCGCTGCGCCACCCTTGCACGTCATGGTAATGTCTGGTTCCCGCGCGGGACGGCAACATCCGGGTTTTGGCACAGCCGTTGTAATACCACGACCCGTGAAATGCATTTTGATTTTTCCCAACGGCAGGATATCACGTTCTTTACGGACCGATTTGGCCGGACCCTTAACCCCGGAATTTCGGATCATACCGCTTGACACCATTATTGATTTAACGTTTAAACCCTCACGATGAAATATTCTTTCTTGCTTTCAGCCGCACTGCTGATGTCAGTCGCCGCTGCCGCCCAGACCAAACCCAAATCGCCCGCGAAGCCTGCTGCAGAGACCGAATCAACCGGCAGTGTGGTTTCCAACGGAGGTTTTGAAAACACGGCGATGAAGCCGTTGAAT
>DHLU01000085.1:4219-7273 GCA_002405435.1 Flavobacteriales bacterium UBA4660
AAAACACGGCGATGAAGACGTTGAAAAACTTTGGCCAGCTGGCCGAACTTAGCACGGGCTGGTTCAACGCCACGCAATCGGCAGCCGATGTCTTCTCAGAAGGTGTAAAGAGCACACGCGTGTCGGTACCGGTCAATGAACTGGGGACCCAGACCCCCTTTGAGGGAAGCTGCTACGCCGGCGTGGTGGCCTATTCGAAAGATGTAAAGCGCCCCCGCACGTATCTCCAGACCAAATTCACTACAAAGCTGGTGAAAGACCAGATGTATTGTGTGCGCATGCAGGTAAGCCTGGCTGAAAACAGCAAATATGCCGTCAACAACCTGGGTATGCTGGTCAGCGACCGCAAAATCGACCAGCCCAACAGCGGAGTGATCGCCATGGAGCCGCAGGTGAAAATGCGCAACAACATGGTGGTAAAAACCATGGACGGTTGGGAAACCCTCTGCACCGCCTATGTGGGCAACGGCCAGGAGGAATACCTAATCATCGGTTGCTTCGGCCTCGACGAGAAGGTAACCGCAGAAAAAGCCAAACGCCCCGCGGGCAGCACAGGGGTGCAGCAGCAGTTTGCCTATTACTTTGTTGACAACGTTGAATTCATTCCAATTGACGCGCCCAGCGAGTGTTTTTGCGGCGCTGCCGAAGAACGCCAACCCGACGTGATTTACAGCAGGTCACTGGGCATTCCTGAGAATTCCAAGCCCGCCGAGTTGTTTGCCGCTACCGGTGTGTATTTCGGTTACCTCTCCACCAACATCGAAAGCATGTTTGAACAAGACCTCAACCGCCTGCTGGGCCTGTTGCGCAGCAACCCGGCCTTTAAGGTAGACATTACAGGCCACTGTGATGGCGATGAACTGAAGGAGGCTGCCGTCAATGCGCGCTACAGCGCCCTGGGACAGCAGCGCGCCGATGTCATCAGAGATTGGTTTGTCGCCCAGGGCATACAAGCCACACGGCTGACCACCATTTCCAAAGAAAATACTGAGCCGGCCAGCACCATGCCGACACCGCTCAGCAAAGCACAGAACCGACGGGTGATGTTCGTCTTGAAATAAGAAACTGCACCCGCTGCTATGAACAAAAGGCCTTTGACAAGAAGGCCTTTTTTATGCCCAATAATCTGGCACAATTTGAGTTATTGCACGGCGAGCTCTTCACGCTTCGATGAGACCTATCCTGTTGACCATAGCCCTGCTTGCTGTGTTCTGTGCCCCGGCGCAGAACCTGGTCCAAAACGGCAGTTTTGAGAAAATGACTTATTGCCCTACCAACTTCAACCAGCAGCAACTCAGGACGGTAGAACACTGGAACCAGGCGTCTGAGGGAACACCAGACTATTTCAACAAGTGCAGCGACAAGGTGGGTGTACCCAACAATGTCTTTGGTGAAGAACCGGCCCAGCACGGCGATGGCTACATGGGCTTCGCATCGTACTCTCCCGGGAAACGCAACTACCGGGAGTACATCCAGTCGCGCCTGACGCGGCCGCTTGCCGCAGGTGAACAGGTATGTGTGGAGTTTTATGTGAGTGCCGCTGATTTTTCGATGTATGTCATCGATGGTATCGGCGCCTGCCTGTCGAGAGATAAAATATCCCACTCGCGCAACGACATTATCCCCTGCACCACGGCTGTTGAAAACCCTCGGCTCAACATGCTCGATGAGGCGAAGGGTTGGATGCTGCTGTCAGACCGGTATGAGGCCCTCGGCGGCGAAGAATTTATCACCATCGGAAACTTCAGAAAAGACAGTGAGCTGAAAGTCCTGCGCAGGACCCGCGAAATGGGGGCAACCGAAGTGAGCCAGTGGGCCTACATTTATGTTGACAACGTGGTGGTGCGCCCGGTTACCTCCCCTTCTGACTGCCATTGCACCATTCCCCTGCTGGCCGCCGGCGTGCATGATCCGCCGCTGGAACTGGATGAGGTGGAACAACTCAAGTTCGATGCGGTGCTCTTTGATTACGACCGCGACGAACTGACCGATACGGCGCGGCTGCAACTCGACCAAATTTTCAAACTCATGCGGAGCCAGGGGGCACTGAACATGGAAGTTGCCGGGCACACCGACATTATGGGCAGCGACATGTACAATGTCGAACTCTCGCGACGCCGCGCTGAACAGGTGATTGGTTACCTGCGCAACCTGGGGATTGCCGAGGCAAGGCTTAAGATTAACTATTTCGGCAGGACACAGCCGGTAGCCCCCAACGATACCGACGAAGGCCGGGCGCAAAACAGGCGGGTGGAATTCCGTGTAATCCAGCGCCGGTTTGAACTGGTACAATAAAGGCCCCGCCCATGCGGAAGATCGGACTCTTAAGCGACACCCACGGATGGATTGATCCCGCCCTGATGCACCACTTCCGTGCGTGTGACGAGGTGTGGCATGCGGGCGACATCGGAGATCCGGCCGCGTTGGATACCCTAATTGCGTTCAGGCCACTTCGCGCCGTGTACGGGAATATTGACGGGAACAATGTGCGCAGCCGCCTTTCCGAAACGCTACACTTTGCCTGTGAAGAAGTCAAGGTATGCATCACCCATATCGGCGGAAGACCCGGAGCCTACAAGCCTGGCATTGCCCGAACGCTTGCGCAGCACCAACCCGACCTTTTTATCTGCGGCCATTCGCACATCCTGGTCGTGCAGATGGACAAACCGTTGCGGTGCCTGCACATGAATCCGGGTGCTGCCGGAAAACAAGGCTTCCACACAGTGAGAACGGCCCTGCGGTTTGACATCGAAGGCAAAGACATCAAAAACCTGCAGGTAATTGAGCTGGGTAAACGCGCGTGACTGTGTTGCCGCCATGCTTCAGCACGACTAATCCGTGAGATCAAAGCCCGGGCTTTCCGCCAGTCCGCGAAAATCAGCCATAGCCATATAGAGACTCAGCACGAGATGGTTGGCCGACTCCACTTCGTAGGGTACGAACATAGCGGGCCCCACAGCAAAGTATGCCTCGGGGTTGGCTTCCCAAAACCTGCCCTGGGTGAGTTCTAGGTGCTGCCACAGGTGCTGGTAGTCCTTGTGCAGTTTCTGCAGT
>DHLU01000085.1:7313-8088 GCA_002405435.1 Flavobacteriales bacterium UBA4660
ACCTGCCCTGGGTGAGGTCAAGTTGCTGCCACAGTTGCTGGTAGTCCTTGTGCATTTTCTGCAGCTGCGAAAGCACTTCATATACGGGCCTGAATCCGGGCATAGCAGGGTCAGGAAAACGTTCGCGCAGGCGTCGGTCGAAGCGCATGATGATACGCCCCTGCAGCTCCAGTGAATCCCCTATAGATACTACGGTACGATCAAGGGAATCGGCGAAATCGCGGTAACTGAGCACGGCAATGCCGTATGACCTGATGGTATCGAGGTATTGCCTGCGCATCAACTGTTGACCTTGAGCCGCTGCATTCCAATGTCGCTGAAGGCTGTCCAGTTCTCGCTGCAGGGCGCGAAGGCTAATGGCCTCCGGTGAATGCCGCACATAGCTCCTGCGGGGCAGGGCATCGATACCCGCGCGGGAAAGTTGGGCGCGTGCGCGGTCTGTGGATACCCCGCGGCGCAGTTGCGCCATCGCCTCATAGAGCGAGTCTAGAAACGGATAGGGCGCGCGCCCGGGTGAGCGGCACTCCCCGAGCATGTCGCGGTGAAATTTGTCCAATTGAAGAAAGGGTCCTGCCACCGCGGCCTCGGCCACCAGCAGACTGTCCTGCGCAGTCGCCAGGTAATTGCGGCTGAATTGATCCACAACGATTCGCCCGGAGCAGGCGAGCAGGCAACACAGAAAAAACGGCACCAGGGCCCTCATCGGATGCGGTTAAGGTCACGCACCCTGCGCTCGTCGGCGCGTATACCGCGTGCCGCGAGCCAATTGAACAAC
>DHLU01000085.1:8322-9471 GCA_002405435.1 Flavobacteriales bacterium UBA4660
ACCTGCTGCACGTTGTTGAGATAAAAGGCACCCAGGGCGATGCTGCCGGCTACGAGCAAAAAATTGAACCTGACCAACCGCATCTGAAGCGGCCGGTTTCTGAAAAGAAAAACTGCCGCAGCGAAAACAAGTGCGCTGGCCAGCACCACAAGATGAACCACATAGTTGTTGAGGCCGGAGCGGGCGGGTTGTGACCGGCCCATAAAATCATAGAGACCGCCGGCCGAGTCTTTGAGCATGGGCATAAAAGCCATGGCGGCCATGCTGAGGGCTCCGCACAGCAGCCAAACGGTTTGAACACGTTGTAGCATAGAGAAATTTATTCGGTCAAATATATCCCTGTACGGCCCGCACCTGCGCCAGCCCTTATACGGCCGGCCACTGCCCGTTAGCACCTGTCGGCAGCAGAAGATGTGACCCCCTAACATTCAGCTACATACAAATTATTTTTCGCGTTTTCCTTGCAGACTGACCCATTCTTGCTTTACTCTTGCGCTGTCAAAGGGGTTTTCACCCTCCTATCGCCATCACCTCCCTCAAGGGAATTACACAATCAGCATCGCGTGGTATTTACCACTTAATACTCCTCATTTATGTACGATATTATTACGCTCAACGCCATGAAAGTAGGCGACCTGCGCCAACTGGCCGAGACGCTCGGGATTAAAAACATAGACAAATTCAAGAAAGGAGACCTGGTTTTCAAGATCCTCGATGAGCAAGCCGTTCGGCAGCAGGAGACTGAACAGGCGACACCTGCTCAACCCGGGGAAGCGGAAAAGGCCCCTGCACCCGCCCCACAGGCGGACAAGCTCAAAAAGCGAGACCGGGCGCCCCGTCCACAGGCAGACCAGGGCCAGCAACCGGGACTTTTCTCTGGCACAGCCCAGGGAGAGACCGAAAGTATTCCCTCAAGCAAAGAGCCTGATAGCACTGTAAATAACCCTGTTAATGAGGATCGACCCACACAGGCTCCACAGGGGCACGCGCAGGAGCGCCGCGAGGGTTTCAGGCCCCGGGACCCGCGCGATACGCGTCAATCTCATCAACAGCAGCAGCCCCACCAACACCAGCACCCACACCACCAACCCCCCCACCAGGGTCAGGGCGGCCAGAGCATGCAGCGGCCAGCCCGGTCCAGGCGCGGCC
>DHLU01000233.1 GCA_002405435.1 Flavobacteriales bacterium UBA4660
GGGGTCAGCGCGGCGTGCAGGGCCCCGATGGCGCTCTTGAGCGATTGCAGGTCAGAAGGGTCTGCCTCAATCTTCAGTCCTTCCCGCAACTCTTTCAGGTTGGGCTTGAATAGTGTGACGTTGCGGTAGGCAAGGAAATTCTCTTTTTTCGGATCCACCGTAACGGGAATATTCCGTTCAACAGCCCATGCAATAACGGTTTCGATCACCTTCGGTGTCAGTACGCCCTTGTTGTAGTCTTCCAGCACAATCACATCAACCTTCTGGCGGTTGAGCACATTCTTTACGCAGTCGAGGAGGTTGCGCTCATCGGTGCCGTGCAGGGGCGATGTGATTTCCTCGTCTACCCGCAGCATGTGGTGACCCTGCGAAATAATGCGCGTTTTGACCGTGGTAACGCGGTCGGTTGAGTCGATGATGCCTTCGGTGGAAAAGCCGTGTTCCTTAAAAATCTTTCTGAGCACATCGCCCTTTTCATCGTGACCGACCACGGCACAGACTATCGGTTTGGCGCCGAGGGCCTTGATGTTGAGTGCTACATTGGCTGCGCCACCCAGGCGCATATCGCGGCGGTTAACCTGCACCACGGGTACGGGGGCTTCCGGAGAAATCCTGTCTACCCTTCCCCAGTAATAGGCATCAATCATCACATCGCCCAGCACGAGGGCCGTGAGACCTTCTATTTCGCTGAACAATTGCTGGATCTTTCCGGACGAACTCATGGGCGTATTATTTCAGGGCTGAAAGTCCTTGTTTGATTCTGCGGGCCGATTCCAACAGTTTCGCCTCTGAGGTGGCATAGGAAATGCGGATGCAGCGTTCATCTCCGAATGCCTCACCCGTTACAACGGCTACGTGTGCCTGCTGCAGCAGGTACATACTGAGGTCGGTGGCATTATGAATGACGGTTTGCCCGTCTGATTTCCCGAAGTAGGCGCTGATATCAGGGAAAAAGTAGAAGGCGCCTTCCGGAAGGTTGACGCGCAGTCCATCCACCCCTGAGAGTTCTCGGTACATGAGGTCGCGCCGGTTTCTGAAGGTGTTTACCATGCCCTCGACGACAGCGGGATCGGCCTCAACGGCGGCGCGCGTAGCCATCTGGGCAATGGTGTTGGGTCCGGAAGTAATCTGTCCCTGCATTTTCGTGCAGGCATCGGCGATCCATCGCGGCGCACCGATATAACCAATACGCCAGCCGGTCATGGCAAAGGCCTTGGAGACCCCGTTGACCGTAATGGTGCGCTCGTACATACCCGGCACAGCCGCCATGCTGGGCGATTTTCCCGAGAAGTTAATCAGTTCATAAATCTCGTCGCTTACCACGTAGAGTTCAGGATAGCGAAGAATTTCCGCCGCAAAGGCCTCGAGCTCGCTGCGGCTGAATACACTTCCGGTCGGATTGCATGGCGATGAATAGATTACCAGACGGGTGCGGCTGTTAAGCGCCGCGCCCAGCTGTGCTGCGCTGACTTTATACCCGGAACTGATGTCTGAGGGAAGCACCACAGGAATGCCGCCGGCCATCTTGACCAGTTCGGCATAACTGACCCAAAACGGTGCCGGCATCACCACCTCATCACCCGGATTGACGAGGGCGAGTATGGTGTTGGCGATGCTCTGCTTGGCACCGGTAGAAATTACAATCTGCTCGGGGGTGTAATGCAGCCCGTTGTCTCGCTCAAACTTTTTCGCAATGCTTTCCCTCACGTTCAGAAAGCCATTGACGGGCGGATAGTGCGTGATGTTGTTTTCCAGGGCGCTGATGGCTGCCTCTTTAATGAAAGACGGGGTGTCGAAGTCGGGTTCACCGAGTGAAAGGCTCACCACATCCACACCTTTTGCCGACAATTCGCGGCTCATACGGGCCATGGCCAGCGTGGCACTTTCATTCAGGTTCTCGAGCAGCCGAGACACTTTTCCCTGTGCCGGGGAGATTGTTTTTTCCATCGCTTGTGCGTCACCGGGAATGCAGCGGTAAACTGGTCCCGTATTGTCCGCAAACATAGAACAGCAGCCGGTTTAATGGGGGCCTCAGGCCTACCGGTGCTACCAAGTTTTCAACCATGGTATTTTGGCGGAATGAAGATACAGGTGATTGCCAACGGCATCCGTCCCCGCGCCGTCCGGCGTGCCGAACGACTCTGCCATGCCCTGCGCGAACTTCACGACGTCAGTTGGGTGCGCACGGCGCGCGCCGGCGAAGCAGTGACGCTGATACCGGATACGGCCGACCTGGTGATCGCCGTCGGCGGCGACGGAACCTGGCACGAGTGCATCAACGGGTGGATGCTGCGCCATCAGCAGGATCCTGCCTGCCCGCTGCCCGTGCTGGCCCTGCTTCCTGCCGGCACCGGCAATGACTTTGCGCGCAGCCAGGGCTGGAACGGCAGCATGGAGGCGTTGCTCGCGCGCATCGACCGGTTTGAGGTAAGGCGCATTGATGTAGGCCGGGTGCAATCCGGACAGGAAACACGGTGGTTTATCAACATCTGCGATGCGGGATTTGGTGCGGAGGCAGCGCGCCGCGTGGCCCTAACACCGCGCCTTTTGCCCGCACCGCTGAGGTTCCCGTGGGCCATATTCCGCACCTTCATGCACTACCGGCCCAAAGAAATCCGCGTGCGCTGCAATGGCGAGGTCACAGGCGGAAAACGCCTGATGGTGGCCGTTGCCAACGCCCCCTTTTTTGGCCGCGGCATCTGCATTGCCCCGCAGGCCTCGCCCGAAGACGGCCTTTTCGATGTGACCCTCGTGGGCAGCGTATCGCTGGCGCAGTACCTCCGTTTTCTGCCTGCGCTCAAACAGGGGCGCACCATACGCCACCCTATGCTGCAATACCTGCGCACCGATTCGGTTGAACTGGAGGGTGCCGCCGGATTCGAATGCGACGGTGAGCAAGGTCCGCCGCTTCCGGTCTCCATAGGCCTGGTGCCCCGGGTGTTGCCGGTACTGGCATAATCCGAATTACAAACCCGGCACCGCATCCGCATCGCTTCGCTGTTTATTTGCCGCATGAATGCTTCTGAGAAATGGTGGATACTGGGCCTGCTGCTATGCTATTTCGGCGTGCTGCTTGTGGTCGCCTACTTCACCTCGCGCAAAGCCACGAACCAGTCCTTTTTCCAGGCCAACAAATCGGCACCTTGGTACCTCGTCGCCTTTGGCATGATCGGTACCTCCCTGTCGGGCGTCACCTTTATTTCCGTTCCCGGCACGGTGGGCAGCCAGCACTTTTGGTACTTCCAGGTGGTTATCGGGTATTTCATCGGGTATTTTGTCGTGGCCTTTGTGCTGCTGCCCCTGTATTACCGCTACAACCTAACATCCATCTACAACTACCTCGACGCCAGGCTGGGGCGGCTCAGCTACAAGACCGGTGCCCTGTTTTTTATCCTGTCGCGCACGCTGGGCGCAACGTTGCGCCGGTATATCGTGATCAATGTGCTGTAGTTTACCGTTATGGATGCCTTTCACGTGCCGTTTTCCGTCACTGCGCCCGTCATCCTGCTGATGATACTGCTCTACACCTATCGGGGCGGGGTAAAAACCATCGTATGGACCGACACCCTGCAAACATTTTTTATGCTGCTGGCCCTGGTGGTATGCGTTGGCTATATGCTCAGTGAGCTCGGTTTCGGCGCCGGCAGCGCGTTGGAGGCTATGGGTGCACAGGGGCTCAACACGGTCTTCACCACCGTCCCCATGTCGGCCAAATTTTTCCTGAAACAAATCATCGGCGGCGCCGTTGTCACCATTTCCATGACCGGACTCGACCAGGAGATGATGCAAAAGAACATTTCGGTGAAGACACTCGGGGATTCTCAGAAAAACATGGTGACCTTCAGTTTTGTGCTGGTAGCCGTCAACTTTCTCTTTCTGATACTGGGCGGACTGCTCTACCTGTTTGCCGCGCACAATGGTCTGACGCAGACCGGTGACGAACTTTTTCCGGCCGTGGCCATCGACCATTTGCCTGCCGCGGTTTCGCTGATTTTTATCGTGGGACTGGTGAGTGCGCTCTTTCCGTCAGCCGATGGTGCCATCACAGCGCTCACCGCTTCCTACTGCATCGACATGCTGGGAATGCAGCGCAACCAGGCACAGAGCGAAGCCCGCAAAACCCGCATCCGTCAGCGCGTACACCTTGTCTTTACCCTGGTCTTCCTGATTTTCGTGCTTGTATTCAAAGCGATAAATGACAAAAACATTATCGATTTCCTCCTCTACATCGCCAACTTTACCTACGGTCCCCTGCTCGGGTTGTTTGCCTTCGGCATTGTGACCAAACGCGCACTGGCCGACCGCCTCTCCCCTGTTGTATGCCTGGTGGCGCCGCTCATCACCCTGCTGCTGGATAAAAACAGCGTGGCCTGGCTCGGCGGATACCGCTTTGGTCAGGAGTTGCTGCTGCTAAACGGACTGCTGACTTTTGCGGGACTGTGGCTCATATCTAACGCCCGCAACCCTGCGGCACAGCATTGAAAGGGCGTTCATGGACAACCAACCCGGTGCCCTGCCCCTGTATGCCTAATTTTCGCAGTCTATGAACATTGCGCTGCTCGATCCCTACTACATCGACTCTCACCAGCGCTGGGCCGAGGGGCTGCAGGCACACAGCCGACATGACATCAGCATCTTTTCACTGCCTGCTGTGCACTGGAAATGGCGTATGCACGCGGGGGTGATTGCGCTGGCCGATAAGATGCTTTCAGGCGCATACCGGCCCGACCTCGTCCTGTGCACCGATATGGCAGATGTGGGCCTGTTGCGCGGATACCTGCACAGCAGGAACTGCGCGGTACCGGTGGTGAGTTATTTCCACGAAAACCAACTAACCTATCCGTGGTCGGAAGAAGATACCGATAGCGCAGCTGCGCGGGAACGGCATTATGCCTGGATCAATTTTACCTCTGCCCTGGTCTCAGACTGCGTACTCTTCAACTCTGAATTTCACCGCAGCGCATTCCTGGAAAACCTGCAACCCTTCCTGCGGGCCTTTCCCGACTACAGGCCCATGGATGCGTTGTCGCGCATCACCGCCAGAAGTTACGTATGCCATCCCGGACTTGAGCCTGTTGTTTCCGAAGCCAGGGAACCGCGCCCGGTACCCCTGTTGCTATGGAACCACCGGTGGGAATACGACAAAGATCCCGAAGCTTTTTTCCGCTGCTTATACCGTCTTTCCGAGCAGGGCGTCGCCTTTGAACTGGCGGTTGCGGGACGGACCTTCGCGCGCAGTCCGGAAATATTTGAGGAGGCCCGTGCCCGCCTGGCTGCGCATACCGTGCACTGGGGCTGGCTGCCCGACCCCGGTGCCTACCGTCGGCTGCTTGTTGAAGCCTCAATACTGCCCGTAACGTCGCGACAGGAATTTTTCGGGTACAGCGTGCTGGATGCCGTGCAACATGATGTGTTTCCGCTGCTGCCCCGGCGGCTGAGTTATCCCGAACTGCTGCCGGCACCGGCGTGTTTTTATGAAGGTGATCCCGAAATTGCACTCGCCCATGTGATCCACAGCGGCAGTTGGAAGTATTTTTCCGGACAAAATCTGGCTGCGCCCTACCTGTGGCCGGCACTGAGTGAACGCTACGATGACCTGTTTGACCAAACTGTTGCTTCG
>DHLU01000119.1:0-2277 GCA_002405435.1 Flavobacteriales bacterium UBA4660
TGCAGGTATTACGGATTGCGCCTCAAACTGTCAGGCAAAATGGAATCGCTGTCGAAACCCAGCTCACCATTGGGTATTTCCTCTTCTCCAAACAGGTCTTCATCCTCTTCACTAAAAAGTTCTACCTCGCCGGTACACTTGAATCGCTCGGCATCGTAGTTGTCGGGAGGCGCGAAATCGGCGGTAGAAACTTTCAGTGATTTGTCGCCATAAACCTTGTTCATATAGTATCCGAAAATCGGAAGTCCTGTGTTGGCACCTTGTCCAAGAAGCGTGCTGGAGAAACGAACGGTCGGATCCTGTGCACCCACCCATACCCCTGTCACGAGGTCAGGGGTGAGCCCCATAAACCAGCCATCCGTATTGTTTTGGGTGGTACCGGTTTTACCGGCAATGGGCTGGGTCAGGTTGCCATAGGCCACGTTGCGCCTCAGTCGCTGGCCGGTGCCTTCACTCACCACGGCCTTCATCATCTTCACTAGTTCAAAGGCTACAGTAGGATCCAGGGCTTGTTTGATTTCCGGATCTGCTTCATAAATCGCATTGCCGTTTTTGTCTTCAATGCGGAGGAGGAAGGTTGGCTCGATATACACCCCGTTGTTGACAAAGGCCGCATTAGCCCCGACCATTTCATACAGGGTCAGTTCCGCCACCCCGAGCGCAATAGACGGCACGTTGGGTATTGTGCTTTTGATGCCGAGGTTTTTGCCAAGCGATATGACGGCGTCCGGACTGTATTTACTAATCAGCTTGGCACTGATGGTGTTTACCGAGTGCGCCAGCGCCTTGGTAAGGGAGTAGTTACCGCCGTATTCTCCTTCGCTGTTATCAGGACACCACTTGGCGCCAGTAGGTAAATCAATGCAGATCTTTTCGTTGGGATACCGCGAGCAGGGCTTGTCGTTGTTGCGCAGTGCGGTGGCATAAATCAGGGGCTTGAACGTAGAGCCCACCTGTCTGTGGCTCTGAAAGGCGTTGTCAAACTTAAAATACTTGTAGTCTATGCCGCCTACCCACGCCTTGATATGTCCGGTATGCGGATCCACGCTCATGAGGCTGGCATGCAGCACAGCCTTGTGGTATTTTATGCTGTCGAGGGGCGACATAAGCGTGTCGCGGTATCCCCCGTGCGCGTATACCCGCATGGAAACCGGCGTATTGAAATTTTCGATGATGCCTTCTTCACCCACATCCTCCCAGCGATGACCGCACCCGCCTTTTTCCGCATTGCACACAAAAAAATGTCTGTCACCCTCTGCTTCCCGCCTGATGTAGTGTTCGGGGCGTCTGCATTCCGGACACAACGACCCGCTCAGTTGCAGATACCGCTCGCTGCTGCGCACGGCTTTATTCATAATCTTTTCGCGGTCTTTCTCTGCAATGCCATTGTAAAACGGGTACTTGTCCTGCTTGCGCCGGCCTACATCGCGTGTAAATTCTTTTTGCAGCGACCGCGACAGGTGTTCCTCAACAGCCCACTCCGCGTAGCGCTGCATGCGGGTATCCAGTGTGGTGATGACCCGGAGACCGTCGGTATACAGGTCGTAGGGATTTCCATCCGAGCGCAGACGGATATACTGGCCATCCTCATTCTTCTCATGCAGGATTTTGTCAATTTCGCTGCGCAGAACCTCGCGGAAATAGGGAGCAAGTCCTTCGTCGTGACTCACGCGCTGAAAATCCAGTCCCAGCGGAAGTCCACGCAGTGAATCATATTCATTTTCGCTCAGGTACTTGTATTTCACCATCTGCGCAAGTACTACCTCGCGGCGCTTCATCACCAACGAATCGCGCTTGAGTGGATTAAACAACGAAGAATTTTTCAGCATACCCACCAGCATAGCGCTCTGCTGCACGTTCAGCGAATCGGGTGTTGTATTGAAGTACACATGGGCCGCACTTTTAATCCCTACGGCCTGATTCAGAAAGTCGTACTGGTTAAGATAGAGGGCTACAATCTCGTCTTTGGTGTAGTAGCGTTCGAGCCGCGCAGCGATAATGATTTCACGCACTTTTTGCCATGCCCTGCGGATAATGGAAACGTTTTCGTAGTCGCGGGTAAACTGCATCTTGGCCAGTTGCTGGGTGATGGTGCTGCCACCCCCCGCGCTTCCGCCGCGTACCACGGCCCTGAAGAGCGCCCTGAAATCAACCGCACTGTGCTCCTTAAACCGCGCATCTTCCGTAGCCAGCAGGGCGTTTACGAGGTGCCCGGGCAGGTCGGCATACCGCACGTCGGAGCGGTTTTCACGGTAATAGCTGCCGAGCACGTGCCCG
>DHLU01000119.1:2439-2905 GCA_002405435.1 Flavobacteriales bacterium UBA4660
CACTGGAAAAGATTTCCGTGGCCAGGCTGATCCGCGGATTGGCCAGGTCTTCCACCTTTGGCATGCCGCTGAGCATGGCAATGAGGATAAAGGTCAGACCCAGTGCCCAGGGCAACATGGCCACCACCCAAAGGATGCGGATGTACCGGGCTGATGAAGAGGCCTTTGTATGCATTTTCATGAAATTGAACGTCGCAGGCGCGAATTTATGAGGTTCAAAATGAGATATTTCCCGATGTTGACAACAGATATGAAGAAATTCACGTTGATCAGCCGCTTACCTTCGCACCTTCGCACCCCTCCCCGGAAACGGGTGGGCGTGAAACATAACCCCAAGGCAGCCCGCGCTTATGATATTGGCCCTTCAACTGATTTTATCGCTCTCCATCCCGATTGTCCTGCACGAACTTGGTCATTTTATCCCGGCCAGGCTTTTTAAGACCCGGGTAGAAAAGTTTTTCCTCTT
>DHLU01000245.1 GCA_002405435.1 Flavobacteriales bacterium UBA4660
TTAACGGCTGAGCCCTGAGGATCTCTCCTGTTGATTTTTGTATACAAAGGGCATTGCCGCCTCTTTTCAACTCCGCTGTACGTATTTGTTTCACAGGGAGGAATGACCGCCGTCGCTGTCAGTTGCCGCTAAACGCACCCACAAACCATTCAACCAAGATGTTGTGGGTCTTATTTTCTCTCCTTCGTAGATTCGGGGTCTGAATCAGCAAGATATGAATACCCTCGAAGTTCATCAGGTCAATAAAAACTACAGCGGCTATCAGGCACTCAATAACGTGAGCCTCTCCGTTCCACGGGGTACGGTATTCGGATTGCTCGGACCTAACGGCGCGGGCAAAACCACCCTGATCCGCATCATCAACCAGATAACGGGTCCCGACAGCGGCGAGGTACTTTTCGAAGGCCATACGCTGAAACCCACCGATGTCGAGGCCATCGGCTATCTTCCCGAGGAGCGCGGACTGTATAAAAAGATGAAGGTCGGAGAACAGTGTATGTACCTGGCCCAACTGAAAGGCCTTTCTGCTGCCGAATCAAAAAAACGGCTGATGGAATGGTTCAGGCGTTTTGACATCCATACCTGGTGGGATAAAAAAATTGAAGACCTGTCGAAAGGCATGGCACAGAAAGTACAGTTCATCTCCACCGTACTGCACCAGCCCCGCCTGCTCATCCTCGATGAACCGTTTTACGGGTTTGACCCCATCAATGCCGAACTGCTCCGCAACGAGATGCTCGCCATGAAAAAGGCCGGAACCACCATAATACTTTCCACCCACGATATGGGAAGTGTAGAGGCCTTGTGCGACAACATTGCGCTCATTAACCGCGCCGAGGTAATTCTCAACGGCTCGGTGAAAGACATCAAGAAAAAATTCAGGACCTTCACCTATGAGGTCACCTATGCCGGCACGCCCATGGAACTGAGCATTAGCCTGGGTCCGTTCTTTGAGCTGCTGCATTCAGGCGCGGAAGACGACCTGCACAAGGCGCATATCCGCATCAAAGACCACCACAGCCTGAACGAATTGCTGCGGGCCATGATGGAGCACGTGGAGATTCATGCTGTCCGTGAAATTATTCCCTCCATGAACGATATTTTCATTGAGGCCGTAAGCCGCGCATCACAAAATCATCAAACTGCCTGAAAGGCGTTTTATCATGAATAAAATTTGGCTCATAATCAAGCGCGAATACCTGGTAAGGGTGAAAAAGCGCTCGTTCATCGTGATGACCTTTCTGGGTCCGTTACTCTTCGGTCTCCTCATCTTCGGCGCAATCGCCGTAGTGGTCAACGATACCGCGCAGTACCATGTGCTGGTAGTTGATGAAACCGGGATGATCACCACCGATACACTCAGCGAAGGGCACCTCGAGGCCCGATTCTGGCGCAATACCTTCAGAGACAGCGCCAATGCCCAGGTGCTGTTTGATTTTACCGCTACCCGCCTCGACGATGCGTCGTTTGAAAAGAGTCCCTACAACCTGCAGATGATTGTGGATGAAAGCCTTTTCAACAGCGGCAGGTGTCAACTGATCTTCAAGCGCACCCCAAGTGAAATTATTTCAGAACAACTTGAGCGGGAACTGGAACTGGCGCTCGAACAGGCGCGCGTGGAAGACAGCCTGAAGATTACATTTTCCGAGTACCAGCGCGCCAAGGTGAATATCGAATTTGCCATGGCCAACGTGAAGGAAAGCGGGAAGGAAAGCCTCACCTCAGACAAGGCCGTAATCGGATTCGCTTTCGCCGTGCTCATCTATATATTTATCTTCCTGTACGGCGTGCAGGTGATGCGCGGGGTGATTGAAGAAAAAACCAACCGCATCGTCGAGGTGATTATTTCATCGGTTAAGCCCTTCCAGTTGATGATGGGCAAGGTGATTGGGATCGGACTGGTCGGATTAACCCAGTTTCTGATGTGGGTGGTCTTTTCCTCCATTATTTCCACGCTGGTCTTTAGCCTGTATTTAGGCAGCAGCACTAAGGGACAGGCCTACCTGATCGACAATGCCCAGCAGCTTTCCACCGGATACAATCCGGCCATCGCCCAGATGCAGATGATTGAAGAGAATTCATTTTTGGCCGCCGTACTGGACACCAACTGGCCCCTGATGATTGGTATTTTCATATTCTATTTTGTCGGCGGTTATCTGCTCTATGGTTCGATGTTTGCCGCCATCGGTGCTGCAGTGGATTCCGAAACCGATACCCAGCAGTTTATGATGCCGGTAACCGTGCCGCTGATTTTCAGCTATGTGGTGGCCGGGGTGCTCATCACCAATCCAGACAGCAGCATGGCCAGTTTCTTTTCTGTCTTTCCGCTCACATCGCCCATTGTGATGATGGTCAAGACGGCCATTGGCGTGAGTCCGCTCATGCTCCTGCTGAGTATGCTCTGCCTGGTGGTCACCTTCGTGTCGATGATCTGGCTGGCAGGACGCATTTACCGCGTCGGTATCCTGATGTATGGTAAAAAGCCTTCTTACCGCGAGTTGTGGAAGTGGCTCCGCTACAACGGCTGAGGCGATGAACCAATCCGGTTGTTGGGCTTAGTCGTCACGATGCCTATTTTCGGCGCATGATTCGCGTGGCCGTTGTTGATTGCGGTACCAATACTTTCAACCTGCTGGTGGCCGAAGCCCATGCTACAGGCTGGAAAAAAATTTTTCAGAGCAAACTGCCTGTCAAACTCGGTGCGGGCGGATTCGAAAAACGTGAAATAATACCGGCGCGGTTCATCCGCGGAATAGACGCGCTCTTCTGCCACCGTCAAAACATCATCAACCTCGAGTGCCGCCACACGCTGGCCTTGGGTACCAGTGCCCTGCGCGAAACAACAAATGGTGGTGAGTTTGTGGATTACGCCCTGCGCGTGGCCCAAATACCCATCGAAGTCATCGGCGGCGAGCGGGAGGCCGAACTCATCTTCAAAGGCGTTATTCAGACCATCGCACTGGAATCGGCTCCGGTGCTGGTGATGGACATAGGCGGGGGCAGTACCGAATTTATCATTGGCAACAACCAGGGAATTCTGTGGCGCAAAAGTTTCACCCTCGGTATTTCGCGGCTTACCGAGCGCGTGCGCCCGTCAGAGAGGCTCACACACCACGACACCGCCAACCTGCGCAACATCCTGGTGGGCGAACTGTCAGCGCTGCGCGATGCCATGCAGCAACACCAGCCCCATGTCATGATAGGGTCGAGCGGCTCGTTTGATACCATGCTCGCCTTGTACCGCCACCAGGCCCGCATAGAAACTCCGGCGGCGGCAGCCAACGAAATCCCGCTGTCGGCGCTGCCCGCTATCCATGCGTGGTTGTCGGGAAGCACCCTGGAAGAAAGAATGAAGCACCCTGCCATTCCGCCCATCCGCGCGGAATTCATGCCCCTGGCCAGTTTCCTTATTAAATATGTGCTGGAACTGCATCCGTTCGTAAAACTCATGCACAGCGATTTCAGCCTGAAAGAAGGGGCACTGGCCGAATGGATCGAAAAGACAGACTGGGCTTCCGTTTCACCCCAACCCCTGCGGGTGGTTCCTGACGTAGCGTAATCTTGCCGACATTCGCGGTGCAAAATCCCATTCCCCATGCCAAGAATACTGGTCATAGACGACGAAGCCGCCATCCGCACCGCGCTGCGTGAAATTCTCGAATACGAGCAGTTTGAAGTAACCGAGGCCCCCGACGGGGCTACCGGGCTGAAACTGGCTGAAAAGGACAACTACGACGTCATCTTCTGCGATATTAAAATGCCGAGGACCGACGGAATGGAAGTACTCGAAAAACTCAAGGAAAAAGGCATCGCCAGCCCCGTGATCATGATCACCGGACACGGCTCGGTGGAGACGGCCGTGGAAGCGCTGAAAAAGGGGGCCTACGACTTCATCCAAAAACCCCTCGACCTCAACCGCATTCTGGTGTCTATCCGCAATGCCGCCAACCAGGTGGCCCTGGTGGAAGAAACCAAAACCCTGCGCAAGAAGGCAGAGCGCAATGGCGGCACCGTGATTGTCGGAGAAAGTGCGGCGATTATGGACATCAAGAAAATGATCGATACCGTGGCGCCGCCGGAGGCCCGCGTGCTCATTACCGGGGGGAGCG
>DHLU01000068.1 GCA_002405435.1 Flavobacteriales bacterium UBA4660
CCACCCATATGCCCGAGATGGAAGGCGGCAGGTTGTCTTTGACTTCCAGTCCGAACAGCAGCGGATTCATGGGGTTTTCGCTTTTGGTATCGCGGATTTCAAAATGGAGGTGGGGGCCGCCGCTGCCGCCTGAATTGCCTGAGAGACCAACCAGGTCACCCTTGTTTACCGGCAGTTCGCCGGGAGCGGGAAACAGGTCAACGCTGAAAGATTCATGCGCGTATTGCTGCGAGCGCGTGTAGGCGGCGATGGCACCCTGGTAGCAGAGCAGGTGACCATACACCGTGGTGTAGCCGGCAGGATGGTCGATGTATAGGGCATAGCCGTAGCCCACCGGCGATACCTTGATCCGGCTGACATAGCCTTCGGCGGCGGCATAAACGGGCAAGCCTTCACGTTGTTCGGTTTTGATGTCAAGACCGGCATGGAAGTGGTTGGTTCTTAGTTCTCCAAAGTTGCCGGAAAGGTTCAGCGGGATATCGAGGGGGGCCCTGAAATACTGCTGGGGATAGGGCTGGGTGCGGCCTTGCAGTCCGGCAAAAAGACAGAGTGCGGGTAAAAAAAAGCGCCTTAGGTAAAACCGGAATCGCATCGGGATGCAAAATCAAGCCCCGTGCCGAAATGCGCGCCGTTGCTTGCGGAGAAATATCAACACCCCAAATCGGACAAAATGATGTTGCCTAAGGCATAATCCTGCCTATTTTTGAACCGGTTACCTTATTCGCTTGGAGCAAAAATGAAACACAGCGACCTGTTGACGGGCATAGAGCAGAAAATCATCCGGCTTGGAGATGCTCGTCGCCAGTTGTTGACCGAAGTAAACCGGCTCAGGGAAGAAAACGAGTCGCTTTACAGGATCAACAGGGAATTGCAGGAGCAGGTTGATGATCTTGGCGAGAAGAATAGGGTATTGGCCAGTCGGCCGCAACCGGTAGTTGTTCAGGAACATTTCCGCGAACACACCAGGCAGAGAATTACCGACTTGGTCAGGGAAATTGACGAGTGTATAGCGCTGTTGAACAAATAATAGCATGGCTGAAGTATCCATCCGGGTCAACATTGCGGGCAGAACATACCCGCTCACCGTTGAGAGCACCGAACAACCGGTGATCCGCAAGGCTGAACAGGCTATCGAAGACAATATCAAGGTCTTCCAGCAGTACTATAGCAAACAGGATAAACAGGATTTGCTGGCCATGGCGGCCCTTCAACTGGCAGCCAAAAGCGTAAACCGTGCCGGGAGCCCTGCTCCGGAAGCAACCGTTGACCCGGGCGATGCCGACTTGCAGGCGCAACTGCACAGGCTCATCGAACTGGCAGATGGCTACCTGAATACCTGAAGTCACTTTCTCCCGCGCATTTCTCTGCCGTTAATTAAGCCGGCTGGCCCCAGGGGTCGTTCGGTGCGTATGAACCTTTATTGCATAATACATCATGCCAACACAACCATTGTTTTTAGTATTCGCAGTCGTGGGCGGCGTCTTGGCGGGGGGATTGATTTCCTGGTTGATTTTCAGCAAGATACTGAAGAGCCGCAAAGAAAACATCCTGTCAGAAGCCGTCAAGGAAGGCGAGACCATCAAAGAAAAGAAAGTCCTTCAGGCCAAGGAGAAATTCCTCGAAATGAAGGCCCAGCACGAATCGGAAGTCCGCGATCGCAACAAAAAGATTCAGCAGTCCGAGGACCGCATCAAAAGCAGGGAGCGCGAGCTTTCGCAGCAGGTAGAAAACAACAAGCGCAGGGACAAGGAAGTCGAGCAGCAGAAGGAAAACCTCACCCGTCTTCAGGAGGCATCACAGCGCAAGCAGGCCGAGCTGGAAAAAGCCAATGCCAAAGCCGTGACGATGCTGGAAGAACTGTCGAAAATGTCGGCCGACCAGGCCAGGGCGCAACTGCTCGAGCAACTCAAGGAAGATGCCCGCGCCAAGGCGTCGCAGCAAATACAGTCCATTCTCGATGAGGCCAAGGTCAAAGCCAACCAGGAGGCCAAGAAGATTGTAATTCAGACGATTCAGCGGGTCGCGGTTGAACACAGCATTGAGAATTCAGTGAGTGTGTTCAACATCGAAAACGACGAGATTAAGGGCCGCATCATCGGAAGGGAAGGAAGAAATATCCGCGCCCTCGAGGCGGCCACCGGCGTAGAGATTATTGTGGATGATACGCCTGAAGCCATTGTATTGTCGTGCTTTGATCCCGTGCGAAGGGAAATAGCACGCCTTTCGCTGCACCAGCTCGTGACCGACGGCCGCATTCACCCGGCCCGCATCGAGGAGATTGTAGCCAAGGTGCGCAAAAACATCGAAGAGGAAATCATGGAGGTGGGAAAACGCACCTGCATCGACCTGGGCATTCACAATGTGCACAGCGAACTAATGCGCATGGTGGGCCGAATGAAATACCGCTCATCCTATGGGCAAAATCTGTTGCAGCACTCCCGTGAGGTGGCCAACATGTGCGCTACCATGGCCAGCGAACTCGGACTCAACCCCAAAATAGCCAAGCGGGCCGGACTGCTGCACGACATCGGCAAGGTGCCGGATGACGAGAGCGAACTGCCGCATGCCTTGCTGGGTATGAAACTCGCCGAGAAATACGGTGAAAAACCTGAAGTCTGCAACGCCATTGGCGCGCACCACGATGAAATTGAGATGAAGTCGCTGATCGCACCCATCGTGCAGGTCTGTGATGCCGTCAGCGGCGCCCGACCGGGTGCCCGGCGCGAAGTGGTAGAAGCCTACATCCAGCGCCTTCGCGACCTGGAGAACCTGGCCCTGGAATATCCGGGTGTATCCAAGTCTTTCGCCATTCAGGCCGGCCGCGAACTCCGGGTGATGGTAGAAAGTGAAAAGGTCAGCGATGAAAAGGCAGACCAGCTCGCACTCGATATCGCCGCAAAAATTGAAAAGGAAATGACCTATCCGGGTCAGGTAAGGGTAACAGTTATCCGTGAGAAACGGGCGACTGGACTGGCGAAATAAGGCACTGTCTTTACCACATGGTTATGCCCCCGATTCGGTGTCGGGGGCTTTTTTTTTTTCGACGACTCACGGCTTCTGCAGCAGTGCCCTCAAGCGCCACCCATCCTTGTTTTGGCTGCATTCTCCGGCGTTGTACTTTTGGAAAGTGACAGGGTGCCTGACAAAATATTTTCTTCATGGCAATGCCGTTGCTGCGGTAATTCCGCGTGCGCTGCGTTGCACCGCGCTGGTCTCATTGCTCCTGCTCACGTCCACCACCGCCCGGCCTCAGTTCTCCAAGGTCAATGAGGCGGCCGGACTTATCATTCCCAACTTTCAGGATCATTGCGGACTCTCCTTTTACGACTTCAACAAAGACGGGTGGGATGACCTTACCATGGGGGTAACCTTCGATAGCGTTTACTTCTACATCAACCAGGCCAACGGAACCTTTCAGCTTTACAAAGCCGTTCCCAATACCTCTTTTTCCAAGGCGCCTGCATGGGCCGATTACGACAACGACGGGGATGCAGATTTTATGCTCGCAAGGGAGTATGGCTCTTGTCTGATGTTTCGGAATGATGGTGCCGATGGATTTACAGACGTTACCGATGTGTTGCCCCAGTTTTCGATGACTGCCATGAGCGAGTGTGTTGCAGGGGCAGACTATGACCGAGACGGATGGCGGGATGTTTACATTGGC
>DHLU01000160.1:0-807 GCA_002405435.1 Flavobacteriales bacterium UBA4660
TGCAGTTTTTCCCACGTCGAAAACAGGAGCTGCTCTTCTTCGGGGAAATGTGGGTCAACGATACTACTTATGCCATTCGCAAGGTAGATGCAACCATCGCCGAAGGGGCCAACATCAACTGGATTAAAACCTTTAAGGTTAACCAGGAATATGACGAGGTAGAACACGAAGTGTGGATGCTGGTGCGCGATGAATTGCTGGTCGATTTTAATGTCAGCGATAAACAACTGGGCGTTTATGGCCGAAAAACAAGCACCTACCGCAATTTTGTAATCAACCTGCCCCGCGGCGACGGATTTTTCGGAGGCGTTTCGGATGTGGTTGTTAATGAAGGGGCAGGTTACCACTCGGAAGAATTTTGGGACCGGTCGCGGCACATTGAACTTACCGCCAGCGAAAAGCAGATCTACCACATGGTCGATACGCTCAAAAACATTCCGCAGTTTAAAACCATCGCTGACCTCATTACCCTGTTTGTTTCGGGTTACAAGATTACGGGACCTGTCGAATTTGGTCCCTACTATACCTTTTATTCCTACAACCCCATTGAGGGAAACCGCCTGCGTATCGGCGGACGCACCAGCAACGCGTTTTCAAAGCGGGTGATGTTGGAAGGTTACGGCGCTTACGGTTTTCTGGATGAGCGTTTCAAGTACGGAACGGGATTCATCTGGATACTGGGGAAAAATCCGCGCATGGCCATCGGGGCCAATACCAAACGAGACATGGAGCAGCTGGGGCAGGGAGCAGGCGCCTTCCGGCAAGACAATGTATTGTCGAGTTTTTTCCGCCGAAACCCCGCCAACA
>DHLU01000160.1:968-3783 GCA_002405435.1 Flavobacteriales bacterium UBA4660
ACTCACCGATGTCACCGAATTGTCGGGTTATATTGAGCGGGAGTGGTTGTATGGCTTGTCAAACAAACTCATTTTTACCCACCGGGTGCTGAAGCCCGCAGGAACGGCATACTCATACAACCGACGGCTAAAGCGAGAGGGCATAGCCTTTGAATCCGTGCCGGCCCTGATCACGTCTGAAGTTTCCCTGTACACGCGTTTCGCCTACAAGGAAAAATTCGTTTACGGAGAATTCGAGCGGGTTTCGCTGGGTACGCGCTATCCTGAACTGGAGATTATGTATTCGGTCGGTCTGCCCGGAACACTTGACGGGCAGTTTCGCTACCAGCGTGCACTGGCCAGGGTGAAAGACCGCTGGCGTTTCGGTCCGTTCGGTTACCTCGACCTCACTGCAGAGGCCGGAAAAATATTCGGAAACCTCCCGTACCCAATGCTTATGCTGCACCAGGGCAATGAAACCTACTTCTACGATGAGGGTGCGTATAACCTGATGAACTTTTTTGAATTTGTCAGCGACCGCTGGGCCAGCATATGGGGTACATGGCACCTCGATGGTTTGTTTCTCAACCGCATTCCGCTCATGCGCAAACTGAAGTGGAGAGAGGTGGTGTCGGCCAAAATCCTCGTAGGCGGTTATGACGAAGCCAACGACGAAATCCTCTCGCGCGATTTTGACCTCAACGGATCCAACGATATCTATACCCTCGGAAAGCCCTATATCGAAGGCGCCGTCGGGGTGGAGAACATCCTGAAAGTACTCAGGTGCGACCTGCTTTACCGCGCTACCTACCTCGACCACCCGGGCATCGCAAAACTGGGATTCCGGGCCACGCTCAGTATCGGGTTCTAAGGACAACCCTCTTGCTGTCCTTGGCTATTCTTTCCGACCTTTGTACCCAGATGAAGTTATGCGCTGACAACATAGTAAAGCATTACGGCAAACGCACCGTCGTGAAGGGGGTGAGTTTTGAGGTAAACCAAGGTGAAATCGTCGGACTGTTGGGCCCCAATGGGGCAGGGAAGACCACCAGTTTTTACATGATTGTGGGATTAATTCGACCCGACAGTGGTCGTGTATTGCTCGACAACACGGAGATTACCCATGAACCGATGTACCGCAGGGCGCAGCTCGGAGTGGGTTATCTGCCGCAGGAAGCCAGTGTGTTTAGGAAACTTTCGGTGGAGAACAATATCAAAGCCGTGCTCGAGCTGACCAAACTCACCAAAGCAGAGCAATCGCAACGGCTGGAGACCCTGCTCGATGAATTTGGCCTGACCGCCAAGCGCAAATACATCGGGAATCACCTGAGCGGAGGTGAGCGTCGCCGCACAGAAATCGCGCGGGCACTGGCGACAAGTCCGCGGTTTATTCTGCTGGATGAACCCTTCGCGGGCGTCGATCCCATCGCAGTGGAAGACATTCAGCGTATTGTGGCCAAACTGAAGTTGAAGAATATCGGCATCCTGATCACTGACCATAACGTGCAGGAAACCCTTTCGATTACAGACCGCGCGTATCTCCTCTACGATGGTTCGATCTTAAAGTCGGGCACAGCGACGGAACTCGCCGCAGACGAACAGGTACGCAGGCTCTACCTCGGGCAGAATTTTGAACTCAAGAAACAAAAAGTGCTCTGATCTTCAGCATCCAGAATCCGCGATCTAAGCTATAGCCCCCAGCCTGCCCATCAATCCCTGCACGTATTTCCCGATGATGTCAAATTCGAGGTTAACAACCGAGCCCGGAGTAAGGGCGTGAAAATTGGTGTGATGCCATGTGTACGGAATAATCGCTACTTCAAAGGAAGTGGGCGCTGCGTGCACCAGGGTCAGGCTGACGCCGTTGATACAAATGCTTCCTTTGGGTACCATCAATCCACCGTGTGGAGATGGCAGGGTAAATCCGATGCGCCATGATCCATTTTCCGGAATCACTGCGTTACAGGTGGCTGTCGTGTCTACATGACCCTGCACAATGTGTCCGTCGAGCCGGGCATTCATCCGCATGGGGCGCTCCAGGTTGACCACCGTGCCCACTTTCCAGTCACCGAGGGATGTACACCTCAGGGTTTCGGCAATGGCCGTTACCCGGTAGAAGCTACCGTCGATTTCTTCCACGGTCAGGCAGACCCCGTCGTGCGCTACGCTGTCGTCTACCTCCAGTTCGCGGGTAAAGGGTGCCTCCAGGAGGAAGGTAATATTCTCACCGGATGCATTGATTTGCGCTACGGTTCCGGTTGCTTCTACAATACCTGTAAACATATGTTATGGCTATTTCCTTCTGTTTTTCAAATAATCAAGAGATTGAAACAACAACGCACTCAATTCCTTTTCGCGAAGATCCTTCAAATCCGCGACAGCGTAATGCCGCACCTGTTTTAAATGGGCTCCGGTTAGCAGGCCGTATTCATCGTCAAGTGCGGCGCCGTGGTAAAACCCCAGTTCTACTATTTGCTTTCTTGCATTCAGATAAAAACACGGCTGGCCTAAGTCGTAAAAGGGAATCTTGTAGCGCATTTTTTCTTCCATGGCAGGCGAACATTCGAGAATCGTGTGGCGGAGTGCAAAGGCAATCTGGCGTTGCGCTTCAGGAAGTTCTATAAACCAGGCTTCCACCTCAGCACGCATCCTTACAATGCGATCTGGTGAAACTGCCGGAGAAAACGGATATCATTTTCAAAAAACATCCGGAGGTCATCAATCTGGTAACGCAGCATGGCAATGCGCTCTATGCCCATCCCGAAAGCAAAGCCGCTGTATTTCTCCGGATCAATTTTGTTGGCTTCCAGCACGGCCGGATCTACCATGCCGCAGC
>DHLU01000160.1:3852-4074 GCA_002405435.1 Flavobacteriales bacterium UBA4660
GGCCGGATCTACCATGCCGCAGCCCATAATTTCGAGCCAGCCGGTTCCTTTGGTGATGCGGTGATCGGCGGCACTATTGAGGCCCCTGTACACATCCATTTCGGCACTGGGTTCTGTAAACGGGAAGTAGGAGGGACGCAGCCTGATCTGCGACTTGCCGAAGAATTCGCGGGTGAAATAGCTCAGCACCTGTTACATGTCGGCAAACGATACCCCTACATC
>DHLU01000099.1:0-5722 GCA_002405435.1 Flavobacteriales bacterium UBA4660
AGTTGACCTGTATTAAGATGCGGGTTTAACAGCCGGGCCAAAGTAGCAGATACCCGCCTTCCCGGAAGGGTAAGAAATGTTAACTTTCTTTCAAGGTTGGACGGCCAATAGATGATTTTCAGGACTTCTTGGCCCTTTCCCAATAGACATCCATTTCTGACAGGGTCATTGTGCCCAGTTCTTTGCCGTCCTTCTTGCTTTCAGACTCGAGAAACTGGAAACGTTTGATGAATTTGCGGTTGGTGCGTTCAAGCGCATCCTCCGGGTTAACACCGATAAAGCGGGCGTAGTTGATCAGGGCAAAGAGCACATCTCCGAATTCGTCTTCCAGTCTGGCGGGATCTGTGTTGCCGTCTGCCTCCGCTTTGAGTTCTCCGAGTTCTTCCTGCACCTTATCCCAGACTTGTTCCGGCCGCTCCCAGTCGAACCCCACGCCACGTGCCTTGTCTTGAATCCGCTGTGCCTTGACTACGGCGGGCAGCGAGCGCGGCACACCCTCCAACACGCTGGTTTTTCCTTCCCGCAACTTGAGTTTTTCCCAGTTTGCCTTCACCTCTTCCTCATCGGCCACCTTCACATCACCATAAATGTGTGGGTGCCTGGCTACCAGTTTTTCGCAAATCGCATTGAGCGCATCTCCGATATCAAACGACCCCTCCTCTGAAGCAATTTTAGCATAAAAAACCATATGCAGCAGGAGGTCTCCGATTTCCCCCCGCATGCCGTCGCGGTCGCGGTCGAGAATGGCATCCCCCAGTTCGTACACCTCCTCAATGGTCAGGTGCCTCAGGCTTTCCATGGTTTGTTTGCGGTCCCACGGACAGCCTGCCCGCAGTTCGTCCATGATGGTGAGCAGACGCGCAAAGGCTTCTTTTTTTTGTTCGAGGGTGTTCATTCCGTGCGTACGTTCGTGCAAAGGAACAACGAATGAGATATTGCATCAGCATACGGGGCAAGGTTCAGGGGGTATGGTTTCGCAAGCATGCACACGACAAGGCCATGTCACTTGGCCTGAAGGGTTTTGTGAAAAATCTTCCCGATGGCAGCGTTTATTGTGAGGTGGAAGGGGGATTCGCACAACTGGAGGCCTTTGCCGATTGGTGCAGCACGGGCTCTCCGCTGTCTGAAGTGAGCGGCGTAGCGGTCAGCCGGGAAGAAAATGCCGGGTTCCTTACCTTCGAGATTGTGGGGTAAACGGAGGTGCACCGCTAGGGAGTTCTGTTTAACGCAGCCGCACGCGGGGGTCAATCCAGCCGTAAATGAGGTCAACGCACACATTCACGGCTACAAAGGCTGCGGCAATCACGATCACGCCGCCCATCACCACGGGCATATCCTGTTTCTCAATGGCGCCGAACATCTCCTGCCCCAGTCCTTTCCAACCGAATACAAACTCCACAAACACGGCGCCGGCCAGCAGCGAGGCAAACCAGCCGCTGACTGCCGTTACGACCGGATTTAGGGCGTTACGCAGGCCGTGCCGCCAGACTACCTGACGCTCACTGAGGCCTTTGGCCCTTGCCGTGCGGATGTAGTCCTGTGACAAGACTTCGAGCAATGAACTTCTGGTGAGTTGCACGATGACCGAGAGCGGGCGGATCATGAGGGTAAAAACGGGCAGAATCAGGTTGGCCGGATTGAGGTATTCACCTGCATATACATCAACACTGTAGAGGCTGCCGGTCATGTTGAGTCCCGTGCCTGGCAGTACGACCGACCAGGCCAGCGGGCCTGTATCAGACAACCAGTATGCTGCCAGGGACGTTACCAGCAGCACCAGAAACCATCGCGCGCGGGGCATCTTGCTTCGAAAGAGCAGGCCGGACAACAACCAAACCGACAACACGGCCATGGGCCAAAGAGGCAGCGCGATCTGTTCCCGCCACACCACTGCACCCAGCCACGCCACCAGCATTGCTACAAAAAACGAGGGTCCTGCCATGCCTACCGCCGTGCAGAGTAGCAGCAGGCGGTCTGACCAGGCGTCTTTGTGCAGGGCGCAGTAAATGCCCAGCAGCAACCCAATGACCAGGGCCAGGCCGATCGACAGTACGGCCAGTACGATGGTACCGGGCAGGGCAGATGAGAGAATCGACGATACACTTTTGTCAGAAAGGAATGAGCGTTTGAGGTAAGGAAACTTAGCCACCAACACGCGGGCACGACCGACTTTACAAAGTTTTGCCGCCCGGTATACCATGCTATCGAGGTATATCCGACTTTCCGGGTTGACGGAATTATGCACAGACAGCGGCGAAAGGTCGTTGAGGTACAACGCGAATCTTTTGCCCAGAGGCAGGTCAAGGTCAAGTTTTCGGCGGATATTCCGGAGGGTCTCCTCAGGCGCATTTTCACCTGCAATGTTCCGTGCCGGATCTCCGGGGGCCAGGTTAAAGAGAAAAAAAACAGTGGTTACGACCCCAAGCAGGACCAGCAAACCATAGGCTGATTTCTTCAGCAGGTAACGCAGCATTCCGTTTCAGATCCTGCGGCGTTCAGGGAAGGAAATTGTCGGCCTTGGCACTCTCAAACTCAAGAATATCGCGGTGCGCCCACATGTTCTTCACCACCGCCTTCTCGAGGTACACAAGTCCGGGGTTGGAACGGATAATAATCTTGAGTTCTGTACCATCGTTGACCAAAAAGGGAAATGCCAGCTGGTTGTCATGTCGGAATGCATCGGCCTGTTCGTAATCCGCACTGGTAATCGCGAATACGGGTATACCCGCCTCCTGTGCCTTGTCACAAAAAGCTTTGACCCGCGCCGTTGCGGAGGGATCCCAGGTCTTCAGGTCTTTGGAGATTACCCAAAAGCACTTCTCCAGTGCCAGCAGGGAATCTTTCATTTCAACGCCATCAAAATCAGTGGGCTTGAAGTCCTGAATCTTGGGCCTGTAGCCCTTCTGCACCTCCCGGGTATAGGTCATGTCAGCGATTGGGGCCGTCCACGTAGTATCTTTCCATATCTCCGACTCATGGTACGCGTCGCTGTCCAGTTCCTTCAATTCGCCCGTTATCTTGTTTTTGAGGGTATAAAAAGCCAGCGTTTTCGGTTCGGGAAGTCCGAGCTCCGTTGCCGTTTTCATCTGGTCAATCAGGTTGTTTCCTATCGCATAGGCCCGGTAATCTTTCAGTGGCAGGTGGCTATAGGTATAGTACTGCACATAACCGGTCACCAGCAGCGGTGCCAGCGCCATGAGCCACACCTTAGGTCCGGCATACCTTTTTACTACCATGGCCATTCCGACAGCGATGATGGTAAAGGATACCGGAAACAGCCACTTGAGCTGGAAGACGGAAAAAACACCGATGAGTACGAGCGATACGCCGAGGTACCAGAGGTCTTCGCTATCTGTGTTCAGTGCGAACTTCTTTCGCCACGCAGCGATAAAGACCGGGAGCACCAGGATGAGCAACACGATATCCTTGTAGAAAGATTGCCTGGGCTCTAAGGGTATGGCGTCACCGAAGCATCCGCAGGTTTCCACGCAGGTATCTGGAAACGACTTCATCTCCGCTGAAGGCTTAAAGACCTCTCTGCGGTCGATGCAGGACGCCGTGTAGTTGGTCAGCCAGAGAAAAAATACCGTCATGAACATGATCAGTGAAGTGGTAAGCCTGGGCCATGCACCCAGAAGCAGCGCCACACCCAGCAACACCTCTCCCACCACAATAAATATGGCAATGGGAATCACATAAGGGATCAAACCGGGATAGTTGAGGGCACTTTCAGCAAAATATTCTTCCAGTTTATACCCAAAACCGATTACATCATTGACTTTGATGAGTCCGGATACAATAAAGAGCGAGCCGACAACCACGCGGCAAAAAATGGTAAGGTATTTCATGTCGTCAAAGGATCTGATTGAGGGCAGCAAGTTATGAAGCCCATCCTGAATGAAAAGTGAAATTTGCCAACGGCCGGCGCGTATGGCCGAAAGGAGCAAAACTTCATGGGTTTCCTTCGTCGCAGCGCCGGGGCCCGGACGTTGTCAGGCCTGCCCCTGAGGCTCGTTCATGCGTATAAGCGCAAACATGGCATAGTTGACGATATCGCGGTAACCGCTGTCCACTCCCTCACTCACCTTGGTACGCCCGCTGTTGTCTTCAATCTGTTTGATGCGCAGGAGTTTCATCAGGATCAGGTCGGTGAATGACGAAACACGCATTTCCCGCCAGGCCTCCCCGTAATCATGGTTCTTTCTGAGCATGAGTTCCCTGGTGACTTCAAATTCGCTGGAGTATAGTTCCCTGGCCTCCTCCTTCGTCAGTTCGAGCCGGGAATCACCCTTAAGCCGCAGCTGAATGAGGGCCATGATGCTGTAATTGACGATGCCCACAAATTCGTCTTCAATTCCTTCATTCACCTTGCTTTCACCGGTCTCTTCCAGGGTGCGGATCCGCTGGGCCTTTATAAAGACCTGGTCGGTGAGGCTGGTGGTACGCAGAATCCGCCAGGCACTCCCGTAGTCATCCATCTTATGGAAGAAGAGTTCGGCGCAGCGCGCTTCCTGCACGAGGTATTGTTCACGGGTCTTGTCCATGTTCGGGTAGGGCCGGCACATTTCCCGGCGGTGCAAATTTGGCTTTCTTTGCCGCACCTGCACCATGGTATCTGCCCCAATTACAAAAAACAACACAATCAGCTTGCGCATCCGAGACCGACTCGTGGTGAAACATCACCCGATGGTCATGGGTATTATCAATACAACGCCAGACTCGTTTTATGCCTCAAGCCGGTTTACCGACATTGACCTTGCCGTCAATAAGGCAGGCGAAATGCTCGATGCCGGCGCAGACATCATAGACCTGGGTGGACAAAGCACCCGGCCCGGCAGCACACGCATTGATGAAGCCACCGAACTGGAAAGGGTGCTACCGGTAGTCAAGGCCATCGCCCGTGCCTTCCCCGAGGCCCTGCTGTCGGTTGATACCTGGTATAGCCATGTGGCAAGGCAATGCCTCGATGCAGGCGCTTCAGTTATCAACGACATTACTGCAGGACAAGGTGATGCCGGCATGGCAGCCCTCGCCGCCGCCTACCGGGTACCGGTTATTCTGATGCACATGCAGGGAACGCCGGCTACCATGCAGCAGCAACCCGCCTATACCGATGTGGTGGATGACGTATTCAGGTTTCTGGAACAGCGGATCCGGTATTTCCACGATGCAGGCGTACACGACCTCGTGGCTGATCCCGGTTTCGGTTTCGGAAAGACGCTGGCGCATAACCTCGCGCTGGCGAGAAGGTTTGATGAATTCACCATGACCGGTGTTCCCCTTCTGGCCGGTATATCGCGCAAATCGATGCTGCGCAGCCTCACCGGCCATGACACCGACGAAGTGCTTCCCGCCACTGCGGCCCTGCATATGTTTCTTCTGGAACGCGGCGCAGGCATCTTGCGCGTGCACGACGTAGCCGAAGCCGTTCAGTGCGTAAAAGTATTCGTCGCACTCCGCGACAAGCCATAGTGATCGGGAAGTCGCGTTGCCGCCGGCAGTATAAATGCGCATACCGCAGGTATGAAATAAGAAAACCCCTCCGTTGAGGGGTTTGCTTTTTTCCTTAACCAAAACCAAAACCTCGCTTAAGAAATCAGCGAGTCGGTGTTTTAACGCAAGGGACGCGCATTTAGTTCGGGTGAAAAAGTGAAAATTTTTAAAAATATCGGCTTATCCCACTCTCCTTAACCGGCGCCTGGTGTGAGGCGTGCCGAACATG
>DHLU01000099.1:5845-6465 GCA_002405435.1 Flavobacteriales bacterium UBA4660
CTGGTGTGAGGCGTGCCGAACATGCGCCTGATCTAAAGCACTTGTATTTCATTGTTTTTCAGCGCATTAAAATTACCGGGACGGAAGGTGAAAAGGAAGTAACGAAAGACTGCCGTCAGTACCGAAACATCGGAGGCCCAATTGAGGTAAAAAGGGGTGAATTACTCCGCAAACCCTATAACAATCCGTTCTGATGAAAAATTTCGCGCTATCTTTCTTCCTGCTATCAGCCTTCTGGGCCGTGCCGACATTGACGCGGGCCCAGCAGTCTTGCCCCAGCGATGAGATTACCGACCAGTTGATAGCCACTGATCCGGTATTTGCGCGGAGCTACATGTACCTGGAGCAGGCCATTGCGGCTCATGCAGCGCTCGATGCCTCAGCGCGCAGCAATGAGGTCTATGTCATTCCGGTCGTGGTGCACGTTATCCACGAAGGCGAACCCGTCGGCACCGGCTCCAACATCAGCGAAGCACAGATTCTCTCGGCCATCGCTGCGCTGAATGAAGACTTTCGCAAACTTCCCGGGTCCAATGGTGATGGCGATGGCGTCGATGTACGTATTGAGTTTTGCCTCGCCTCGCGCTCACCCAACAACCAGGCGAGCACCGGCATCGTGC
>DHLU01000099.1:6581-6821 GCA_002405435.1 Flavobacteriales bacterium UBA4660
GGTCAACGGATCTTCCGTTCCACTCTACGCCGAACAGGGTATTGAAGCCACGGGCGGTATAGGCGCGAATGAAGAAGCCGTTAAGGCTCTCAGTACCTGGCCCCGCACCCAGTACATGAATATCTGGGTAGTGAATGAAATTGAAAACAACGATGCCCAGGGGGGTATTCAGGGTTTTGCCTATTTCCCCGTTAACAGCCCGATAGACGGCATCACAGTCCTGCACAATGCCTTCGGAGC
>DHLU01000123.1 GCA_002405435.1 Flavobacteriales bacterium UBA4660
GCCAGCGGGCTGACGAGCACCGCCCCCCGACCCTCGCTTCGAACTGCAGCTGCTTGAACTCGGCATCGACCATGCAGAACTCAGGCGCACATCGGCCGCTGCGCGCAGCCATGTGGAAGCCGAATATGCCCTTGCGCTTTCAGCGCCCGATCCGAAGCCCGCTGATCTGATGACGCATTGTTATGCGCCAACACCGGTGACCGAAGAAAAAGGCGAGCGCGCTCCGGCGGGTAAAGAACCCACTGTGATGGTTGACTGCGCGCTGTTTGCCGTGCAGGAGTTGCTTGCCCGGCATCCCGAAGCCCTGCTGTACGGACAGGATGTGGGCCGCAGGCTGGGCGGCGTATTCAGGGAGGCCGCCACACTGGCGGAAAAATTCGGCGACGACCGCGTATTCAATACGCCTATTCAGGAAGCCTTTATTATCGGAAGCACGGTAGGCATGAGCGCTGCAGGACTGAGTCCGATTGTAGAAGTGCAGTTTGCCGACTACATCTGGCCGGGTCTCAACCAGCTTTTCACCGAGGCTTCAAGGAGTTATTACCTAAGCAATGGAAAATGGCCGGTGAAGGCTGTCATCCGCGTGCCGACAGGTGCCTACGGAAGTGGCGGGCCCTACCACAGTTCAAGTGTGGAGAGCGTGCTCTGCAACATACGCGGCATCAAGGTGGTCTATCCTTCGACCGGGGCAGACCTGAAAGGACTGCTCAAGGCTGCATTTTACGACAACAACCCTGTGGTGGTGCTCGAACACAAGGGGCTCTACTGGTCTAAGGTAAAGGGCACCGAAGAGGCCCGCACCGTAGAGCCTTCGGAGGATTACATCATTCCTATCGGAAAGTCCCGTCAAGTGCTGACGGCGGAGTCGCCCCACGCTGTGGCCGTCATTACCTACGGCATGGGCGTTTACTGGGCCCGGGCTGCGGCACAACAATTCCCCGGACAGGTCGAGATTCTCGACCTGCGTTCGCTGCTGCCGCTGGATGAGGAGGCCGTGTTTGAAGCGGTTAAAAAGTGTGGCCGTTGCCTGGTGGTAACCGAAGAACCTGCCGAAAACAGTTTTGCGCGCGCCCTCGCCGGACTCATAGGTGAAAAATGTTTTTCCTGGCTGGACGCGCCGGTACATACCCTGGGTTCGGCACCCACGCCGGCCATTCCGCTCAACAGCACCCTCGAAGCTACCCTGCTGCCCAACGCCGACAAGGTGAGCCAACACATTGCCCGGCTGCTAACATGGTAACACGTTTTATAAAGAATTACGGAATTGCCTTATTGGTTGCAGTCGGCATTGCCTGGTATTATTTTCGCTATAAACGCGCTGCCGATTTTGAGGCACCGGCCATACCCGTCATCTTTTCCGCCGACCGGAGCGGAATGCTCTCCGACAGCTTGCAACTCCCGGCCATCGTGCATTTTTATGCATCCTGGTGCGGCCCCTGCATGGCCGAACTGCCGCTCATGACTTCTGCAGGCCCGCGGCTCAGCGAAGCGGGTTACCACTGGTACCTCGTGACCGACGACAACGCGGCTATGACCGATGCCGTGACACAGGTCGTGCCCACAGACTGGCATGTGTGGCGAACATCATCTCTAAAAGATTGTTCCGTCTATACCCTGCCCACCACCTACGCCATCGGCAAAGACGGAAGCACCGTTATTGCAGCGACGGGCCGGTGCGAATGGCAGGACAACGGCTTTATTGAAACATTACTCCAAGCAACCCATTGAATACCATGGCTCGTGTAAAAATTACCCTTGACCGCAAGGATACCTGGATAGACATTCCGAAAGAAGGCCCAACCCTGCTCACTGCAGCACTCGAAAAAGGCCTAGATGCCCCTTACTCATGCAGGGGCGGCGTATGCACTACATGCCGCGCCAAACTCCTCTCAGGAAAAGTGCGTATGGATGCCAACCACGCCCTTTCAGACCGTGAGGTCGCCGAGGGCCATATACTGGCCTGTCAGTCGCATCCGGAAACCGATGAAGTGCATATAACCTGGGATATTTAATGTCAGAGACCGGGTCTGTCGGTAAGTTTGTGCCTGATCGACCCTGAGCATGTCACCCCGCCTCCTTCTCACCGTATGCTGCTGGAGTGCCCGGTTCCTCCTTGCAGGCCAGTCCTATGAAACGCAAGAAGGTACTATCTCTTTTGCAAGTGATGCCCCGCTGGAAAATGTTTCTGCATCGTCAGACAACATGCGCGGGCTGATCACCCCTTCAGACGGAAGGTTTATTTTTTCGGTAGAACTCACCTCCTTTGGTGGATTCAACAGTGCGCTGCAGCGGGAACATTTCAACGAAAACTACCTGGAGAGCCCCTTGTATCCGAAGGCACAGTTCAGCGGCAGGATTATCGAGCCCGTTGATTTCTCCAAAAGCCAGTCCGTGGACGTGAGGGCAAAAGGTATCCTTGATATCCACGGCGTCAGGAAGGAGCGCATTATTCCCGTCACCCTGAAAATTTCGCCTGAAAAAGTGGTTGTCGTCAGCCGCTTCTCGATCCGCAATGCAGACCACGCCATAGCCATTCCGAAAATCGTCAACCGCAAGGTGGCTGAGCTGGTGTCGGTGGAAGTGCAGGCCACCCTGCTGCGTGCGCCGTGAAAACAGCCATCCAATGATCCATTGCCGCAACCTGTTTTATGTGTTCTGTGCGTCGCTCGCCTTGCCCGCTGTCAGCTGGGGTCAGCAATTCAGCATGCGCACCTTAAACGTGGTGTCGGAAGCGGGACCGGTAACGACATCCGAATCGGTGCAAGCTGAAGACGGATTTATCTGGATGGCCACGTCCGCCGGACTTTGCCGCTACGACGGAAGCCACGCGCAGCGGGTGTCATTGCCCATTGATACGGGTATCAGCAAGTTGTCACTCTTTGCCGATACGCTCTATATCGGATTCGAAGACGGCCATTGCTGCACCTATGCGTGCGGCAGCGGAAAGGCCGGGGCGCCGCTTAAAACCGGACCGAACAGAATCACCGCGTTCGTGCGCAGGGGCCGGCAACTTGCCATAGGCATGTACGGAGGAGGTATCGGCCTTTGGGACGGCAAAACGCTGAAGACCATCGACACCGGATCGGGTCTGCCCGACAACTTCATCTATGACGTCACTGCGGTGAATGACATCCTCATTGCGGCAAGCGATGCCGGCGTCACGCTGCTTGACCGCAGCGGCGCGGTGCTACGCCACCTCAGCAACCGCGAGGGACTGAGCGATAACCTGGCCAGTTGCCTGCTGAAACTGGATGAGCAAATGGTGCTGGTGGGGTACGACAACGGAAAAGCAGATGTGCTGGACATGGCCTCGTTTAAGGTCCGGCCCATTGGTGCAGGAGGTCCGGTGTTATCCGGAAGGATTACCGCCGCGTGCCTGCGCGACCGCCAGGTATGGCTTGCCGCTTCCGGGGCGGGTCTGGCGATACTGGAGCAGCCATTCCTGCAGCGAATGGATACCTATGTGCCTGTTTCACAAATTCCTGGCTCAGAAGTTTCTTCCCTTATGGCCGATCAGGAGGGCCACATCCTGCTGCACAGCGATTCACCCAGCCTCGTTTGCCTCGATCCGCGGCTGTTGTATGTGAGCCTGCACGACGAGACCGACTTTACGGACGCTTCCGCCATCACCATAGACCGCAACGGTGCTGTTTGGTTCGCCACAGACCGGGGCATTTTCTGTCACAACGAAACCTTTGCTGCAACAGACCGCATCCGCACATTCGCAAAAACGGCTGCGCTTCCTTCCCAATGTGTATCGCTGTGCGGAGATGCAGACGGAAATATCTGGATAGGTACCTTCGGTCATGGCGTGGCCAGGCTCCGTCCTGATGATGGCAGCCTTCGGTGGTTTACAGAACGAGACGGACTCATTAATGACAATGTATTGGGCAACACGGCGGTCGGACGGGCGCTGTGGTTTTCGACCCTCGGTGGTGTTTCACTGCTGGAAGATTGCGCCGGGAATAGTTTTGAGCGCTTTGGCAGGGATGAGGGACTCGGGAGTTCATACATCTACTGCGCGGTACCCGTCGGCAACGACAGCCTGCTCTTTGGTACCGATGGTGCGGGCATCATTGTCTATGAAGGGGGTAGATTTTCGCACCTGAAGGAACAAATCGCCGGCATACCGCGCAGCATTGTTTCTATGGCCACCGACCACCACGGCCGCACCTGGATGCTGGATTCTTCGGGCGCGCTCAGTATACTCAGCGGGGGCAAGGTGCAGGCCAAGCGGCTTACCCATGATGGTCAGGAACTCGAGGTATTTGCCCTAAGTCCCTGCGCCCACGGCAGCATTGCGCTGCTCACCCCTCAGGGAATCGGAACCCTTTCCTCCCCTACCGCATCGCTCCTGCTGGCTGATGGCGGCCGGCCCGTGCACACCGATTTTCTCAATGTGTTGCAGGCTGACCAACGCGGCAACCTCTGGGCGGCGACTGCAGAGGGCATGATCAAGTTTAGCGCCGGTGAATCAGGCTTCCGTCAGGCACCGAAGAGCTACATCGCAGAGGTGCAGTTGCTTCTTGAGGCCATCGACACCGTGGCGCGCAGATCGTTCAGCCATAGTGAAAACCACATTACCTTTCTCGTCGGCAGCATCTGGCTGAGTGCGCCGGGTGAGGTCACATACACCTACAAACTTGATGGCTACCATACCGGGTGGATGACAACCCGTGACGCGCGTATTGCCTTCCCGCAACTAAAACCCGGCTCTTACACCTTCCGGGTGAGGGCTCAGTCGGGCAGCCTGATGGGCGACATCCGCCAATTCAGTTTTACCATACGAGCGGCTTACTGGACACGGTGGTGGTTTTTGCTTGCGGCCGCTTCGTCACTAGGCTTGCTTGCGGCCTATGCCGTAAGGATGCGCATCCGCGCGCTCCGTAAGCGCGACCGGGCAGCGCGTGAGCGCTTACAAAGCCAGCTCGATACCCTGCGCAACCAGGTTAATCCGCATTTCCTCTTCAACAGTTTCAACACCCTTACGGCAGTGATCGAAAAAGATCCCGGTCAGGCCGTAGACTACGTGGCCAGGCTGTCTGATTTTTTCCGCACCATCCTGCAACAACAGGGCAAAGAAGTGATCTCAGTCGCTGAAGAACTCGCATTGCTCGAAACGTACTTCTACCTGCAGCGCCAGCGTTTCGGGGAAAATCTGCGCATAGCGGTGGATGTGCCTGAGGTGCTGCAACACGCCGCTATACCTCCGCTCACAATGCAAATGCTCGCCGAAAATGCCGTGAAACACAACGTTATTTCCCGCGACAGACCATTGACCATAGAAGTAAGCGGACGGCCCGGCCAACTGATTTTTCGCAATAATCTGCAAGAGCGGAGTGTGCAGGAAAAGAGTACAGGAATCGGACTTCAAAACATCATAAACCTGTACAGGATTCTCTTTGGGAAAGAAGACAAGGTCGCGAAATCAGAAACCCATTTTTCTGT
>DHLU01000153.1:0-344 GCA_002405435.1 Flavobacteriales bacterium UBA4660
TTACGGTTTCGAGAACCTTTTCGCGTGTTTCTTCACCGCTGTGGAGGTAGATGAAGTCGAGTAACCGGTTGCGCATGGTTTGGCCGATGAGAAATTGTATGGGCAAAATGAGCACTGCTGTGGGGTGCCGGGCGTGAAAGTATGCACAATCCGGCTGAGCGCGGTATCCGCTACGAGCCCGCCAGGCCGTTTTGAATGGCGAAACGCACCAGTCCGGCCACGTTGTGTACCTCGAGTTTGGTCATCAGGTTGGTGCGGTGCGTATCGACCGTGCGGTGGGAGATGAACAGGCGATCGCCGATTTCCTTGTTGGAAAGCCCTTCGGCTTTGAGTTGCAGTACTTC
>DHLU01000153.1:482-7986 GCA_002405435.1 Flavobacteriales bacterium UBA4660
GGGCCCTTCGGCTATGAGTTGCAGTACTTCAATTTCCCGTTCGGTGAGTCTGCCCTGGAGTCCGGCGTCGGTGGGGTTGGCTGCCGAAAGCAGTATAGCGTTTGCCTGCATCGAGAGGTGTTTTTTACCGGCCATCACATCATCAATGGCGGTCAGAAGCGATTGTTTGTCTGCGTTTTTCAGCACATAGCCGTCGGCACCTGCATTGACCAGTTTGGTGATCATACTTCTTTCATCGTGCATAGAGAGAATGATAATCCGCACATCGGGAAAGCGCCGGCGTATGAGCCGGGTAGTTTCAAAGCCCTCCATTACCGGCATGTCGATATCGAGGAGCACGAGGTCAATTTTCAGCACTTCGAGGGCGGCGAGGGCTTCCTGTCCGTTGCGCGCTTCAGCGGCGATTTCAAGCCGGCTTTCGTTTGCCAGCATTGCACGCAGTCCGTCGAGCACAATCTGGTGGTCGTCTGTGAGCAGCAGCCTGATGGGCATGTGAGGGTTGGGGGGTTGGTGATTGCGGCAGAATACCGTTTTTGGTCAAAGTTACGCAGCCATGCCGGTTGTGGTGTCGGATTAAGTCCTAACTTTGTTTGGGCTCGCATCCGGTCAATGGCTGACCGGCTTCGGGCGGATTCTTACCTTGCAGCGCTGTGATTTCTCAGAAGACCAAATACGCCATCAAGGCATTGATTTACCTGGCCGGGCAGGAAGGGGATATGCCCGTGCGCACTGCCGATATTTCCCGCGAGGCCAGTATTCCGAAGAAATTTCTCGAGCAGATTCTGCTGGCGCTGAAGCATGCCGGCATGGTGGCCAGCACCCAGGGTTCAAAGGGAGGTTATTATATGCTCAAAGATCCCCGCCGCATTACCCTCGTGGATATCCACCGTGTGTTTGATGGGCCCATTGCGCTGGTGCCGTGTGTGTCGCTCAATTTTTATCAGCCCTGCAAAGACTGTGAGAATGAAAAAACTTGTCCGGTGAATTGGGGCATGGCCATTGTGCGCGACAAGACCCTTGCGGCCATGAAGCGCATCACCGTGCATAGCCTGGTGAAAAGGCAATTGTGAAAATAGCGCAGGAAAATTTTTTTATTCGAAGTTCTACTAAATTGGTAGAAGAACTATATATTTGCCGTCTGAATAGAAAAATAAAGTCAGATGAAACAGAAAATTTTACTTTTAAGTTTGTTGATGCTTGGCTACGCGGCCGGCTGGTCGCAGTCGGTCAAAGGCCTTGTGTATGATGCCGAAACCGGGGAGCCACGCATTGGTGCTGCCGTGGTGTTGAAGGGAATGGTGCAAGGGGTTAAGACCGATGTATCCGGCTCATTTGCGTTGGATTATCAAGGCAGTTTTCCGGTTACCGTGGCCGTCAGCTTTCTGGGTTATGCCGTTCAGGATGTGCAATATGCCGGTGCTTCGGAGGTGCGGGTCGCATTGGAGCCCATTTCCACAGCGTTGGGTCAGATTGTGGTCACCTCGCGCCGGCGCAAGGAGTCTCCGCAGGAAATTCCGATTCCCATTGCCGTAATCAGCGGAAGCCTGCTCGACCAGACAGGCTCCTTTAATGTCAACCGCCTGAAAGAACTGGCGCCTTCGGTACAGTTGTATTCTTCCAATCCGCGCAATACGACGTTGAACATTCGCGGGTTGGGCTCCACCTTTGGTCTGACCAATGATGGTATTGAGCCCGGCGTCGGTTTTTATGTCGACGGGGTCTATTATGCCCGTCCGGCGGCCACGACGATCGATTTTATTGACGTAGAGCGTGTGGAAGTGTTGCGCGGACCTCAGGGCACGCTGTTTGGGCGCAACACTACGGCAGGTGCGCTCAACATCCACACGTTGAAGCCCTCATTTGAGACCGATGCCGTGAGTGAGGTGAGCACGGGCAATTATGGTTTTGTGCAGGCCAGGGCTTCTGTAAGCGGCGCCCTTGCGGGTGACGTACTGGCGGCGCGCGTATCTTTTACGGGAACCAACCGCGATGGGGTCGTTACGCTGCGCGGCGCTGACCAGACCGACCGCGACATCAACACCCTTAACAACACCGGCATCAGGGCCCAGCTGCTGTTTAAACCGGCTGAGCGGTTTGAGTTGTTGCTCGCCGGCGATTATTCTCGGCAACGGCCCGATGGCTATGCACAGGTGTTTGCAGGGGTGGCGCCAACCCGTCGCGCAGCGTACCGTCAGTTTGAAAACATTATCGCAGACCTGGGTTACGACCTGCCTTCCCGCAATGCCTTCGACCGTCTTGTAGATCATGATACACCGTGGAAGAGCAACCAGGATTTTGGCGGGGCATCGCTCAATGCCGAATATATAGTCGGGCGGGGTACCCTGACCTCAACTACTGCGTGGCGTTTCTGGAACTGGGATCCGTCGAATGACCGCGATTTCACGGGGCTTCAGGGTCTGAGGCTTTCTCAGGCGCCGTCGGTGCACCAGCAGTGGTCGCAGGAGATCAGGTATGCGGGAAACCTCTCGCGCAATATCACCGGCGTATTTGGTGTGTATGGCTTTGCGCAGCACCTTGAGGCCGACGGGGCACATGTTGAAGAGGCAGGGCGCGACCAGTGGCGGTTTTCACAAAACTCCACCAGTGCATTGTGGCAGACACCCGGACTGCTCGATGGCTATGGCATTAGGAGTTATCCGACATACGACAACCAGAGTGCGGCCTTTTTTGCCCAGGTGGACTGGTTGCTCTTTGACCGGCTGAGTATCTTGCCGGGGATCAGGGCCAACTACGACAAGAAAAAAGTGGATTTCCGGCGGGAGGTATACGGCGGCCTGCAGACGGATGATCCGGCGCTGATTGCGCTGCAGCGGACTGTGTATTCGAATCAGGTATTCCAGGCCGACATTGAAGACCAGAATCTTTCCGGTCAACTCACACTGGCCCTGAAAGTGACCGATCGTTTGCGGGTATTTACGACCTATGCCAACAGTTTTAAGCCGGTGGGACTAAACCTTGGTGGTTTGCCCAACAAAGATGGAAAGCCTATGGTGGAGCTGGCCGTGATTCTTCCCGAGCGGGTCAATCACCTGGAGTTCGGACTGAAGTCTGAGCCCGCGCGCAACACGTTGTTCAACCTCACGGTTTTCAGCACTACGATAGACGATTACCAGACCCTGGTGCAAACGGCTGACCTCGCGGTAAACCGAGGGTATCTGGCCAACGCAGAAAGGGTGCGTGTGGAGGGCTTTGAGCTCGATGCGGCGGTCTTGGTGAAAGAATCATTGCGGATCAATGCAGCGGTCAGTTATTCTGACGGCAAGTATGTGCGTTTCACCAATGCACCGCCCCCGCTGGAAGAAACCGGCGGACCCTCATTTAAGGACATATCGGGAGGTCAGTTGCCCGGTATATCCAAATGGATTTCTTCGCTCGGATTGGAATATACCCGCAAGAGCCAGGTGCTCAAGCAGGATGGACGCGTCTTCATTGCAGTTGATGGTTATTACCGTTCACGTTTTTCATCAAGCCCAAGCCCCTCGGCCTACCTGAATATCGGGGATTACGCCCTGGTAAACGGGCGGGCGGGGTTTCGGGCAGACTCAGGGGTTTCCTTCTTCCTCTGGGCCAGAAACCTCACCGACCGAAATTACTTTGAACAGTTGCTGCCCGGAGCGGGCAATGCCGGCCATTTTGCTGGCGTGCTCGGTGATCCGCGCACCTATGGGGTGACCCTCCGGTATGAACTGCCCTGACGCTGTGGTTGACTGCCGCCACGCTGAGCGCGGCGGTCGCCATGGCGAAAGGTTGAGTTAGGATTCGTGGTGGATGAGTTGAAGACAACGTGAGACCTGGCGGTGCCCCGCGGGCAAGTGTAAATAGTATAGGAAGCTTGTATAAATAAAAATATAATTGACCATGGCAGAACAAAAAAAACAGCAGACGGCATTGGGCGATGTAGCGGCAAGGCAACTCGCCATTGCAACCCGCACGGTACCCCAGATGGGTACCATCACGCCCCGCTGGCTTACGCGGCTTATTAACTGGATTCCTGTTGAATCAGGTGTTTACCGGCTTAATAAGGTGAAAGATGCCGAGGATGTAGAAGTGGACTGCACAGGACGCGACGAAAGGGAACTCCCAAACACTTTTGTGGATTATATTGAGAATCCGAGGGAGTACAACCTCACCGCCGTACAGACGGTGCTCGATGTGCATACCCGGGTGTCGGATCTGTATAGCAAGCCGTACAATCAGGTAAGCGAGCAGTTGCGGTTGGTTATTGAAACAATCAAGGAGCGTCAGGAAAGTGAATTAATCAACAACAAGGACTACGGCCTGTTGCACAGTGTGCATGCTTCTCAGCGCTTAAAGACACGAACCGGAGCGCCCACACCTGACGACCTTGACGAACTGCTGACCCGGGTGTGGAAAGAGCCAGGATTTATTCTGACCCATCCGCACGCGATTGCGGCATTTGGACGTGAGTGCACGCGGCGCGGTGTGCCCCCGCCCACGGTTTCTTTGTTTGGATCTCAGTTTCTCACCTGGCGTGGCATTCCGCTGGTGCCTTCCGATAAGTTGCCGCTCCAGTCGGGTAAAACCAAGATGATTTTGTTGCGCACGGGGGAAGCGCGTCAGGGCGTAGTGGGTCTTTACCAGCCGAACTTGCCCGGAGAGCAATCTCCCGGTTTAAGCGTGCGGTTTATGGGTATTAATGACAGGGCGATTGCCTCCTATCTCGTTTCGCTCTATTGTTCTTTGGCTGTGCTCACTGATGATGCGCTTGCTGTATTGGATGATGTCGATACCACCAAATTCCATGAGTACAAATAACCCGTAACCCATAGGCGGAGCGCATGAATACCGAAGATTTCCCGGCGCTGCCGGACGAAAAGTGGCTGACCCGGCTCGCCAATGAATTTTTTGCCTTTGTTCCCGGAGAGGCCCGCACCCCTCGAGCGCATGTGCCTTCAGACTCCGGTGCACCCCTGCCGGGTGTGCCTGGTGATGTTAACGGAATCTCCGCACTGAGCCGCCCGGGCGCCTCACCTTCCTACAGTGTGCAGCCCAACCCGTTTAACCTGCGGCAACCCCCTGCTGCCTTGCCTGATCCGCATTATGCCGGTGCTGGTCGTGTACCGCAATCGGTGGCCGGCAGCGCGGCGGCCGCTTCAGGGTATTCGGTTACTGAGCATGGCCGGCTCGCGGGTGTCGATGCGATTTATAGGGATCCGCTGTTGTTTCCATCCGACCCCGTTGCCGCCGGCGAAGCAGTAAGCAAACTTATTCCGTCTGTGTCTTCCCCGGCAGGTGCAGGCATTATAACCGAAGGATTTATGCGCGCTGTGCCGGGCGTGTACCATGGCTACCTCCCTGCTGCAGATCCTGGCGGTATTGCGCCGGTGGTATCGGGTGGCCCGCGCGCCTATGCGGCTTCACCGTCTGTGGTTTCTGCACAACCGCGGCTTACTGCGGCTGACAGCGGGGCAGTTGCCAGGGAAGCAGAATCATTTAACTTTCTTCATGAATCGGTTCTCGCTAATGCAGGCCAGTCCGGCGCAGACATGTTTGCAGGGGCATTGCTTAAGCAAGGACTGCAGCCGTCAAAGGTTCATGCACCTTTTGACCTGAACCAGGTGCGCAGGGATTTTCCGATACTGGGTGAACAGGTGAATGGTAAACCTCTGGTGTGGTTTGATAATGCGGCAACCACGCAAAAGCCCAACCGGGTTATTGACCGGTTGAGTGCTTTCTACCGCCATGAAAACTCCAACATCCACCGTGCGGCGCACGAGCTGGCGGCCAGGGCTACCGATGCCTACGAGGAAGCCCGAGGCAAGGTGCAGCACTTTATACGGGCGGCCTCACCCAATGAGATTGTTTTTGTCAGAGGAACTACGGAAGCCATCAACCTCGTGGCCAATACCTGGGCAGAAAAGTTCTTACGAGCAGGCGATGAAATCGTGTTGTCGCATCTTGAACACCACGCCAACATCGTGCCCTGGCAGCAGTTGGCCAGCCGCAAGGGGCTGCTGCTTCGTGTGATTCCTGTCGACGACCAGGGCCAGATCATGCTCGATCAGTATGCGCATTTACTGAACAACCGCACGAAACTGGTCGCCTTCTCTCAGGTAAGCAATGCCCTGGGTACGGTAACGCCAGCAAAAATTATGGTTGACATGGCGCATGCCGCCGGTGCCAGGGTGCTGGTAGATGGTGCCCAGTCCGTCTCACACATGACTACAGATGTGCAATACCTCGACGCAGACTGGTTTGTTTTTTCTGGCCACAAGGTTTTCGGCCCTACCGGTATCGGGGTGCTTTACGGCAAGGAGGCATTGCTCAATGAAGCACCTCCATGGCAGGGAGGGGGCAATATGATTCGCGACGTCACCTTTCAGCATACTGAATACCACGCGGCACCGTCACGCTTCGAGGCGGGTACGGGCAACATCGCGGATGCAGTGGGACTGGGTGCTGCACTCGACTATGTCAGCGTGCTGGGAATGGAAAATATTCATGCGTACGAGCACGCACTATTGCAATATGCCACCCATTTTATGACGCAGGTGCCCGGGCTTCGTTTGATTGGGACAGCTCCTGACAAGGCCAGCGTATTATCTTTTGTACTTGAAGGTTATTCGACCGAAGAAGTCGGGTCAGCCCTCAATCTGGAGGGTATTGCAGTGCGGTCAGGCCATCATTGTGCACAACCCATATTGCGCCGTTTCGGACTTGAGTCAACTGTTCGTCCGTCACTGGCCTTTTACAATACGAGCAACGAGGTTGATCTCATGGTAGCAGTGCTGTGGTCACTTGCGTCAAAACGCTGAATTTGCTTTCGCTGAGGGTTGGCCGGTGCCTTTTCTTCCAGCGGATGATTCAGGCGGCAGTCGAAGTTATGGGTATCCGCACAGCCGCCACGGTACCCTTGTCCGGTGAAGGCTGCCAGCTGATTTCACCTTTCAGGGTGGTTATCCTGCTGGTGATATTGAGCATGCCGATGCCCTCCTTCTTCCCGGCACTGCCCAATCCGCAGCCGTTGTCTTCCACCACAAGTATGAGCCGCTCTTGGTTGGTATACAGTTGCACCGATACTTCGGTAGCTGCACTGTGCCTGATGATATTGCTGACCAGTTCCTGAAATACGCGGTATACGCCGAGTTCGACACGTTCGGGAAAACGCCGGTCTTCCACCCGGAAGTGCTCGAGGCGAAAGGTGATGCCTGAGGCGCTAAGACTTTTTTCGAGCACGTCTTCAATGGCCGGCAGCAAGCCATTTTCCTCCAGCGTACGCGGCATCATCTGGTGGCTGAGCGTGCGCACATCGGCTGCGGTTTCATCCAGTGCTGTGGTCAGTTGATGGAGTGCCTTTTTTTCTTCAGCCGGGTGTTCAGCTAGTGCTTCCTTCAGGCTTTCCCAGCGCAATTTCAGGGCACCCAGTTGCTGGCCAATGCCGTCGTGCAGGTCGCGGGCAATACGCTTGCGCTCTTGTTCTGCCGCCTCAATTACCGCCAGCAGTCCAGCCTCCCTTTCTCGG
>DHLU01000153.1:8111-9804 GCA_002405435.1 Flavobacteriales bacterium UBA4660
GCAGTCCAGCCTCCCTTTCTCTGACCAGAATAGCCTGCAGCCGGTTTTCCTGTTTGCGCCGGTATGAGCGGTAATACAGCCAGCCCGAAATGGACAAGAGGGCGATTACGATACCCGAGCCCGCCAGCAGAAACCGGTTTTCCTGCTGTTTCAGCCGATTTTCGGATTGCAGCAGCCGGTTTTCCTGTTCATTTTTTTCGGTTTCGTACCGGGTGCGCATTTCCTGCAGTTGTTCGCTGCGTTCGGTGTTGTAGAGTGAGTCCCTGAGCGAACGGTACTGCTGCAGCATATCAACGGCGCGTTCGCCCCTTCCGGTGCGGGCATAGACTTCGGCCAGGCTTTCGTATACCTGCATTCGTGTGCGGCCCATGGAGTGAAATCCACTCACTTCCGAAGCGGCTGTCAGGTGCATTTCGGCCTGTTGCAGGTCGCCGAGGGTGGCATAAAATGTGCCGATGTTCGCCTCGAAGTGCGCGACGCCCTTGAGTTCTCCGATCGCCCGTGCCATCTGCAAGGCTTTCTTGTAGGAAGCCAGTGCCTCCTCTTTTCTGCCTTGCCTGCTGTACAGCACACAGAGATTGCCGGCTACGGTAGATACATCGATCAGTGAGCCAACCAGCTCATAGTTTTCGAGTGCGATGTTGTACCACGATAGGGCCGCGTCGAAATTGCCGGCTTGCTCTTCCGCCAGGGCGAGGTTGCCGGCGCTGCCCGCGATGGCATAAGGTTGCCTGCAGGCCGTTGCGATGCGGTATGCTTCTGCTGCGTAGCGTTTGCAGGCAGCCCAGTCGCGCTCCATAAAAAATACAGAGGCCACCGCAGAGAGGGCAATCGCCCAGCTGTTGCTGTCGCGGGCTTCTTCAAAAATCTTTGCGGTCTCCAGGGCGTAGTTGAGCGAACTGTCGAGCATAACGCGTTCGTTGTAAATATTGACCAGCTTGTTGAGGCTGGATGCTACGGCTTTTCGGTCGCCAGACTTTCTTCTGATGGCCAGCGCGCGGTAGGAATAGGCCAGGGCCCCATCAAGGTCGCATTTTCTGAAGAGGCAGGTGCTGAGGTCATTCGCCGCGGAGGCGACCAGGGCGCTGTCTTCGAGTCTGACGGCCATGTCAAGTGCCTCGCGGCCGTACTTCTCTGCCCGGGCCACATCCACATTGCTGAGGTAGAAGCACAGATCGCCCAGCGCGGTAACGCGCTGGCTTCCCTTCAGTGTCGGCAGCAGGCGCTCGAGTGAGTCGATGGTTTCGGGTTGTGATAGAAGCGGGCATGCGTTGAGCAGCACCAGAAGGAGGCCAAGGGGTCTTATCATAAAAAGCGTTGCCGGCAGGTTAACCGGTGAAAGATAGTGTATTGGCATTTTCCGGGGCTGCATCGGTCTATAACCCTTCCAGCCATCATTTTTCGCGATTTTGCTGGTCGCTCCTTTAGATTTGCCCCATGAAGGAGAAACTCGACCTTCTCGGAAAAAAAAACGCGGAAGCCATGCTTGGCGGGGGTGCCGCGCGCATCGAATCGCAGCATAAAAAAGGAAAACTGACGGCCAGGGAACGCCTGCATTTTCTGCTTGACGAAAATTCTTTTGAGGAATTGGGCATGCTGGTTACGCACCGGTCGACCAATTTCGGACTTGACCGCGAGAAATATCCGGGCGCCGGCGTGGTGACCGGCTACGGCCGCATCCATGGCCGGCTGG
>DHLU01000048.1:0-1177 GCA_002405435.1 Flavobacteriales bacterium UBA4660
GTACAGGCGGTTGTGCAGGTTCGGATTTTTTTTTAGGCGGTTTTTCTCCGGGTCGCGTGTAATCGAGCTTTCCGCGGGCCTTTTCCAACTGGTCGGGCGACCATGGTGTTTGTTTGGATATGGCACCCGGCGTTGGTGTCTTGAGGGTCTCGGGAGGTCTCGCGTTTTCTTCTCCGGGTATCGCTTCAACGGGGGCTGTTGAGTCGGAATACAGCGTGTCTCCGTCTATCACCACGAAGTCATCTTGCGCTTGCACACTTGTAAAAAGCAGCATCGCGCATACGATTGCGCTATACCTCCTTTTCCAGTCCATAAGCCCTGCGCTTGAAACCGATCTTCCGGATGAGCGACCGCAGATGCGGAGCTTCGTTGGTCTCGACGGAAGAGTAGTAGAATGAGTGAAAGGAAAATACCGTCAGCGACAGCAGTGTGGCCATTATGCCGAAGGTGATGGCGATATTCAGAAGGTCATAGACGTTAAATGTGCGTGAAAGTCCGTCATCAACCGACAGGCCGATGGCGCGTTCCACAAGCCAGCGGAAAGGGGAGAACAGAAAAAGCAGGGTAATCCACTGGAGCCCCAGGATAAACATAAAATTTCCGGTCAGCTTCCAGTAGTTTCCACGCACCAGCCGAAACATTCTGCCGACGGCTGAAAATACCGTGCGTTGTTCGCATGCGCATACCGAGGAGAGGAAGAAGAGCATGGGCATGATAAACACCGAGAGCACCAGCGTAAAAAACGCGGGCAATACGACCAGTGTGATTATGCCCGCGGCAATCAGTGTGTTGTTGAAGCCCTGGAGGAAAAATTCTCCGGCGCTGAATCCCCTGCCGCGAACACTCCGGCAGAAATAAGCACTGTACAGAGTGAGCAGAGCCGACAGGCAGAGCGTGTGGTAGCCGGCAAGCACGGGTGGCCATTCATAGCGAAAAAAGGGTTCGATGTCGTTCCATACCCACACGAAGTCCCAGAGCATGGCGAACAGGAAAAACTCTGGAAAGGTTTCGGGCCGCAGCGTCCAGAGCTGGTAATGGGAAACGTAGTGATACACCGGCAGGGCGGAAGCCACACAGACCACCGAGGCAATGATGATACCGCGGTAATGCTGCGCGAAATAGTGAAAAATCTCGGTGAAAATTTTCCCGTTGGTCTTAATGAGGTGGTAAGAGATTT
>DHLU01000048.1:1316-5799 GCA_002405435.1 Flavobacteriales bacterium UBA4660
ATTCGGGAATTGTTCTGCCTTTGCGGTGTCGGTACCATGGATAGATAACGAAATACGAAAGCACAAAAAGGAAAGAAAGCCCGATAATGGTGCCGCGCAGCACATTGGGCATTTCCGTGTGCCTCGTGGCGAAGCTCTCGATGAAGGCAGCCAGCACCAGCACAAGTGCCACGGCAATGAAAATCCTGAATGCGTGCCGGGCGGCGAGCATAAGAGACTGCAGCCGCGAATAGGTGCCCGGAAACATCAGGCCCTTGCCGATCACAAGTCCTGCCGTGCCTGCGAGCACAACCATAGAGAGTTCGAGTGTGCCGTGAAGCATCACAGCAAAAAAAGCGTCGCTGAACAGATCGCGCTCGTAAAAAAAATACATAAAGGCACCCATCCGGATGCCTTCAAAAAACAGTTGGTAGATGGTGCCAATACCGAACAGGATGCCGAGAACAAAAACCAGCATGGTTACCTGAATGTTGTTCCATGCGATATATAAAAACATTTGAAATGGCTGCATGGATTTGTATACGGCCATGGGGTCGTTGCTGGCGATGTTTTCTTCTGTCTGCGCAACGTAGCCTGCCGAGAGCACAACCGAGGCAAATTCCGGATTGGCCACAGACGACAGGATACCGGAGGCGATGCCGGTAAGAAAGATGACGAACGACCAAAGAAGCTGACGCCGGGCATACCACATGGCGTCGGGCAATTCGTTCAGCCAGAAGGCAGCAAATCTTTTCTTTTCGCGCCGTTTGTTTTTGTATATGGTCTGGAAAACCTGTTGTGCCAGGTCATTGAGATAGACCCTTACCGAACGGTTGGGGTAATAGGTGCGCGAGTAGGAAAGGTCGTCGGTGGACTCAATAAACAGGTTGGTGAGACGGTCGGGGTCTTTGGATGGAGAGCGGAGCACGCTTTCGAGTTCATGCCACTTATCCTTGTTTTGCCTGATGAATTCCGTTTCCTGCATTGAACCCAGCTGCCCTGCATTTGACGCGCCTAAAATAAGCAGGTCGCAGTGCGCGGTCAAGATTATTCAGGCAAGACGGTTTGCGCGTCAGGGGAGAGGGAGCGGAATTGCACAAGTGGGCTTGCGGGCCGTCGTCCGCTTGCGTAGGTTTGGGGCATGTTGAAATCCATCGATATCAACACGACCCAGAATGTGAGTATTACCTACGAGCTCGCCTACCTGCGTGAGCGCGTGCTGGCGTTTCTGCTCGACTCGGTGTTAATGGCCGTATTCTTTGTGGTGCTTGCTATACTGGGCGGACTCACCGAGGTATTTTCCGACTTTGAAGACGGCTGGTTTCATTTTCAGTACCTTTTCATCTTGCCGATCCGTTCCTTTTATACCTTGTTTTTTGAGGCGTTGCTCGATGGCCAGACACCGGGCAAAATGATGCTTCGTATTAAAGTCGTGAAGATGGACGGAAAACAGCCCTCGTTTTCAGACTTCCTGCTGCGCTGGAGTTTCAGACTGATCGATTTGTGGCTGACGTTTGGTGTGCTGGGTGCCCTGCTGATTGCCTCAACCGACTATGGCCAGCGCTTGGGCGACATTGTTTCCAACACGGCTGTGGTGAGGGTGCAGCCGAGGTTGCAGGTAGGCCTGCGCGATATCATGCGCATCGATACACAGGCCAGTTATGAGCCGACCTATAAAGACATTCGCCATTTTCGTGAGGACGATATTCTTTTGATCAAACAGACCATAGAGCGTTACAACCGTTACCGCAACCGGGCGCACCGCGACGCAGTGCTCGAGTTGTGCGAAACCCTTCGGGAAAAACTGCGGCTGGAAGTTGTGCCCGTCAACAAAATTGATTTCCTGAAAACACTGATCAGGGACTACATCGTGCTTACGCGCTGATACGCCGGATGGCTTCGTGCCATGCGCGCATGATTTCATCTGTAGTACAGGGTACGCCATAGACACCATGGCCCGGCGACTGAAGCAGGGAAAAGTGTTGGGTGCCTGCGTTGATTTTTTTATCGTGGGCCATAAAGCCAAGGATGCGGTCAATCGGCACCGACAGGCACTCACGTACCGGAAAAAAATGCAACAGGCGAGCCACGACGTTTTCAGATGCTGCCGGATCAAGTTGCAGCCTATGCTCAGACAGCACGGTTTCAACCACCATACCGGCGGATATGGCATCACCATGGGTGACCGCGCAATCGGTATCCAGGAAATGAGCTTCCAGGGCATGACCGACAGTGTGGCCGAAATTGAGCAGTTTTCTCACACCGGTTTCCTGAGGGTCTGCCGAGGCGATTTCCCATTTGATGCAGGCGCTGCGGTAGACCTCATCGGTGCCGGGCGCTCCCCGTTCCATGGCTTGCGTTACGGCTTCCCAGTGCGCGGCCTCCCAGATCAGGCCGTGTGTGAGCATTTCGGCGCACCCGCTGCGTATTTCCTTGTTGGGCAGGGTGCGCAGGAAGGGCGGATGGATCAGGATGGCCCGGGCCTCTGCCAGCGTGCCGATGAGATTTTTTACCGGGCCTGCATTGAGGGCGGTTTTGCCTCCGATGGCAGCATCGGCCATACCGAGCAGCGAGGTGGGAATATGAATAAAGGGTATTCCGCGCTTATAGGTTGAAGCTACCCATCCGCCCAGGTCGGTAATAACACCTCCACCGAGGTTGATGAGCACTGCATGGCGGTCGGCGTGGCGGCCTGCCAATTCGAGCCAGAGGCGGTTGCTCGTCTCTACCGACTTAGAGCCCTCCCCGGGTGCAGTCAACAGGCAGTCTTCTTCCTTCACGAAGGCACCGAGGGCAGGCAGCCACAGAGATTGGGTATGCATGTCTGCCAGACAAAACAACTGAGCGCCGGCGGGCAATGCCGCCCTCAGGGCATCGTCCAGTGCCTCGGCCGTGCGGACCAGAACAGGTTTTGTCATCAGTGAAAAAAAAAAAAGAGCCGGACAAAGCCGGCCCTGACATTGGAGTGGTGCCACCAGGAATCGAACCGGGGACACAAGGATTTTCAGTCCTTTGCTCTACCAACTGAGCTATGGCACCCAACACCCGCAAAGGGGCCGCAAATGTAGGCATAGTTGCACATTGCCGAAATAAGAAGCGCAGAAATGGAATAAATACATTGATAATGAGGTAAATAATTCTGCTCTTTTGCCGTGTTTCGCCGACATTAGGTTTTGGTCAGCACAGGGTAAATATTTAGATGAAACGGTGAATTTTGGCGATGAATCAATGAAAAAGGGGGATTTTGAAAGATAAATTTGTTTGCCCCGAAGAGATATGCATACCTTTGCTGCTCGACTTGCTTAACCGCGTCGCTTAAGTTGCTTAATTAAACATTTTTAACCAAAACTCTTCTAGTATGAGAAAACTACTACGATGTCTTTTGGCCGTGCTCTTGGTTTACTCCAGCACGGCTAATGCGCAGTTGGTAGCTGTATTTAACGAAGCCGTCGCTACGGGTGCCGTTGGTACATTGCCTGCTGGTTTCACGACCTACCGTATTTATGCACGTCTGCAGAACCCAACTGACAGGATGAGCGCTGTGTTCGGAAGTACTACTCCGTCACCGGTGCACCACCTCTACATCAGGTCATCCGCTGCGGGTAGCCAGATATGGAACAGTTCCTTCGGAGGAGCTGTCGGACCCGATGTCAACTGTGCCTTTATCGGGTTTTTCCCCGATTTGTCACGTGACTCATGGGTTACCATCGGTGCCCAGGATGCACCTGCAGATCCTTGTCCGGGATGTGCCGGCACGCAGGGCCAGATTTTCACCATCAGCAATCCGGCCAACATGATTTCCGGCACATTCGCTGCTGCTCCTTTTGGTCCGGACCTTCTCATGGTAGACGGAGCCTGGTTTCTTCCCAACGATGGATCCTGCAATGGATTCCCGGTGGGTCCAGACAACCGTGTGTTGATTGCCCAGGTTACTGTGCCGACCGGCACGCTGGAATATGCCCTCAACATTTCGATGTTTGATGAGGGTGTAGGCGCCAACCAATTGATTTATGTGCACAACCTTCAGAGCCCTCCCGGATTTGTCGGTAGTTTCCCTGAGCAAGATGGCACTGCACTCGGACTTGTGTTCCCGAACATTTCCATCCCCGGTTGTACCGATGACGAAGCTTGCAACTATGATCCGGCAGCTACCCAGGACGATGGGTCTTGCACGTATCCCGGTTGCACAGACAGCGCGGCATGTAACTATTCTGCAAGCGCCGGTTGTGATAATGGTTCATGCACCTTCCCTGGTTGTACCAGTGTAGATGCCTGCAACTTTAATCCAACCGCCGGTTGCGATAACGGATCATGCACCTTCCCCGGTTGCACCGATTCATCTGCGAACAACTACAACCCGGCTGCCGGCTGCGATGACGGCTCTTGCACGTTTGATCTGAAGAGCGTAGAGTATGGTAAGACTGTTGAAAACGGAGGGGGAGCAATCATTTAAAAAAAATGATGGGGGGGGGGGGGGGGGGGGGGGGGGGGGGGGGGGGGGGGG
>DHLU01000050.1:0-1488 GCA_002405435.1 Flavobacteriales bacterium UBA4660
CGGCAGGCACCCGCACCGCGATTGTCACGGACTGCACTGGGCGCGAAGTGATGCGCATTGCAGGCGTGAATGCCGATGAGCGCGTGGCTGATGTGTCATCGCTTTCTGCCGGATTGTACGTGCTTCGTTTTGAAGGCACTTCATACCGGGTGTCGTTGATTATCAAGTGAGTAAAGACCAATACAAAGAAGCAGCAACTCCATTACGGAGGCGCTGTTTTTTTTATCTGAAAACAGGTCAGAGTTCCTTCGCGAGATAGCGTCCGGTATGACTGATTTTGATTTTACTCACTGACTCCGGAGTGCCAGTTGCAATTATTTGTCCACCTGCTTCACCGCCCTCAGGTCCCATATCCACGCGGTGGTCAGCCACTTTAATCACATCCATGTTGTGCTCAATCTCCACCACTGTATTTCCACGGTCAACGAGGCGATTCAGCACACTGATAAGCATACCCACGTCCTGAAAGTGCAGTCCCGTGGTGGGTTCGTCGAGGATATAAATGGTTCTTCCGGTATCCCGGCGCGCGAGCTCCGAAGCGAGTTTTACACGCTGAGCCTCCCCCCCGCGGAGGGTGGTGCTGTGCTGGCCGAGTGTGATATACCCCAGCCCCACATCCTGAAGCGTCTTTACCGTGTGCAGAATATTGCGGTGGTTTTCGAATTACTACACGGCCTGATCCACGGTCATATCGAGCTCATCGGCTATCGACTTTCCCTTGAACCGGATTTCGAGTGTTTCCCTGTTGTATCGCTTTCCGCTGCACGTTTCGCACTGCACAAAAACATCCGGCAGGAAGTTCATTTCAATGGTTTTCACCCCCGCCCCTTTGCACGTCTCACAACGACCGCCCGATACATTGAAGGAGAAACGTCCGGGTTGATATCCCCTCACCTTCGATTCCGGCGAGGCAGCAAAGAGGTTTCTGATATCGGTAAAAATACCGGTATATGTGGAAGGATTACTACGCGGGGTGCGGCCAATGGGACTTTGGTCAATTTCTATCACCTTGTCAAGGTGCTGCAGTCCGGTAATTTTTTTGTACGGCAGGGGTCGCCTGACACCATTGAAGAAATGGGCATTGAGAATCGGATAGAGCGTGTGCTCGACCAGCGAAGATTTACCACTTCCGCTCACGCCTGTAATGCAGATGAATGTGCCGAGCGGAATTTCCAGCCTGACATTCCTGAGGTTATGACCTGATGCGCCTTCCAGCACCAGTTTTTTTCCATTCCCCTTGCGGCGATGCGCCGGTACCGCAATCGCGGCTTCACCCCTGAGGTAGGACGCCGTAATGCTCTCACCGGCCAGCAGCTGACCGGGAGCCCCTTGCGTAATAATCCGGCCTCCGTGTATACCCGCACCCGGTCCGATATCAAGCAGGTGGTCACTCTCCAGCATCATATCGCGGTCATGTTCCACTACAATCACGCTGTTTCCGCCATCGCGCAAGGTCTTGAGTGATTGAATCAGTTTGTGGTTGTCGCG
>DHLU01000050.1:1646-2335 GCA_002405435.1 Flavobacteriales bacterium UBA4660
TTGTCGCGCTGGTGCAATCCGATGCTGGGTTCATCGAGGATATAGAGCACCCCAACAAGCTGAGAGCCGATTTGTGTAGCCAGCCGGATGCGTTGTGCCTCTCCCCCGCTCAACGTGCGGGCGCTCCTGTCGAGCGAAAGGTATTCAAGGCCTACATCCAGCAGAAATTTTATCCGGTTTCGGATTTCCTTGATTGGCTCCGTGGCGATAAGGGCTTGTCGCTGGCTGAGTTTGTATTCAACCCCTTCAAACCAGCCAGACAGTGACCGCAAGGGCATAGAGGCAAGTTCGTAGATATTCTTTTTCGCAATGCGGAAGTACAGTGCTTCTTTCTTGAGCCGGGTGCCCTCACATTCAGGACAACGCATCTTGTTCATAAAACTTTCAGCCCAGCGGCGCAATGCCGGCGAAGAATCGTCCTCCACCTGCCGCTCGATACTGGCAATGACACCTTCAAACTTTACCGGATAAGTATAGTGCTGCGCGGTGGTCACCTCTATGAGTTCTTCCGAACCGTAGAGCAGTGCATTAATTACCTCCGCATCCATGTCGCGCAGCGGCGTATCAAGGTCGTAGCCATGGTGCTTCAGCAGGGCTTCCACCTGTGTGGTAGTCCAGTTATTTTTGGCCTCTCCGAGGGGAACAATGCCTCCCTTCTTCACCGACTTTGCATCATCGGGTATTATGAG
>DHLU01000050.1:2458-3187 GCA_002405435.1 Flavobacteriales bacterium UBA4660
CTCTTTGCATCATCGGGTATTATGCGTTCAAGGTCTATTTCCGCCACTTCTCCAAGACCATTACAGTGCGGGCAGGCACCATAGGGCGAATTGAAAGAAAACAGGTTGGGCTCAGGTTCGGCGTAAGAGATACCCGATGCCGGACACATGAGATGACGTGAGTAGTGTCGAATGCCGGCAGATACCTTTGACTTTTTTGACCCTGTTGCCGACGCCGGCAATACCATCAGGCTGCCCTTACCCATGCGCATCGCTGTTTGCACACTTTGCCTCAGGCGGTCTTTATGCCCTTTTCCGGGTGCTATTTCAAGCCGGTCAACTACCAGTTCTATATCGTGAATTTTGTAGCGGTCGAGTTTCATACCGCGTGACATATCGACCACTTCACCGTCAATTCTGGCCTTGAGATAGCCCTGCTTCATCAGGCCCTCAAACAATTCGCGGTAATGGCCCTTTCGACCCTTGACCAGCGGCGCGAGAAGCGCAATCTGCTGTCCGGAAAAATCCTCACCAATGCGCTGAAGCACCTGGTCTTCCGAGTAGCGCACCATCTTTTCCCCCGTCACATAGCTGTAGGCATCAGCAGCGCGGGCATACAACAGGCGAAGGAAGTCGTAAATCTCGGTGATGGTGCGGACCGTTGACCGTGGGTTCCTGCTGACCGTTTTCTGATCGATGGAAATGACCGGTGAGAGCACAGTGATGTTATCGACGTCAGGCCTTACCAGT
>DHLU01000155.1:0-4084 GCA_002405435.1 Flavobacteriales bacterium UBA4660
GTCCTTCGGTGAAGAAACTTGAAACCACATCCAGATCAGGAATGGTTCCGGCTACTGCGCCCAACAATTGCGCTTTGTTTCCCAGTTTACGCCCCATTACCATCTCTCCGCATGCGGCACCGAGTACGATTTGCGAAAGTGAATCCATTTACTGACCCGACAATTGACTTTGTACCGCGAAAGCAGCCATGCCAAAAGCTACTCCCACATTGAGTGAACTTATGCTGCCCGTCATGGGAATCATGACCTCCTGGTCGGCACACAACATCACGCCTTTCGATATTCCCTTTCCCTCATCACCCATCACCAGACAGAGCGGATATTCAAACCTGACCTTGTTGAGCGCAGCATTTCCTTTTTCCGAAATGGCATAGAGGTGTACTGCCGACAATCCCAGTTCGGAACATGCTTCCACCAGGTTCTTCACACGGCTCACCGGTAACCGAAGCAGGGCCCCGGCGCTGGCTTTCACCGCATCGGTGCCAATGCGCGCTGTACCCTGTTCTGCCACCACCACTCCCGTGAATCCCATACATTCTGCTGTACGGCAGATCGCGCCAAAATTGCGCACATCGGTAACCCCGTCGAGCATTACCAAAGCGCCCTTTGCTGCCACAACCTGACTGACCAACGTTTTAAAGGGCACAAATTCGATGGCCGATAAAAAAGCCAGAACGCCCTGGTGTGTTCCCCGCGATTCGCGTTCGATGGCCGCAGGCGGAACCACACTCACCTGCACATTCGCAGCGCGCGCCATGCGGGTCAGTTCAGAAAGGAGCGATTGCATGAGGTTTTCAGACACCATCAGTTTTGTAATAGCCCTTCCCGACCGCAATGCTTCCTGCACAGGGCGGATTCCCGCAATCACCAATTCGGTTTGACCACTTTTTTCCATCGCTTGCAAAGAAAGGCCATGTGACAGGATGGGCGGTAGGCGTTGCGCATGCCTGCTGCAATATTTTTACCCCATGAACCAGATGTTCCGATTGACCTTCAGGGCCGTGCTCATGGCCATCATGATGCTGCCCTTGCTGCTTTCCACCGGCTGTAACGCCCAGAAAAAACCCGTTACCACCCAGGCACTGCCCACCCCGGCGGCAGACAGGCTGAAGGCCCATAAGGACAGGGTGATGCTCGAAAATTCCAGTCCGGTAGCCGACCTGCCCTTCCGCTGTGTAGGTCCCACCGTCATGAGCGGACGGGTAGTCGACCTTGAAGTAGACCCACAGGATCCCACCCACTTTTTTGTGGCCTATGCCTCGGGCGGACTCTGGGAAACCTTCAACAACGGTGCATCCTTCATTCCCATTTTCGACCAGGAAGCCGTCATCACCATTGGTGACATTGCCGTCGAGTGGCAAAACAACGGCGATATCTGGATCGGAACCGGAGAGGTCAACTCCTCGAGATCCAGCTATAGCGGCACCGGAATTTACAGAGGCTATATCAACCCCGGTTTTATCGAAGGCGTTGACACGCAAAAATACATCTGGACACACATGGGCCTGAGTGAAACACACCACATCGGACGGGTGATCACGCACGGCCAGGACAACCCGGTGCTCTGGGTCGCTGCATTGGGACACCTCTATTCTGAACACCCTGATAAAGGGGTATTCAAATCCACCGATGGCGGCCTGACCTGGAAACATTCCTTTTCACTCGAAGGTGTGTCTGACCTCGTGATGGATCCCTACAATCCCAATCACCTCTTTGCAGCCGCCTGGGACCGCAGCCGACAGGCATGGAATTTTGAAGAAGCGGGTCCTGGTACCGGCATCTACGAAACCATCGATGGAGGAGACACCTGGACAAAAATTTCGGGTGGACCTGGCAGCCATTCCAGCGGTTTTCCGACAGGCGATAACCTGGGCCGGATCGGACTCGCCCTGTACAATGATGAATCCGGAAGCATTCGGCTGTATGCCTTTCTCGATAACCAGAATAAAAAAGCCGAGGAGGAAAAGGAAGAGGATGAAGCACTGAAAAAGGAGGTGTTTCAGCATATGTCTCCTGCGGCTTTCGCTGCGCTGGACGACAAAAAACTGGAGACATTTCTGCGCGACAACGGTTTCCCGGAAGAACATACGGCAGCCTCTGCGAAGGAACAGGTGGCATCAGGCAAAATCAAACCCGCTGATCTCTACGATTACCTGTTTGAAGCGTCCGCCATCTTTTATGAGAAGCCTGTTATTGGTGCCGAGGTATACCGCTATGATGCCGGCGCACGCAAATGGAACAGGACACACGAAAAACCACTGGACGATGTGGTGTTCAGCTATGGCTACTATTTCGGACTCATAAGGGTGTCGCCCTCCGATCCCGACAAACTCTATATCGCAGGCGTTCCGCTGCTGACCAGCGACGATGGTGGTGCCACCTGGAAGGGAATCAATCCGGAAAATGTTCACGTGGACCATCACGCACTCTGGATCAACCCCGACCGGCAAGGTCATATCATCAACGGAAGTGACGGAGGCGTGCAGATCAGCTACGACGACGGTGCCACGTGGGTAAATTGCAATACGCCTGCCGTTGGCCAGTTTTACACCGTGGCGGTGGACGATGCCAAACCCTACCATGTATATGGCGGGCTTCAGGACAACGGGGTATGGGTGGGGCCTTCTACCAACGAACCCGATCGCAACTGGTACCAATCCGGAAAATATCCTTTCGATTTTCTCATGGGGGGCGACGGCATGCAGGTGCAGGTCGATACCCGCGACAACCAGACCGTATATACCGGTTATCAGTTTGGACAGTATGCCCGTCTCAACCGCCGCGACGGATGGGAACAAGGCATTCACCCTATGCACAAACTGGGAGAAAAACCACTGCGGTGGAACTGGCAAACACCCATTTTGCTCTCCGCACACCACCAGGATATACTCTATATCTGTTCCAACAAGGTGCACCGATCACTGGACAAAGGCAACACTTTTGAAACCCTTAGCGGCGATCTGACGAGAGGCGAAAAAATTGGCGACGTGCCGTTTGCCACGCTCACTAGCATCACAGAATCTCCCCTGCAATTCGGACTGCTGGCGGTGGGCAGCGATGACGGACTGGTGCACCTCAGCCGCGACAATGGCTATACCTGGGAACCTGTCGACTATGCCACTGCCCTTCAAATTCCATCCAACCTCTGGGTGAGCCGCATTGTACTTTCTTACCACAAAAAAGAAAGGCTCTACCTCACGCTGAACGGTTACCGCAACGACCACTTCCAGCCCTATGTGCTGATGAGTGATGACCTCGGCCGTACCTGGAAGCGCATCAGTGCCAATCTTCCCTGCGAACCTGTGAATGTGGTTCGCGAGGACCCATCCGATGAAAAGATCCTCTATCTGGGAACCGACCATGGATTGTACATCACGCTGGATGGAGGCAACCACTGGGCGCGCTTTGGAACCAATATGCCCGATGTGCCGGTGCACGACCTTGCTATTCAAAAACGCGAAAAGGATCTGGTTGTGGGTACCCACGGTCGCAGTATCTGGATCGGCGATCTGGATCAGGTGCAAAAATTCAATACCATCCGCGACTCTGCGCTGTATGTATTCGAACCGGAAAAATTGAATCACAGCAAGGGATGGGGCAGCAACTGGAGTCAGTGGCTGAAACCCAATGAGCCTGAGTTTACGCTAGGCGTATATGTGAAAGAGGCCAGTGGTCCGCTTGCGGTGGAAATCTGGTGGAACGATAGTTTGAAAATCCGCGAATTCGCCACACCGTCACTGGCAGCAGGCATTCATCGGGTCGAATACGATTTTTCCCTGACTGAAACTACTGCGGAGATGCTCGTGAAAGCGATCAATTCGGTAAAAAAAGCGGATGACCCGGAAGTGAAGATAGAAAAGGCCGACAACCAGAAATACTATCCTGCTCCCGGAAGTTATACCATCAGGGTAAAGGCTGGTGGCATTGAACGCCGGCGCTTACTGGTGCTGGAGTAGGTTTTTGAACTGCACATCGTTCGCAGGGGAAGCAGGTGGCCTCGTGCATTGCATCCATGGCAATGGCCGTGAATACTGTAACTTCTTGTAACAACTTAGCCGCGAATGCCCGTTTTCTCCGCGAAGTA
>DHLU01000155.1:4281-10366 GCA_002405435.1 Flavobacteriales bacterium UBA4660
GTAGGTATCGCTCATGGTGAGCAGGGTCTGGTGAAAAAACTGCTTCATCTCATCCACGGTCATGTCTTTGTTCCAGAGGTCAATGCGCAGGGTGTTGTTCTCCTGTTTGTCCCACACGGCGAGCATGATGGCCTTGGCTTCCGATTGTGCAGCGCCATCGCTGGCACTCCAGTGAATGTTTTCTGGCACGTTGTTGTGGTCAAGCTCTATGTCAAACTGTATCGTTGATTTTTTCATCGTTGTCAGGGGTATCAAGGGTTGTAATCGCGCATCAGCATCGTAAAGTCATCTGTCTGCATCAACTGGTGAATCGTTATTTCGGGATGCGCTTTCATATAGCTGCGGATAACCTGCCATCCGATCCAAATCCCCAGCTGGGGAGGGGAATCCTGCGGAATGGCTCCAGCGTTGGTAAACGGACCGTCGTCGATCCATTTCTTTATTTCAAACATCTTTGTTTCGAAGAGTACCTCCTCTGTCGCCAGCTCTTTCCAGATATTCTTTTCCTGGGTCTGCGCCCAGACGAGCTGTTCTTCAGACCAGTTCATCTTGCGCTCATCCGGCACACGCGGCATCATGGCATCGAGCAGGTACATGCAGCGGCCGTAACTGAGCAGGGTCTGCTGCAGGTTTTTCATGGAAAAAGTGGCCTCGTTGTCAACCAGTAACCAGCCTTTCATGGCATCAGAGGGGATGAATGCGGGATCCATGTTGTTTTTGGCGTATTCGGGAAACACATCCGGGGGGAGTGAGCGCACCACCTCACTCTGCGGACCCAGGTAGAAGTCGAGTCCGATTGCCAGCACACTGTCGGTGGGATAAATGCCAAAGTTGAGCCCCGAGTGGAAATACACGACCTGGGGAATGAGACTATCAGGATAGTAGAAGGCATAATGCCTGAAGGCGTCCAGCAGGGCCGCATCGGTGGCGGTGGCGGTAGCCGAATCAAAACTTTCTTCTATCGCTGTAAATACCTGGCCCATGTACCTGTCCTCTGCGAAATACCGGAGCACGGCCAGGGTCGAATCATCCATGCAGGGCCCGGCCCCTAGGATGCCCTCGACATATTCGCACCAAAAATCCCCGCAGGCGCGGTAGATACCTTCCTGCACACCAGCGGCATGGTCGAAATCCATGTGCGCGACGGCCTGGTCGAGCCTGTATGGGTGAAGGTCAATATCTATATCCTCTGTATCAACCGATTGCAGCGGGTCCTGGCATGAGGAAATCCACAGGACTGCAGTCATAAATATCGGGGAAAATCGCATAATTCTGCTGCGATGCAATAAGTTTGGCACGTTCTTCACAGGGTGCAAGATTACCCCGTAAACCTACTTACATGAAAAAAATTGTATTTGTTTCCATTGCCCTGCTGCTGTTCGCTAACCTGCTGACTGCACAGGACGACAAAAGATTCCGGATTGGCTTCAAATTCAATCCCAACATTTCCTGGATGCGCCCGGATGCCAAGGAGATTGCGAGCAATGCGTCGGTCATACGGTTTGGGTTTGCCCTGAACCTTGACAAACACTTCACGGAAAACTACGCTTTCGGCACCGGACTCAATGTGTTTCAGACCGGCGGTGAACTTTCCTACCTGGAGTACGCACAGGTTTCTGGCAATGCTACCATACTGGAACGGACAAGGGAATACCGGCTGCAGTACGCCGAAGTACCCCTGACCCTGAAACTGCGCACCAATGAGATTGGTTATATCACTTACTGGGGCCAGTTTGGCCTTGGGCTTGGTGTAAACATCCGCGCAAATGCCAACGAAACAGTAGACTACATGCTCGTGCGCGGAGAAGATGGTCCGGATTCCGATCTGCTGAACGACTGGAACGAGAGCGTGCAGGTAAGTTTTAGCGAGGAGGACGTCGACATCAAAAACGACATCAGCATATTCAGGGCCAGCCTGATTATCGGCGGTGGCATTGAATATAACATCAGCGGCACAACCTCACTGCTGATCGGTGTCACTTTCAACAATGGCTTTACCGACGTGCTTCAAAACAATGGTGTAAAAACAGACGAGACAGACGAGCCGGTGCTGGAAGGCATCGACGACAACAATCCCGTGGAATACAAACTCAAGTCTATCACCAACCACGTGGAGTTGAACATCGGAATTCTGTTCTGAAACTTCCTCTGCGCGCAGCACATCCCCTCATGCCGGTATTTCAAGCAGGCGCCGTGGCCGACCATATCACCGGTTGGCTGGATCAATACGCCGCCAGGAGCGGTGTGAACGGATTTGTTGTGGGCATCAGCGGTGGCATCGACTCTGCCCTTACCTCTACCCTCTGTGCACGCACCGGACGCCACACCCTCTTGCTGGAAATGCCGATCTATCAGGCCAGTTCGCAGGTCAGCCGCGGAAGGGAACACATGGCATGGCTGAAGGCTCAATACCCGAAGGTGGAAAATTGTGAGGTGGAACTCACTGCCACCTTCGACAGTTTTGTGAAAGCAGTGTCGATGGGAAATGAGGCCGGTTCCATGGAATTATCGCTGGCCAATACCCGCGCCCGACTGAGGATGACCGCCCTTTACTACTTCGCCGGACTCAAAGGCCTGCTCGTGGCAGGTACCGGCAACAAGGTGGAAGATTTTGGCATCGGCTTTTTTACCAAATACGGCGACGGTGGCGTGGACCTCAGTCCTATCGCCGACCTCACCAAAACAGAAGTGTATCAGGTTGCCCGATACCTGGGCATTGTGGCATCCATTCGGTCGGCTGCACCCACCGATGGTCTCTGGGGCGACAACCGCACCGATGAAGACCAGATTGGAGCGAGCTATCCGGAGCTGGAATGGGCCATGGAATTTGCCCGCGAATTCGCGACCGACCCTTCTGTTCATGGAGAAAATTTTCCTTCTCTCAACGATCGTCAACAGAAGGTGCTCAATATCTACCTCCACCGTTTCCGTGCCAACCGGCATAAGATGGAACCGATTCCGGTTTGTTTAATCCCCGGTGAGGTGAAGTTTGAGGATGGGTGATTGGGTGATTGGTTGATTGGTTGATTGCAGAACCCTGGCATCAATGTGCACATTCACCTTCTCTGGAATTCTATACCCCTAATACCTAATTCCACATTCGCAATTATCCGCCCGCACAGGTTTCAATGGTCATCCCTTCAACTGCCGCTCAATCATGCCCAGCAATTGTTCGCGACCGGTTCCGTCTGCGGAGGAGGTAATGATAAAATTGGGAAGGTATTCGAAGATCGCTGACAAGGCCGTGGCAAACGCCTCCACGTTTCGTTTGAGTGCTGCAGGTTTGCATTTATCGGCTTTGGTAAACACCACCACGAAAGGGATTCCAGCGCCGGCGGCCCACTCGAGAAATTCAAGGTCAATCTTCTGCGGCTCCACCCGCGCATCGATCAGCACGAAAGTGCAATACAGGGTTTTTCTTTCTTTCAGGTAACCGCGAATATGCTGCTGCCACTTGGCCCGTTCGGCCTGCGAAACCCTGGCATAGCCGAATCCGGGTAAATCGACAAGGTACCACGGATGGCGCATGGCATTGACCAAAAAATGGTTAATGGTTTTGGTCTTACCGGGCGTAGAAGATGTTTTTGCAAGACTCTTTCTTTCCAGCAGTCGGTTAATGAGCGAACTCTTGCCCACATTACTCCTGCCGATAAAAGCGAATTCGGGATATTGCTCCTGCGGACACTGGGTGAGTGAAGCCGCAGCGGTTACGAAGGCCGCATCATGAATCTTCAGGGCGCACATAGGTCAGGGATATGCATCAAAAGGTTCAGCATCCGTGCTTCACCATCCACGCTTCGAGCAGTCGGTTAAATTGTTCGGGATGCTCCATCATGGGCGCATGTCCGCACTGGTCGATCCAGTACAGCGTTGATTGCGGCAGCAACTGGTTAAACTCTTCGGCCACTTCCGGCGGTGTAATGGTATCGTTTTTTCCCCAGATCAGGCAAGAAGGCATCTTCATATTGGGGAGATCTTTGGCCATGTTATGGCGGATGGCACTTTTCGCCAGGGCCAGTATGCGCAGCACCCGGTTGCGGTCGTTGACCACTTCAAAACACTCCTCTACCAGCTCATCTGTCGCGTGTTTGGGGTCATAAAAAGTAACGGCGACCTTCTTGCGAATAAACTCCTTGTCTTCCCTTCGGGGAAAAGACGAGCCGAATGCGTTTTCATACAGGCCGCTGCTGGCCGTGAGAATGAGCGCCGATACCTTGTGTGGAAACTCCCTCGTATAGATAAGCGCCACATGTCCGCCGAGCGAATTGCCGAGCAGGTTGACGCTGTTCCACTGCTTGTGGTTGATGAAATCGCGGAGAAAATGTCCGAGTGTTTTTACACCGGTATTCAGCACAGGCATCGAATAGAGCGGAAGCATTGGAATAACCACGGTATAACGGTGTCTGAAATGATCAATCACTTCCCTGAAATTGCTGAGGGCACCAAACAATCCGTGTAATAAAACCAGCGGTTTCCCTGATCCCTCCTCAATGTAGCGAAAGGGGCCCTCTTCTTTAATCGTATAATTCATACCCGTGGCAGGTTTCGCCAAACATAGGTGAAAATACATCCCCTGTTGTTTGCCTTCCCGAAGAATCTTGTGCAACCCATCGTGCATAATCCGGCCAGCGCAACCACCTCCGGGGCCATGGCAACGGATACCCTCATCGGGGTGGGGGCACCGCACGTGGCAGCGTCCTGAAAAGCCTCCCGGTTTACTGCCTTGCGCTGCCTCGCTTCACAGGGGGTATGGCGCCTCCAAACGGGACAAAAACACCCGATTTCTGCATTTTCCTCCCATTTTTTACCCTGTTTTTCCCACTAATCTTATTTACCTGTTTTTCAGTTTATTACCGTTTCTTTTAAGCCCGATAAGACGCCTGAAAGCATCCCAAATTATCAACAATCGGTTAATATCGGTACTTTTGAACAACTATGTGGTAAAAAATGGGATATCATTGCATCCGGTAACACGATTCACGCCCATTGATGCTCAATCTTCTCGGAGAACATATCTGCAGACTCGACGACAAGGGACGTCTGCTGTTCCCCGCCAAACTGCGCAAGCAGCTGGAGGAAGTCGTGCACCACGGGCTGGTGATTAACCGCGATATCTTTTTTGAGTGTCTCGTGCTGTACCCCAAACCGGAGTGGGACCGTGTGCTGGCGGAGATGTCGCAACTGAGCCGTTACAACAAAAAGCACCAGCAGTTTCAGCGCCTCTTCATGAACGGCGCCACACTGGTAGAGCTCGATCCCCAGGGTCGCCTGCTCATACCCCCTCAGCTCCTTGACCATGCGGGGGTTGACCTGCCGGAAAAAAACGAAGTGGTGCTTTCTGCCATGGGAGAAAAAATAGAATGCTGGAGCCGCGAGAAACACCGGCAGAACGCGGCAGAAAACAAAGATGACTTTGAAAGCCTGGCAGAAGAGGTGCGCCGGGTAATTGACGACAGAAAAAAGGACCGGGAATAAACGCCCGGTAACTGACGATAAGAGTTTGGTTAATGGTTAATACGCAATCGCTGCATGAAGACAAGAAAAACTTCCGGTCACTTCTCCTCTACATCCGTGGGAGAAGTGCCGGAAGGAACCGGATACCACCATCCGGCGATGCTCAGCGAATGCCTTGAAGCCTTGAACATTAAATCCGATGGGATTTACCTGGATGCCACCTTCGGTGGTGGAGGCCATTCACGGGAAATATTGAAATACCTCAGTGAACGCGGAAAGCTGGTGGCTTTTGACCAGGATCCGGATGCGTTGCAGAATGTGCCGGACGACAACCGCCTGGTTTTTATCGGGCAGAATTTCCGGCACATGCAACACTGGCTCCTTCGGCTGGGCATCGAAAAAGTAGACGGCATACTGGCCGACCTCGGCGTAAGCAGCCACCAGTTTGACAGCGCAGAACGTGGCTTTTCGCTGCGTTTTGATGCCCGGCTCGATATGCGCATGGACCGCCGGAAAGAGCGCAGTGCCTATGAAGTGCTCAACCACAGCGAACCGAAACGGCTGGCAGAGATACTGGCCCTCTACGGGGAAGTTGAGCGGCCGGGCCGGGTAGCCGATCTGCTTGTCCGCC
>DHLU01000155.1:10473-12761 GCA_002405435.1 Flavobacteriales bacterium UBA4660
GGGCCGGGTATCCGATCTGCTTGTCCGCCATCGTCCCATCGCCTCCACGGCTGCTTTGAATGAAGTGCTTGGCAAGGTGGCACCCCAGGGCAAACAACACAAGTTTCTGGCCCAGGTATACCAGGCCCTGCGTATGGAGGTGAACGAAGAACTTGACGTGCTCGAGTCGCTCCTTCAGCAAAGCATTCACGTACTGAAACCCGGCGGCAGATTGGTGGTGATCAGCTATCACTCACTGGAAGACCGCCTCGTGAAGCACTACATGAAAGCGGGCAATGCCGAAGGACGTCAGGACCGGGATTTTTTCGGAAACCTGCAAAGGCCCTTCGAGCCCGTGTTCAGCAAGGCCATGGTGCCCGATGAGAAAGAGATACAGCAAAACAACCGCGTTAGAAGTGCACGGCTGCGCGCAGCCACACGGACCGGTAACTGAGACCGATAGCCAATTCGCACCGGAGCATATCCTGTGCGACCCATAACCGAAATGAACCAACGCGCGCGTGCGCGGATGCAATAACTATCTATGAAGAATCTGCCCAGGGAAGCGGTGGAAACACCGGGGCCACCGGCCACCAGGAAAAAAGGAATAGGCGCCTACCTCAACCGCCTGTTCAACGGCGAATTCCTCGCACGCGAAGGAATGATCAGCCACCTGCCCTTCATCGGATTTCTGGTGTTCCTCTTTATGCTCCACATCAGCATGATGTATTACTACGAAAACACAGAGCGCGCCCTGGTCAAAACCCGACGTGAACTGGACGCCATGCGTTCGGGCTTCCTCACCACCTCAAGCAAACTGGAAAGCAAAGGACTGCAGAGCAGCGTCGCCGAGGAAGTCGGACCCATGGGGCTGCGCGAACCGGTCGTAAAACCGGAGATCATTTATGTGAACGAAAATTTTCTGGAAGAAGAATAGCGTGGAACGTATCAATCGAATATACAAACGCGCATGGTGGGCCTTTTTGGGGATCGTAGTGCTGTCTACCCTGATTGCCGTGCGCATGTTTATGATCCAGATCAATCCCGGTGAGCGGGCTGCAGCCATACTCAACAACACCGCGGTTGAGCGCGAAATTGCTGCAGCACGTGGCCAGATCTTCGCCCGCGACGGAAAACCGCTATCCGTCAATGTGCCCGTCTATTCCGTCTACTGAGATGCACGCGCACCCTACGACCTCCAGCTGTACCGGAGCAACATCGACTCGCTGGCCCATTGTCTGTCGAGGCTGATTCCGGGAACCTCCCGCGAATTTTTTATAGCACAGTTTAAGCGGGCCCGCCTCGAAAAAGACCGGTATGCCCTCATTGCCGACAGCCTCGATGCCATCAAGATTGAAAAGTTCAAGCAGTTTCCTTTTGTACGGGAGGGCAGGTACAAGAGTGGATTCATCATCGAACAACTCAACAAACGCGACCGCCCGATGGGCAAGCTCGCGCGCCGCACCATAGGCATAGCCGATGGAGAAGAATTCACCGGTATTGAACGCGCCTATGACGAACAGCTCCGCGGGAAAAACGGACTTCAGTTGCAGGAAAAAATCGCCGGAAGCATCTGGCGGCCGGTAGAAAGCAGTTACATCAGCGCACCCGAGCCGGGCAGCGACCTCATTACCACCCTCGACATTCACCTGCAGGACCTGGCCCACAAATCGCTGAAGGAGAACCTGGAAAAACACCAGGCCTCGTGGGGATGTGTCGTGCTGATGGAAGTGGAAACTGGCTTTGTGCGCGCCATGGTCAATCTCTCGAAAGAGAAAAATGACTTCTACACCGAAGAGTTTAACTACGCCATTGGCAGCAGTCTTGAACCCGGCTCTACCATGAAGCTCGCCACACTGATGGCTTGCCTCGATGAGGGATTGGTAAAACCCGAAGACAGCGTAGTTACCGGAAACGGCGCAGCTACATTCCACGGCATACCCATGAAGGACTCCAACTGGGACCGCGGAGGCAACGGCACCATCACGGCAGAGCAGTGTTTTGAAAAGTCATCCAACATCGGCACCGCAAAACTGGTCGAGCGTTCCTTTGGCCACCAGCCCGGACGTTTCCTCAGCAAGCTGCATGAATACGGGCTTAATCAAAACCTCGGCATTGAACTCGAGGGCGAAGGCCGGCCGTTTCTGTACGACCAACCAGGCGAGCGCGGCTGGAGTGCCATTTCCATTACCCAGCTCGCCATCGGCTATGAAGCGCGCTGCACGCCATTGCAAACCCTTGCATTCTACAACGCTGTGGCCAACGATGGCCGTTTTCTGCGGCCGCAGTTTGTGGAGGAAATACGCAAA
>DHLU01000155.1:12884-14176 GCA_002405435.1 Flavobacteriales bacterium UBA4660
ACGCAAAGACGGCCGCACCGTATTCCGTGCGAGACCGGTAGTGCTGAGAAAAAATTTCTGTTCGGGCGCCACACTCGAGGCCTGCCGTGCCATGATGGAAGGTGTGGCTGAACCCGGAGGAACAGCCGAAGAAATTTTCAAAAAAGTGGATTACAAGGTGGGAGGCAAAACCGGCACAGCGCGCATCCACGAAGACGGCCGTTACCATGAACACCGGTTCAGGGCATCTTTCGTCGGCTATTTCCCCGCTGAAAAGCCCAAGTATTCGTGCATCGTAGTCATCAGCGATCCCAAAAGCGGACAGTATTACGGCAGCACGGTCGCTGCGCCCGTATTCAGAGACCTCGCCAACCGCGTGCTGGCTACCGATCCGGAACTGCATATTACCGAACCGGGTCCTGATACCGCGGCCGTCGCCTCATTCGTATTCCCCGCCTCCAAAAACGGCGACGCCAAAGCCCTGTCGAGCGTGTACCGGTCATTGGGCATTCCCAACAACATTGATGATGCGCACCAGTGGCTCACCACCTCCACTGCATCAGATTCCGTCAGGGTGCACAACAAAAAAATGCATGCCGCCCTGGTACCCGACGTAAAGGGCATGGGACTTCAGGACGCCCTTTTCCTGCTCGAAAACCGAGGAATGAAGGTCAGGGTAATCGGCGTCGGCAAGGTGAAGCGGCAATCGCTCAACCCCGGAAGCGCAGTAAAATCTAACCCGTACATCACCATCGAGTTATCATGAAGCTGCTGAAGGACATACTGTACAAAGTGCGCATCAACCGCATTCAAGGCAGCACCCATGTGGCCGTGAACGACATCACGACCGACTCGAGGCAGGCCAAGAAATTTTCGCTGTTTGTTGCCGTGCGCGGCACTGTGCATGACGGACACCAGTTCATTGCTCAGGCGGAATCGGCCGGGGTAATTGCCATCATCTGTGAAGTACTTCCTGAAAACACAAAGGATGACACTACCTATGTGGAAGTGAGCAATGCTGCAGAGGCGCTCGGGATCATTGCATCCAACTACTTCGACAATCCGTCAGAAAAAATGCGTGTGGTAGGTGTAACGGGCACCAACGGAAAAACCACCACGGCGACACTGCTCTACAAACTCACCCGTGCAATGGGTTTCAAGTCAGGCCTGCTCAGCACGGTTGAAAACCGCATTGACCAGCGCATCCTGCCCAGCACACACACCACACCAGACGCCATTACCGCAAACAGGCTGATGGAGGAGATGGCATCGGCGGGATGTGAATTCTGCTTTATGGAAGTGAGTTCGCATGT
>DHLU01000155.1:14375-15538 GCA_002405435.1 Flavobacteriales bacterium UBA4660
ACCCACGACCACCTCGACTACCACAAAACATTTGCCGCTTACCTCAAAGCCAAGCAGACACTCTTTGACGGGCTGCCCGCATCCGCCTTTGCGCTATACAACGCCGATGACCGCAACGGTAAAGTGATGGCGCAAAACACACGCGCGGTGACAAGGTCGTACGCCCTGGAGCGTATGGCCGACTACCGCTGCAGGGTGGTGGAAAACACCTTTGCCGGACTGCACCTGGTGATAGACGGCCACGACCTCTACACAAGGCTGATCGGCGGCTTCAATGCCTACAACCTGCTGGCGGTGTATGCCACCGCCATGGAACTGCAACTGAACCCGATTGAAGTGCTGACTGCCCTGAGCACACTGGATGCACCAGAAGGCAGGTTTCAATACCACAAAACTGCATCAGGCATTACCGCTGTAGTGGATTATGCGCACTCGCCCGATGCGCTGAAAAACATCCTGGAAACACTGGGCGAACTCCGGACCGGAAACGAGCAATTGATCACGGTAGTGGGCTGCGGAGGCGACCGCGACAGGGAAAAACGTCCGGTAATGGCGCGCATCGCCGCTGAGAAAAGTAACCGTATCATACTCACCAGCGACAATCCGCGCAGTGAGCAACCCGAAGAGATTTTGGGCGAGATGAAGACCGGACTTGATCCGGTGCTGATGAAAAAAACGCTTTCCCTGGCAGACCGTCGCGAAGCCATTCGCATTGCCTGCACACTGGCCAATCCGGGAGACATCATTCTGGTGGCCGGAAAAGGGCACGAGAAGTACCAGGAAATCAGCGGAGTCAAACATCCTTTTGACGACTTCGAAATCACCAGAGAATTACTGACCGAACTTCAGAAATAATGCTGTATCACCTGTTTACCTACCTTGATAACCGCTTCGACCTTGCCGGCGCGGGTCTCTTCAGCTTCATCTCTTTCAGGGCAGCCTGCAGCATCATTCTCTCGCTGGTCAAGGCGCTGATTTTCGGTAAGACGCTTATCCGCTGGCTGAGACAAAAACAGGTGGGTGAAACCATCCGCGACCTGGGCCTGGAAGGGCAGATGCAGAAAACAGGTACCCCTACCATGGGAGGGCTGATCATCCTCGCCGCGATTCTGACACCGACCCTGCTGTTTGCCGACCTAACCAACATATACATACAGACCATG
>DHLU01000185.1:0-1040 GCA_002405435.1 Flavobacteriales bacterium UBA4660
AGGATGGGATGACCACAGCAGGGCAAAACGCCGCACCGGAATTGACTTCGCCAAAAACTACCTCGATTCACTGGAGCCGAATGCGTTGATTTTTACCAACGGCGACAACGACACTTTCCCGCTTTGGTATGCCCAGGAGGTGGAAGGTTACCGCACCGACGTGCGTATCGTCAACCTCTCGCTGCTCAATACCGATTGGTACATCGACCAGATGAAACGCCAGGCTTATGACTCGGCCCCGGTGCCGCTTTCGATGAAAGAACAGAAGTACCGCCAGGGTACACGCGACATTGTCTTACTGCGTTCAGACCTCAATCCGTCGGGCGCTTACATGGATATTCACCAGGCGTTTGAAACCGCCATGGACGACAGCAAAACGGAAGAAATCGGAGACGGAAGGATGTACAACTATTTCCCGACCGACCGATTCAGGCTTGACCTCGACAGCGCTGCCGTAGAACCCTTCCGCAAGTATGTGTCTCCGGGCGACTCGCTGGTCAACTCGATTGTATGGCAAATCGGAGAAAATGAAACCCATATCACCAAGAACCAGTTGACGGTACTCGACATCATCCGCAGCAACAAGAACTGGGAGCGTCCGGTCTATTTTGCCGTGACTACCGGACCGGAGGTGTATATGGGACTTGAGCCCTACTTCCAACTGGAGGGCCTGGCCTATCGCCTAGTTCCTATTCTGCACAAACAAAGACCCAACCCCAATGTTGACGGCGGCGTAAATACCGAACTCATGTACCAAAACATGATGAATGAGTTCGGTTGGGGTAATATGGATAAGGAAGAAATCTACCTCGACGAAAACAACCGGCGCATGACCACGAACCTGCGCCTGCAGTTTTCAAACCTTGCCGAAGCGCTGATTGCCGAAAACAAAAGCGACTCTGCCAGGGCGGTGATTGACAAGAGTTTTGAAGTGATGCCCGAGAAAAACGTCCCCTTCGACCGGGTAATTCTTCCCCTCATCGAGTCATACTTTGAAGCGGGTGACAGCCTAAACGGAAGAAAATATGCAGCGCGGCTGT
>DHLU01000185.1:1124-15276 GCA_002405435.1 Flavobacteriales bacterium UBA4660
CGGAAGAAAATATGCAGAGCGGCTGTTTGACATAACCGGCGATGAACTGGATTACTTCGAATCGCTCGATAAGGCGAGAAAAGCCAGTATTGAATCAGACTACACGCTGCAGATTCAAATCAACCTGCGCCTGATGGAAACCGTGCTGCAGTATTTTCCCGAAGACGAAAAACTCGGCAAGATGAAAGAGGAAATGGACAGCATGCTGGAGAAGGCCGCTGATGCATATCCTGAAGACGAAGACCTGATACGGTATAAACAGCATTTTGAAAGGCTGAAGGAAAGGCACATCGAATTTTTTACCAGGGAAACCCCTCGGGTGCAGTTTTGACGTCAATAAGCCGAAAAGCAAAAAACCCCGTCGTGAGACGGGGTTTTTCTTTGGTTTGATAATCCGCCGGTCGATGCCGACCGGTTAAAGGTCTTCGGCGCTCAGTGATATTTCTTTATAACCCCGGGGAAACCGCACCTTTTCGCGGGTTTCCCTGAAGTACTTGGTCCATAATGGACCCGTCAGGTCGTATGCATCCGGTTTTGCCGTTACGGCAGGGGTTAAACCCATAGTTTTGCGTGTTTTGTGCCTGTTAGGCAAGGGTAAGACGCTCCCACCCTCCAATGGGTTGCACGGAGGGTTGTCCGGGCTCTGAAACCTTGCTATTTCCTAAGCGTAAACGCTATTTTCACCCCTGATTCCGACACGATGAAAGTCAGTCAATACCTGTGGAGACCCTCCTCGGGATGGTCTCCGGCCTTGCCCGGCATGGGCGGACGGCCGCTATCACACACGTTGGTTATGGTCTTTGGCAATGTAGATGCGGTGCATGATCCCTCCCGGTTTGGCGAGTTGCAGGGGGCGTTCCCCGGCGCAGATATCGTGATGGGCAGCACGGCGGGGGAAATCGCCGGTCAGCAGGTGTATGACGATGCCATTGTGGTAACGGTATCAACCTTCCACCAAACCCAGCTGAAAGCCATTTCGCTGGATGTGGCCGATTTCGCAGACAGTTATGACTGCGGCGCTGCCCTCTTCAGGGCTCTTCACTCCGGGGCGCTCAGGCATGTTTTCCTGTTGTCTGACGGCACGGACGTCAACGGCGATGAACTGGTGCGGGGCATCAATGCCGATATGCCCGCCGATGTGCTGGTTACCGGAGGACTGGCCGCAGATGCGGGCAGGTTTACCCGCACCTACGTAGGCCTCAATGAAGTGCCCGCTCCCGGCCGCATTGTGGGCATCGGCTACTACGGAGATGCCCTGGTGGTCGGACACGGTTCCATGGGCGGCTGGAATGAATTTGGCCCCGTTCGGATCATCACCCGTTCGCAGGGCAATGTGCTTTACGAACTGGATGGCATGAATGCCCTTACTCTCTACAAAAAATACCTCGGTGATCGTGCAGCCGACCTTCCCGGTGCGGCCCTGCTTTTTCCGCTGGGCCTGCTTACAGGTGATGACGGCCAGCGCGTGGTGCGCACCATTCTATCCATTAATGAAGCCGGCGGCTCCATGACCTTCGCAGGCGATGTGCCCATGGGGGCCCGCGTGCAGTTCATGATGGCCAACCTCGACCGGCTTATTGACGGTGCCGGAACTGCTGCCGAGCGCTCTGCATTATTGACCACCGACAAAAGTCCCGACCTGGTGCTGATGATCAGCTGCGTGGGCCGAAAAATCGTACTCCAGCAGCGCACCGAGGAAGAGGTGGAGGCCGTAAAGGATATTTTCGGAGATCACCCGGTCTATGCTGGCTTTTACAGCAACGGCGAAATCTCTCCGGTGCTCGAAACAGTCGGCTGTTCGCTCCATAACCAGACCATGACCATTACGGCCTATACAGAGATGTAGCGTATAGAACAGACCACAGCCATGAATCCTTTGCACCGATTGCTTCAGCGACAACTGCGCAAATACTTGCCGCAGTATAACCCCGATGCTGCCGGTATGGAAGCATTTATTGCGGCAGTCAGTGAAAGCTACCAGCACTTCGAATCGAACCAGGCACTCACTGAGCGTGCCATGCGGCTCAGCAGCGATGAGCTGTCGGAAACCAACAGAAAACTCAGGGCGGAATCAGAGCGGATGAAGGCCATCATCGAATCGCTCAAGGAGGCCATCCGCCAGGTGAGCCACGACCAGAAGGTTGTCAGCGACGGAGATCTTTACCGCATCACGGATATCTTTTCTGAGGAAATTGAAAAACGAAAAAAACTGGAAGCAGATCTCCGCATGGCGCAGCGCGCGGCTGAGGACGCCCTGGAAATCCGCAAACAGTTTCTGGCCAATGTCAGCCATGAAATCCGTACCCCCATCAATGCCATTGTGGGCATGAGTGCGTTGCTCAACGAAAGCGACCTTTCTGCTGCCCAGCGCGAACATGCCGAAGCTATTGTGGCCTCAGCGGGCGGCCTGATGGAAATTATCGACCAGCTGCTCGATATGTCTAAACTCGAGAGCGGCAAGATGGAACTGGAGCTCGTGCATTTTTCCATACCGGCGCTGGTTAGCTCCATTCAACGCAGTTTGTGGTTGCGCGCTGAGGAAAAAGGCATCGAGTTGGTAACCACTATCGGCGACACGGTGCGTACGTGGGCCTTCGGTGACGTCACACGTATTCGTCAGGTACTTCTCAACCTGCTGAGCAATGCGCTGAAATTTACGCATGATGGTCAGGTACGCCTGCAGGTGGAAGCGGCCGGTACTACACCAGACGCACAAGAACTCGTCTTTACCGTGAGCGATACAGGCGTGGGTATTGCACGCGATCATCTCCACAACATCTTTGAAAAATTTACCCAGGCCGACAACTCTGTGAGCCGCAAATACGGTGGCACCGGGCTTGGTCTTTCCATTTCCAAACAGCTCACTGAGCTGATGGGTGGCACCCTTACGGTAGACAGCCAATTGGGTGAGGGAACAACATTTACCATACACCTTCACCTTGGCGCCGGCGATGAGGCGATGGGCGCCAGGCCGGTCAATATCGACTACGATTTCAAAGGCGCATCTGTGCTGGTAGTCGAAGACAATGAGATCAACCGATACCTCGCCCTCACGCTGATGCGAAGGGCCAACTGCCGGGTAGATTCGGCAGCCAACGGACGGGTGGCCGTGGAGAAATTGAAAGTGAAAAAATACGACCTGATTTTGATGGACCTGCAAATGCCCGAACTGGATGGCATCGGCGCCACTATCCTGATCAAAGAAGAACTTGGACTCAACGTGCCGATCATTGCACTCACCGCGAGCAGCAACGAAAAGGAGCGCGACTATTGCCTTCAACTGGGCATGATCGGGTATGTATCGAAACCCTACGCGCCTGCCAAACTTTTTGAGACTATCTCGCAGGTATTCACAAATACTGCGGTGACGCCCGCCCTGCGCGAGGTGCCGCAATACAACCTCGAAAAACTGCACCAACTCTATCAAGGCAATATGCAGCATATCGCCAAAACTGTTCAGGTATTTATCCGCCAGGCCGAAACAGACATCAGGCAGATGCAGGAGTGCCTCGACAGCAGGCAGTATGCAGAGCTGAAACAGCTGGCACACCGCATCAAACCCAGTATTGAGCTCTTTAATATTGCGGCACTTGCCGACGTGGCCGGCGCGATTGAAGACGCGGCAGACCGTCGTGATATGGCCGAACTGGTAGTGTTGCTTGACCGTATGTTTGACGGAATAACAGCCGTTACCCGATCGCTGAAAAATGAAATCAACACGATGGCCTGGAGGGTGTAGATTCGCGAAAAAAAATTGCATCGTCTCGCTATCTTTCTTTCCGGATCAGGGTCCAATGCCCGTAATTTGATCAGCCACTTTGCCGGTTCAACCCGCGTGCGCATCGTTATGCTCGCCAGCAACCGGCCCGGGGCAGGCGCAAAGGCCATTGGGGAGGAATACGGAATTCCTGTATTTCCCATAACGAGGGACAATATGGCTGACGGAACCTTGTTGCAAACCTTGTTGCACCATGCGGTAGATTTTGTTGTGCTTGCAGGATTTCTGCGCAAGGTGCCCGCTGACATCACCAGCCACTTCCGCAACAGAATCGTCAACATTCATCCTTCGCTGTTGCCTCGTCACGGTGGCCAAGGCATGTATGGCCGTCATGTGCATGAAGCGGTCATAAACGCCGGTGATAAGGAAACAGGTATTACCATTCACTATGTGAACGAACACTACGACGAGGGTGATATCATCTTTCAGGCAAAGGTACCCGTGGCACCCGGCGACCGTCCCGAAGGGGTGGAGCTGAAAGTGCGGGCACTCGAAAAACAGTACTTCCCCGGCGTAGTCGAAAAGTTGCTCGCGTAAGCAGGTCAGGCACTACATCGGTCAGTACTATCTTGCCGCCATGATCAGCGGCGCGCAGATTTTGTCCTGTTTCGTAATACTCTTTGCGGTCATAGACATTGTCGGCAGCATACCCGTTATACTCGATGTAAAGAGAAAGTCGGGTAATATCCAGCCATGGACCACCACTGCCGTATCTCTTGTGCTAATGCTTGCTTTTCTAGTCGGAGGAGAAAAATTCCTGGGTTTATTTGGGGTTGATGTATACTCCTTCGCAGTTGCCGGTTCTTTCATTCTGTTTTTTATCGCCCTCGAAATGATTCTCGGTATCAAACTGTTCAAACAAAAAGAGGGTTCAGAAAAAATGGCCAGTGTGGTGCCGCTCGCATTTCCCATCATTGCCGGTGCCGGTACTTTCAGCACGCTTATCTCCCTTCGCGCCGCATATGACCCTGTTAACATAGTCATCGCCATCCTGCTCAACATGCCCGTCATATTCATTGTGCTCAGCATGACGGCGCGCATTGAAAAGATGCTGGGCCCGGGTGGCATTGCTATCATAGAAAAAGTTTTCGGTATTATCCTGCTCGCCATCGCCGTGAAATTGTTTTCGGGCAATATCTCCTTTCTGCTTTCATGAGCACCATAATTGTACATACTGATGGAGCGGCATCCGGTAATCCCGGTCCGGGCGGTTATGGTGTGGTGCTGCAAAGCGGTAAATACTATAAGGAGCTTTCGGCGGGATTTCGCCTTACAACCAACAACCGCATGGAGCTGCTCGCAGTTATCGTGGCGCTGGAAGCACTCAAACAGCCGGGCATGGATGTAATTGTATATAGTGATTCAAAATACGTGGTGGATGCTGTCGAGAAAAAATGGCTTAGCAACTGGGTGAAAAAGGGCTGGAAGAATGTGAAAAATCCTGACCTTTGGCAGCGTTACCTCCGCATTGCGGCGCAACACACGGTGCGGTTTCAATGGGTGAAGGGACACGCAGGAAATCCACTCAATGAAAAATGTGATGAGCTGGCGGTGGCGGCTACGTTTGGTGGCGGACTGCAAAGCGATGTGTGGTACGAAGCAAACCGCGAAAAACCATGAGTATAATTTCCCCGCGAAAGTGTCCGGTGGAAATGTGGCTGATTGCATCTTATATATATGAACTTCATGTGTCCCGAACTAAGCAGCAAACTGTTGCTCCCGGTCAACCGTAAAACGTGCCGCTCTTTTCGGAAAATGTCTGACCAGCAAAAAATACACAAACCAGAAGTTGCCGGATGTTGTGCAGCTGCTTCAAAGGCAGCATTAAACTGAATTGATGGTGGAAACACTTTTTTCCGTTGCACCCTACCGCCTCCTGTTTCGAACGCCCTTCGAAACCGCGCATGGCAGGCGTGATGGAACGGATGCTGTATTTGTGCAATTGAAGGCCGGATCGCTTGCCGCTTTTGGCGAAGCCACACTCCCTCCTTATCTCCCGCATGATGCGGTTGCAGTGATTCGCTGGCTTACCACCCATATACCTGCCTCCTTTGTCTGGCCTGATAACCCGGCCGGCTGGCTCCGGCAGCTGCCGTCCGATTGTCCGCCCGCCCTGGCCGCCGTGGATATGGCCCTATGGCAATTGTGTGCCCAGATCACCCATCAATCCGTTGCAGCAATACTTGGAATGGGGGCCAGACCAGAGCGTGTTGTACCCCATACCTATACCATTGGCGTAGACCGCGCAGCGTATATGCGGGAAAGAGTAGAAGTCGGATTGCGGGATGGCTTTACCCATTTTAAACTCAAATTGAATGGCCATACCGACCGGGAAGTGGTTTGCGCATTTCGCGCAGTATCGGACGCCCCTTTTGCCGTGGATGTCAACCAGGGCTGGCGTGAACCCGAACAAGCCGCTGAAATGGTCAGATGGCTGGAACAACAGGGTTGTTTTCTGGTTGAACAACCTTTCCTGAAGTCCAAAGACCGGTGGATGGAACCACTTCGCGGACTGACCACCTTGCCCATTATTGCCGATGAGTCGTGTCAGGGATTGGAAGACCTGGAGCGTTTGTCAGGTATGGCAGATGGCATCAATATTAAGCTGCAAAAATGCGGCGGACTGGCTCCTGCCGCGCGTATAATGCTGAGGGCGAGGGAACTGGGCATGAAGGTGCTCATAGGCTGCATGAGCGAATCGTCTGTCGGGTGCGGTGCTGCTGAATGGCTGGCACCCTGGTGTGACTGGGCCGACCTCGACGGCCCATGGCTGATTCGCAACGACCCGGATATGAACCTGTTGTTTGCCTGAACCGCAGGCGTCACTGATTGTTTTCTGACCAGAGCGTACATTCGCGCCATCAACAAATAAAACGCTATGCGGCAAGATCTTTACCAGGGCCATGATTACTATCTCATGGACGAGTGGCTGACGGAAGAACATAAACTCATTCGCGAAACAGCCCGGGCTTGGGTGAAGCGCGAAGTATCTCCTATCATCGAAAAGGCCTGGGAAGACGGGATTTTTCCGAGACACCTTATTGCCGGGCTCGCTGAAATCGGCGGATTCGGTCCCTACATCCCGGTGGAGTATGGCGGGGCCGGGCTCGACCAGATTGCGTACGGACTCATCATGCAGGAACTTGAGCGTTGCGACAGCGGTCTCCGCAGCACCTCTTCCGTGCAGAGTTCCCTGGTGATGTACCCCATCTGGAAATATGGCAACGAGGAACAACGGCGGAAATACCTGCCCAAACTCGCTACCGGAGAATGGATAGGTTGCTTTGGACTCACAGAGCCTGATTTCGGATCGAATCCGGGTGGCATGGTCACCAATTTCAAGGACATGGGCGACCATTACCTGCTCAACGGTGCCAAGCTGTGGATCAGCAACGCTCCCTTCGCCCAGCTCGCAGTAGTCTGGGCCAAGTCGGAAGAGGGAAGAATCCACGGACTGATTGTAGAACGGGGAATGGAAGGTTTCACCACGCCGACCATGCACGGCAAATGGAGTCTGCGCGCTTCCGATACCGGAGAACTGATTTTTGACAATGTTCGCGTACCGAAAGAAAACCTCTTGCCTAACAAAAGCGGGCTCGGCGCACCGCTCGGTTGTCTCGACAGTGCCCGTTATGGTATTGCCTGGGGCGCCATAGGTGCTGCCCTGGACTGTTATGACGTAGCGCTGCGTTACGCCAAGGAGCGCATCCAGTTTGATCGTCCCATCGGAGGCTTTCAGTTGCAGCAGAAAAAACTCGCGGAAATGATTACCGAAATCACCAAGGCCCAGTTGCTCACCTACCGACTCGGTCAGCTGCGCAACGAAGGCAGGGCAACCTCAGCCCAGATTTCACTATCCAAGCGCAACAATGTGAATATGGCCATCAATATCGCTCGCGAGGCACGCCAGATTTTGGGTGGAATGGGTATTACCAACGAATACCCCCTGATGCGCCACATGTGCAACCTCGAGAGTGTAATCACTTACGAAGGCACCCATGATGTGCACCTGTTGATTACCGGTAAAGACGTGACCGGACTGGATGCGTTTAAATAAGCAACCGCCGGGGCTTCGCATAATGTGGCCGCTCGCATCCGGGCGTGTGAAACCGGTGGTCAAAAATTTGCAAGGGTTCAAGAAATCGGCGTGGCATGCTCTCCTTCAACCCGTAAGTGTTGCTCGGGTTTCTTGACCTGAAATGGCAGGAGTCTCATGAGCCATCTCGACTAAACTGTATATATAAGAAAGGGTTAAACGGGTTGACAATAAGGCCTTCGTCCTCCATCACTCAATTGGCCGGAGAACAACGGGCCTCGAAAAATTCATTCTATACCGAAATAATGCAGCCTGTGCCCCATTTTGGTCATTGTTGACAAAAGTCATTCAACATGACGGGTTGAGTTTCCTTAAAGCGTATATATTCGCCGCCGTTTTGAGTTTGACCATGGAGCTACTCGTGAATTACGGCCGATAGCGTGATCAAACCAATACCTCAGGTTTCAATAAATATCCCGTGTCAGTGATGGCCTCATGGCTGTTTAATTCGCGAGGGTGTTGACCTGTTGCCTGCTTGACTATTGTTTAACCAAAAATCATAACGAGTGCAAACGTTGGATGTTTTATCGGAGTGCAGTGCTTGTACTTCTCACAAAATATCTTCACTTTCAGGAAGTGTGCTGCGGCCTGTGGTAGCCTGCCTGGCAACTTTACTCGTATCGGCACTGATATCCTGTGCTTCATTAGCGTCTCATACAATTGATCACGGCCAGTCCGTTGTTGGTTGCACGAGTGATTTAGGAAACAACAGCAACCCGGGATTGGCTGCCGCTCTTCCCGTCACTGTCGAGAAAGTGGCCGGGGATTCACTAACCGGAGGCTTCGTTTACGTCGGTGCCAGTAACTTAGACTTCACATAAACCTTATATCTAACCAAACAAATGATGCAAACAAATCTACCAACAATTGCCATGACGAATCGCGGATTCGACTCCTGTCTTGGCCTTAGGTGTGCATGGCTGCTTGTCGCGCTCTTCCTGATAACAGGAAACGCGGCCTTTGCAGTAACAAAAACATCCATCGGCTCCGGCAGCTGGAGCAACGCAGGGACCTGGGCTCCTTCGGGAGCCCCGGCGGCAGGTGATGATGTGGTAATTGCTTCCGGTCATACCGTATCGTTGACCGCCAACGTTACCATCACCGGATCGCTTACGGTAGATGGTACCCTCGACCTCACGCATCTGATCTTGACAGCGGGTTCGCTCAGCGGTTCAGGCACCATCCTCGGCAACCAGCTGATCATTCCCAACGTGTCGGAGTCCAATGCTGCCCTTCTCGTCGGCAGCAACAATACCAGCACCACCTTCTCCGGAACCCTGAACGGATCTACCACCATCCTCGTCAAGCAAGGCACGGGAACCCTCACACTCAGTGGCGCGAACACGTATGGCGGTGAAACCAAAATCGAGCACGGCACCATCCGCCTGGGCGCCGCGAACTGCATGAGCGACCTTAGTGATGTGTTGATCCACGCCAATGGCACGTTTGACATGAACGGTTTCGACGAGACCGTGGGTGGTATGCGCAGCTTCAATCCTTTCAACCCCGGCCCGTGGGGCTTCGTCACCAACAGCTCGCCCACGTTCGTCACGCTCACCATCCTGAATATCGCCACTGAGCTCCGCAGCGTCATCAGCGGCAACATCAACCTGGTGCTGTCCGGTAACGGCGGCAGTATTACTGGTGCCAATACCTACACCGGCACCACGCTCATCTCCGGCGGTATTTGGAACAATCTCCCATACAACGGGTCTTCCCCCTCTATTTTCGGGAACAGCTCTACGGTGACCCTTGATGGCCCGAACACCATATTTCAGGTTTGGGCCAATTACCCCATCAACATCGGGGGTACCTTAAAGATCCAAAACGGCGCAGCCATGTTCTTGTATGCTCCGGTAAGTGCAACCGGTCTGGAGCTGGACGGCGATATGCAAATTGCAGGCACCTATGGCAGTACGATCTCCCCGGCAACCAACCAGCTTGACCAGTACTTCTCCAGGACTTTTCAGGATGACCCAGACGATCCCTCGACGATTTATACGGCCGCGGGTGATCAGGTCTTGACGATCGTGGACTTTTCCAACTGCCCCATGGTGATCGAAGTGGTGACCACCGCGCCGAACCAGACCGTTACCCTGCCACTCAGCGGTAGTGTAAACGTACAGGTGCAGTGGGGTGATGGTAACATCGATTTTTATGCGGCCGATGCCGACCAGGACCACACCTATGCGGCCGCAGGCACATACACCATCAACATCTCCGGCATCCTGACGCAGTTCGGCAACGGCACCAACCCGAATTCACCGGGTAGCTACGCCAATGCCGACAAGATCACACGGGTATTGAACTGGGGTTGCACCGGGCTTACCAGCCTCTTTGCCGCTTTCCGTAACGCGACCAGCCTGGTCCAATTGCCGACCACCTTCCCGCCCACGGTGACCACCACGGCGCACATGCTGCGGCAGTGCGATGCCTTCAACCAGGACATCAGCACCTGGGATGTGAGCAATGTGACCAGCATGCGGAGCATGTTTGAGGGCAACAACGCCTTCAACCAGAACATCGGCGCATGGAACGTGACCAACGTGACGAACATGGGCTGGATGTTCGTGGGCGCCACGGCCTTCAACAACGGCGGCAGCCCGAGCATCGGCAACTGGAGCACCGCCAGCGCGACGAGTTTCCGGGCCATGTTTTGGGATTCGGGCTTCGACCAGGCCATCGGCAACTGGCCCATCAGCACGGTGGGCGACTTTAGGGATATGTTCAATTTTTCCCGCTTATCCCACTGCAACTACAACGCTACCCTGATCGGTTGGGCCGCGCAGCCCGGCAGGCAGACCGGCCGGACCTTCCATGGCGGCAATTCCAGGTACAATACCGGAGCCGCCGCAACTGCACGCGCCGCATTGACCGGCACATCGTCATGGACCATCACGGACGGAGGCGTGCTCAACTGGAGCCTGACTTCCGCAGCCGGCACCGATAACCAGAGTGTGTCGATCAACACGCCGATTACCCCGATAACTTACAGCTTTGACGGGGTGGAGACTGCCGTATTTACCGGTCTGCCCGCCGGCGTTACAGGATCTGTATCCTCCGGCGTAGCTACGATCAGCGGCACGCCTACTGCGGCGGGTTCGTACAATTACTCAGTAGACGCCTGTGGTGTGCTCACCGGTACTTTAACCGTTATTGTGGTCAGCAACGAACTTTATGTAAACGATAACAGCCAGAGCGGTGACGTATATACAACGGCTGTTGGTAGCGATACCAACCCCGGAACGGCCGCTGCACCATTTGCTACTATCGGTAAAGCGATACAGGTGGCACAGAGTGGAAACACTATTTATGTAGATGCGGGTAGCTACGCGGAGAACCTGACCGTAAACAATAAAAACCTGATCTTCCTAGGTCCTAACGCAGCCCTGAACAACGCCAACGGCACACGGGTTCCAGAGGCGGTGGTTACGGCAGCAACGAACTCCTCGTTGTTCTCCTTTGCATCAAACGTTACCAGCTACACTATCGATGGTTTCAAGCTGGTGGGTGCTGATTACAGCAACGATGTGAACGGAAGTATCATCTTCGCCGTTGGCAATGGTACAGTCAGTAACATTCTCAACAACATCCTGGAGATTTCCAGTAATGACACCTATGCCAAGCGATATATCTGGCTGGGACAGACAGGAAGTTCAAATAGCAGCGGTAGTGACTTCATCTCAGGCAGCATCAGCCACAATAGCTTTACAGCTTTAGGTACTGGTAAGGGCTTTGCAGGGATAACCATGCAGAAGTGGTCACAGAATTTCAATATTACGGGCAACAAGTTTGCAAGTATGAAGGGCCATCGTAACCTGCTTATCTATCATCCGACCCCTTCAGTGGTTGTGTCCAACAATGAGTTCTCAAGTGCTGATGACGCTGGCAATGGAGGCAGTGCACGCGAGTTGATCGCCGTCTTCGGACCAAGTCCAACGACCGGCGGCGGTGGAATTACCATTCAGAACAACAGCTTTAGCATACCCGGCAGGGCTATTACCCTGAATGGCGCAGTTAACTACGGTTCATCCGTTTCCATCACCAATAATGATTTTAACAATGTAAACGGAGTAGTCCTAAACAGCTCAGCCACCGGTGGAGCCATTGTTGCCACGTGCAACTGGTGGGGCCAGCAGTGTGGTCCGGTTAGCGGCGACCTCGTCGGCACGGCCACCACCATCCCATGGCTCAGCAACGGCACGGATGGCAATGTGGCCGTAGGCTTCCAGCCTTCAGGAACCTGCAACGGCGGAACGGCGGTTTCGGCCTCGGGTACCGAGGTCAACATTACCTCATGCTTCGGCGACAGCAACGGTTCGATCGATCTCACAGCCAACGGCGGTGCAGCGCCTTACATCTATGCATGGAGCAACGGTGCCAGTACTGAAGACCTTTCAGGTATTGCAGCGGGCACCTACAGCGTGACGGTAACAGACCAGTGTGGTCTGACGGCGACAGCCAGCTTCACCATCACCCAGCCCACGCAGATTGCGGGCAGCGGTGCGGTGACATCGAACTACAACGGTTCGCAGATCTCCTGCAATGGAGCCTCTGACGGAGCGATCACGGTTACTGCTTCTGGTGGTACCGGTGCATTGCAATACAGTATCAACGGTGGCGCATACCAAAGCGACAACGTGTTCAGCGGACTCGCTGGAGGCACCTACGCCATTAATGTGAAGGAGGCCAACAACTGCGTAGTATCCTTGGGCAGCGTGACCATTACGGCTCCTGAGGTAGTGATGGCCAGCTTAGTGCAAAATGCACCGCTGGTTTGTCCTGAAAATACTACAACCATCACTGTGTCTGCTGTCGGTGGTGTCGCCCCCTATACCAATACGGGCACTTTCCCGGTAGGAGAGGGTTCGTATTCATATACCATCATTGACGCCAACGGTTGCTCTGATGAAGTTGGCCCACTGGTAATCACAGCCTCAGACAATGTACCTCCGGTGGCAGTTTGCCAGAATATTACGGTTAGCCTCGATGAAGATGGAGAGGCTGTTATCACAGGGGCGATGGTCGATGGCGGATCCACCGATGATTGTGACATTACCTTCTCGGTATCTCCGAATACTTTTGACTGCGAGGATGTATTGGGCGATAGCGCTACAGATCTCTTTATTTCAGAATATATTGAAGGAACGAGCAACAACAAAGCAGTTGAAATATTTAACCGCACGGGTGCGAATGTGAACCTGAGCAATTATAGCCTGAGGTTCTATTACGACGGAGCCGCAGCGCCCTCGGTCACCATTCCATTGAGTGGCACATTGGCAAATAACGATGTCTTCGTGCTTGCCCACCCGCTGGCTATCGCCGGTATTCTTGTGCAGGCGGATGCTACCAACGGCGCACTCGTGTTTAACGGAAATGATGCTATTGAACTTTATAAAATAAGCACAGCCAATCGCGTTGACCTTTTGGGTAACATTGGTGAAGACCCCGGTGTTATCACTGGTTGGTCAGCGCCTGGATACCAGACGGTTGACCGCACTCTGGTGCGCAAACCAACCGTGAAAAGCGGGGTGACCGTAGATCCGGTCACCGGTTTCCCAACGCTTGCCGCACAATGGAATATTTTCGGTGTAAATACCTCTGCCAATCTGGGCAGCCACAGCATGAATCAAGACAATGATGTGGTGCTGACCGTGACTGACTCCAATGGAAACTCGTCCACGTGCTCCGCAGCGGTTACAGTGGTGGATGACACTGATCCTGAAGTAATTTGTCAGGATATCACTGTTGTGCTCAATGCATCGGGTACTGCCAGTATCACGGCCACTCAGGTGGATGGCGGTTCAACGGATGCCTGCGGGGTTCTTGACATAGAAATCGATGTTTCCAATTTCACCTGCGCTGATGTAGGTGTTGTTGATGTTACGCTTACAGTAACAGATGTTAACGGCAACCAGGCCAGTTGTGTAGCTGAAGTAACTGTGGTTGACAGCACTGCGCCTGTTGCCAAGTGCAAAGACATCATCGTTCAGCTCAACGCATCGGGCAACGCGACTATAGCTGCAAGTGACCTCAATAATGGCTCAACAGATGCCTGCGGTGGTTTGAGCTTCTCTGCTTCGCAGACCAGCTTTACCTGCGCCAACGTAGGACCCAATACGGTAACGCTGACGGTTACTGATGCCAGTGGTAACAGTGCGACCTGCACGGCAACGGTAACAGTGGTAGACAGCGTAGCGCCGTTAGCTAACTGCAAGGACATCACCGTTCTGCTCAACGCTGCAGGTGTGGCAACCATTACTGCGGCCCAGATTGAC
>DHLU01000185.1:15603-16017 GCA_002405435.1 Flavobacteriales bacterium UBA4660
ACCGTTCAGCTCAGCGCTGCGGGTGTGGCAACCATCACCGCCGCTCAGATCAACAACAGCTCTACAGATGCCTGCGGTATTGCCAGCGTGACCGTATCTCCGAACAGCTTTGACTGTTCAGATGTAGGACCCAACACGGTGACCTTGACGGTTACAGATGTCAATGGCAATTCATCAACTTGCGATGCTTCGGTGACCGTAGAAGATGCAATAGCGCCTGAGATTACTTGTCCTGCGAGCATCACTACTGTCGCAGATGCGGGCCAGTGCTCAGCCATCGTAACATACAGCGTGACCTCTTCTGACAACTGCCCGGGTCAAATCGTTACCCAAGCGGCAGGTTTGGCAAGTGGCAGCGCATTCCCTGTGGGAACAACAACGAATACTTTCGTGGTGACTGATGCAAGCGGCAAC
>DHLU01000147.1:0-2083 GCA_002405435.1 Flavobacteriales bacterium UBA4660
ATTAGGTGTAACGATAATCCGGTCTGCACTGCGCGGGTATTTTTTGGCCAGGTAGGTCTGCAGGGCGGGGCTGACAACGACTACCACATCAGCACAGGCTACCTGAAAATGTTCGGCGCGGTGCGCCCGGCCGATGAGCCATGACCGGCCCTCGAGAATGACCTTTTCTTCCGGGTAGGGGGCATTCAACTCAATGATATGCGGAATGTCGTATAACGTGGCGACCCGTGCACCTGCCGTCAACAAGTAGGATGCGCGCTCATACACCAGGTCAGGTTTCTCGCGTGCAACCAGCGCAGCCAGTTTGGTGCGGACTCGCCGGTCATGCCAGAGCAGGCCAATGTCCTTAACCGATTGCCACACCGTGCCTGGAAGCAGGTATTTAAGCAGCCGCTTGTATGCCGGATTCTTGTAGATGATTTCATCCTGCCGTTCAAGCGTGAGTCCGCCCATAATCATCTTGACAACCGTATGACCCTGCGCCTCGAAAGCTGCAATGACCTCGCGCATGTGCGTGCCGGGGCCGCTGGGAGAAGCCAGGTTGATGTTGGGGTGACCGCTGAAATAGAGAATCTTCATTTTCTTCTCAGCCGTTGTATGATGCGGTCTGCCGCAGGAAAGCCTGCTACTGCATGCAGGGCAAGGTATAATTTGCCCGTGACCTCGCTCGCCACGGGCCTGAAAGACGGGCCAAGGTGCTGTCTGGCAACATTTACCGCCACAGCGGGCGCGTGCGGATATACCGTGCGCACAAGGTCAAAGAGTGCCTGCCTGTACCAACCCTCATGCAGGCGGTAATAATCGGCACGGTGCTCCGCCAGGTACTGCATAATAGCTAAGCGCAGGTTGAGGTAACGCTGCCATCTGGCCTCCGGATGGCCCGCTGAGATCTGGCCGCTCCGCTCTCTGATATGCGTGAGCACCTCACCATCGGGCATGAAGCGGGCGCCCTGGCTGAGCATTCTGAACATCAGGTCGTACTCCTGACTGCTTTTCAGTGAAATATCCCAGCCGCCTGCTGACCGCACATCAGCCGTGCGCAGCAACAGTGATGAGGTGATGCCAAGCCTTGTGCTGAACAGCCCCTTCCATACATCCTCCAGCGGACGCACTACGGTGCGAATTCCAGTGGCACTCACCCGCTCAAACGCTCCGGCGATGTTGCATCCGGACTGGCCGCGCTGCCACTGGGCAGCGATCTTTCCGGGCAGCAGGATGTCATCGGCGTCGAGAAACTGAATCCAGTCGCCTTGGGCCATTGACAGGCCCTTGTTGCGTGCGGCGCAGGCGCCGGGTACTTTTTCTTCGGTGACTTGTAGGGGGTATTCGCGCGACAGGTCGTCGAGCACAGCCCTCGTATTGTCTGATGAATTATTATCTACCACAATAATTTCTTTCACCAGAGCGCCCTGTGATGCGGTTGACTGCACGGCAGACCTCACCCAGTTGCCCACATTGTGACAAGGAATTACAACAGAAACACATGGTGTGGTCATTGGTGCGAAACGGGAGTGCAAAATAGTCGGAGACTCAGGACCGTGCACCTGCGTATCCGGGAAATTGGTCGTAGCGATAGCCTTCGAGTTTGAATGCGGTAAAAAATTCCTCGTGCGACATGGTCCGGGCTTGCAGGATCAACCGTTCCATCTTTTGATAGTTGTCGAAACAAATCGGCTCGAGCGAACTGCCTTTCATCGGAAATTCCGGAATGTCATAATTCCCGATGAGCGTTTTGAATCCGCAGAACAGGCGTTCATAATTGATGGTGGAAAAAGCCGCAAGGGCAATATCGGCCTTATCGAAAGTGAGTGCTGTGGGCACTCCTTCCGCGCTAAAGGCATAGGGCACACCTTCAAGTTGCCGTGCATAGTAGCTGAGGGTTTCCTGCCAGCGGGCAGCGACCCGTTCGCGCGGATGGACGCAAATGAGCAGCGCGCAGTCCGGGTGCCGCAGCATAAATGTGCGCAGGTCTGCCAGCAACCGCTTTTCAGCGGCGGCTATTTAGAGGCCGTCTGAGGCGTGGTCCATGGCTTGTCTGATCCAACTGCCGTGTGAATAGAAGGCCAGTGATCTCGCCGGTGTG
>DHLU01000147.1:2238-3162 GCA_002405435.1 Flavobacteriales bacterium UBA4660
TAGAAGGCTAGTGATCTCGCCGGTGTTTCACGCTTCCTGTGCTGATAGTGGCCGATGTAGGTATAGGCCTTTTCGGGTCCCCATTTGAGAATTTGCGTGGTTCTGATGGTATCCTGAAACTGCTCATACTCTTCGCGCTGGTAGGGTGTGGTAAACACCACCGCATCGGCTATCATCACCTTGTTGTGTGTAGCCAGGGGGCCGCTGCTCGGAATTTTAGTGACGCGGATACCCGATGCACGGCAGCACAGGGCGATGAGGTTGCTGTCGATTTCGTAGGGCAGGAAGTCAAAGAGCTCGCAGATCTTTTCCCTGTGCAGGCGGTGCATGAACATAGCGGTATCTGCGCACTCCCTGATGAGAAGCGCCAGGTTGGAACGGCGTTGCGACCAGATACACCGAAAGGCCAGCGGCCATGCGAACAGTATCCAACGCAGCCAGAATCCGGTGCGGCCTCCGGGTTCGGCCTCCGGCCATTCCGCCTTGGCGATATAGACGCCTATGGGATGACCGGCCTCGCGCTCAATGTACTTGGTAATCAGCTCGTGGGTATGCATAAATCCGCCCAATATGGCCGAGGGATGGTCTCCGTAGCGGATGACCGCCTTGTGGCTGCCGAATATGCGCCGCGTGGTCCTCGCTATCTCCCGAAATCCGACCCACCGGTCGCGAGAGGCCGATGCCGGCAACTGGTAACTCATGTGGTGCAACAGGCATTCTCGGGCGAGTGCGTAATCGCTGCCCGGTTGAGACCGGAGAATCTTCCGGATCATGGAAATTACTGACCGGAGTGCTGCTCGCATGCTGAAAATTGCGTGCCGTTATTGGTCAATACCCAGTGCCTTGCGAATGCGTTCAAACTCAAAGGCGGTTTGTTTGATTTCCATCAGGTCGTTCATGTCCATGCTCCCCAGGTGCGCCTTT
>DHLU01000147.1:3302-9336 GCA_002405435.1 Flavobacteriales bacterium UBA4660
TCCCCAGGTGCGCCTTTTCCGTTTCAAACTGGAAAGACTTGCGGAGGGTGAAATGTTTTTCCAGGTAACGTGCACCATGTGCCGATGCATAGAGTGCACCCGCGTTGCCCAGCGTGTGGTCGCTGATGCCATGAAAGCAGGAGTTCCTGAAGTCGGGCCTCTGAAACTCATCGACACGGGTTGGATATTTCATGACACAGTACAGATAGATGGCATGGGCAAACTTCTCTACCTCACCGGGATCCTGGTCGCTGGGGATGGAAACAAAGGTGGGCTTCCTGCATGCCATGATTTTGCGCACCAGGTCAGGGGACTCCCTGTGCATTCGGGCGGCTACTTTCAGGTAGGGTAAATCAAGTTCCAGGCACCAGTCCAGCCGTTCTTCTGTAAAAGGGGTAGCAAAAAGCGGAATGTGCAGCTGTTGCGCATAATCGCTGAGGCGCTTCAGGTTGGGCTTTGAAAGTTCCAGGTAGGCCCGTTCGGCTCCAAACTGCGTGGCGGTGTAGAGCTGGACCTTGATAGCGTCGGCTCCGGCGAGTTTGCTCTGGAGGATCATTTGCTCAGCGATTTCGAGGCTGCCGCCGTGCTGGGGAAAAATTTCGGAAATAATAAACATAGGTGCGGAATTGATGCGCAAACGTAAGCAATAGAACCAGCCCGTTGCGGGCGTAATTTTGCCTTCCCTTTATAACTTTACTATGGCCCAACACACTACTATTCGAGAAATTTTACGCGATCAGCCTGTCGGTACGGCTATTACCGTGCGGGGATGGGTGCGCACCTTCCGCAACGACCAGTTTATCACTGTCTCTGACGGCAGTTGCATCCATGCCCTGCAAGTGGTGATCAAAAAAGAAGACCATGGCGAAGAAACACTGAAACGCATTCAGACCGGCACTTCGGTCAGTGCTGCCGGAGTACTGGGCAAAAGCCTGGGCAAGGGACAGGCAGTTGAACTGGTGTGTGAACAGCTGGAGATACTCGGCGACTGCGATCCACAGGAGTACCCCATTCAGATGAAACGGCATTCCTTGGAGTTTCTCCGCGAAAAAGCCCACCTGCGCTTCCGCACCAACACCTTCGGTGCTGTCTTCCGTCTTCGTCATCACCTGTCTTATGCCATTCACAAATTTTTCAATGACCGCGGATTCTTTTACCTGCATGCGCCGATTATCACCGGAAGCGATGCTGAGGGGGCAGGTGAAATGTTCAGGGTAACCAGCCTTGACCTTGCCCAGGTTGCAAAAACCGGGGTGTTCGATCCTTCGCTCGACTTCTTTGGAAAATCAACTAACCTCAGTCTAAGCGGACAACTAGAGGCTGAACTGGCCGCGCTGGCGTTGGGAAAAGTGTACACCTTCGGCCCCACCTTCCGTGCGGAAAACAGCAACACGAGCCGTCACCTTGCTGAGTTCTGGATGATCGAGCCCGAAGTGGCCTTCAACGACATCAACGACAACATGGACCTGGGCGAGGCCTGCCTTAAATATTGCATACAGTATGCCCTTGAACATGCGCGTGAAGACCTGGAGTTTCTGCAGGAGCGAGAGGCCAATGAAGACAAGCAAAAACCTGTTGATGAGCGCCAGGCAATGCCGCTCATCGCAAGGCTTGAACTGATTGCCGGCCATGCGTTTGAGCGCATTACCTACACCGAAGCCATCGAACTGCTCCTGCAATCGAACCACTATAAAAAGAAAAAATTCAAATACCCGGTCGAATGGGGGATTGACATGCAAAGCGAGCACGAACGGTACCTGACGGAAAAACACTTTCAGCGTCCGGTCATCATCACGGGTTATCCGGCAGCCATCAAGGCCTTCTACATGCGGATGAATGACCCGGATACGCAGGGAAGAAAAACCGTGGCGGCCATGGACATACTCGTGCCTGGTATCGGTGAAATCATCGGCGGTTCACAGCGGGAAGAACGGCTCGATGTGCTGCTCAGCAAATGCGCGCAGTTCAATATTCCGCAAGAACATATCTGGTGGTACCTGGAGACCCGCAAATTCGGCACCTGTGTGCATGCGGGATTCGGGCTGGGGTTTGAGCGGCTGATTATGCTGGTGACGGGTATGGGAAATATCCGGGATGTCATTCCGTTTCCCCGTACGCCACTGAGCGCAGAGTTTTAATCCCGGCGCCTTAAGGGAAAAGGCCGAAAAACAGGATTGTCATGGCGCAGAGAAACCCCACGGGCGACTTTCCAGTTGCCCGCATGCCCCCCCCCTGCGTGAGATCAGCTCTTTTTCACATTAAGGGCCATAGGACCCTTCGGGCTATCTCCCACTTCGAAGGACACCCCATCGCCGTCGCGAATCGTGCCTTGAACGCTTGATTTATGTACAAAATACTCTTTGCCATCTGATGCTGTGACAAAACCGAAGCCTTTGACATGATTAAAAAATTTCACTGTTCCAGTTTCCATTGAAAATAGTAGAGTTATTATAAATAGACGGGGGCAAGGTAGGCAATCCAAAGGGCTAACCCACCGAACTAATCCACGCAATTTCCACATACAATCACCAATGCCCCTGACCGCGAGGCAAAACGGGCTCATCGCTGACCTTATTTGACAAAAACCCAGTTGTATCAAGGCTTTTAGCCACACATAGACACGTAAGCCCCATGCCTGCGCAGCAAAGACCTGAGGCAATCCGGGGTCGACATGCCGACCGGCCAAGGGAGCATCGGCCCAGGGTAATATACAAAAAACCGGCTCACGCTCATGCGGCCCGCAGTTTTGACAAACCGAATCTGAAAATGACCTAAACACCATGTACGGTTTATATACAAATATGCATCATTGAAGCACGCCAACGCCGTCACACAACCCGTTGCGCAGAAGCAAGGCTTCGGATGACCAGCGGTGCCCTTCCGGCCATGCGGCGGGGGTTTCACCTTTGCACGTTATCTTTGGCCACCGGAAACAATAGCCGGCATGCCACGATGCTCAAGCAGACCCTACAACAAAAACTTCAGGCCAAACTCTCGCCGCAGCAGATTCAGTTGATGAAGATGCTTCAGATTCCTACCATGGAACTTGACCAGCGAATCAAGGAAGAAATGGAATCAAACCCGGCCCTGGAAGAAGGTCGTGAAGAAGAGGAGGAGGATTCCAAAACCATGGATGAGCATGAGGCACAGGATGCTGAGGAAACCAAAAACGAAAACGAGGATTTCGATTTTACCGATTACCTCGATGATGACCAGATTCCAGACTATAAACTCTACGCCAACAATTTTTCGGCCGATGACGACGACCGGGAGGCCCCGCTCGGTGCAGGCCGCACTTTTCAGGATATGCTTTTTGGGCAGCTTAGCCTGCTTGATCTCAGTGAGAAGGAACGCACCCTTGCCGAATACCTCATCGGCAACCTTGATGAAAGCGGATACCTCCGCCGCGAATTACCCGCCATTGTCAATGACCTGGCTTTTTCTCAAAACATAGCCTGCACCCCGGAGGAACTGGAGCAGGTGCTGGTGCGCATTCAGGACCTGGATCCTCCGGGCGTGGGCGCAAGAGACTTGCGGGAGTGCCTGCTGATTCAGATACGAAAGCATGAAGAAAAAGACGAAGAAACCCAGATGGCCGAGGTAATCATCAGGGATTTTTTCGAAGAATTCACCAAAAAACACTACGAAAAAATCGCGCGAAGACTCTCGCTCGACCTGGAAGAGGTCAAGCCTGCCATTGACTACATCCTGCACCTCAATCCCAAGCCGGGCAATAGTGCAATGGAAGTAAACCGGTCTGTTCAGCACATCACCCCCGACTTTATTCTTGCCGTCGAAAACGACGAACTGAAAGTGGCGCTCAACGGGCGCAATGCACCTGACCTCCGCATCTCGCGCGAATACCGGGAAATGATGCAGCACTATGCCAATGCCAAGCCCCGCGATGGAAAGGAGAAAGAGGCGGCGCTGTTCATCAAACAAAAGGTCGACGGCGCACGCTGGTTTATTGACGCCATCAGGCAACGCAACGACACGCTGATGATTTGTATCAATGCCATCGTGTCGTACCAGCGTGAATTTTTCCTGACTGGAGACGAAACAAAGTTGCGCCCTATGATTTTGAAGGACATCGCTGAAATCGTAGGTATGGACATCTCCACCATCAGCCGGATGGCTAACAGCAAATACATCCAGACGCCCTACCGCACTTACCTGCTCAAGTACTTTTTTGCCGAAAGCCTCTCGACAGATGAAGGAGACGAAGTGAGCTCCCGCGAGGTTAAGCAAATTCTGAAAGACGCCATAGAAAATGAGCACAAGCGCAAGCCACTGACAGACGACAGGCTTGCCAAACTCCTGCGCGAAAAGGGCTATAACATTGCCCGCCGCACGGTAGCCAAGTACAGGGAACAACTGCAAATTCCTGTCGCCAGGCTGCGCAAGGAACTCTGAAAGCGTATGCAACAGGCCCGCATCCTCTCTTTTGTCTTTCACCCCCTGTGGATGCCGCTGGTCACCTATCTCACGGTATACCGCTTCGACCAGACCATATTGATTAGCCCTTATGGCCACGACCTCATCATGCTGCTGCTCTTGCTGTCTATCGTGGCTCCGGCCGCGAGCATTCTCATCATGTTTAGGAACGGAATGCTGGGAAACCTCGAATTGACCGAACGGAAGCAACGGACCATACCCTTCACGATTGTCATCTTTTATTATACCCTGATGCTGGTGGTATTGTGGTGGAGGGCACCAGGGCTGCCCCGGCCGGTTTTCGCGATGTTAATTGGCATGCTGGCCATGCTGATGCTGGGTATGGTAATCAACCGTTTTTGGAAGATTTCGGTTCATATGATGGCCCAGGGAGGCTGGTTCGGGACGCTGCTGGCCCTTGGACTGCGGGTCGAATCTGACCTGGTATTTCAACTGGTCGCGGCCACCCTGATAGCCGGACTGGTGGGTTATGCCCGCGTAAAACTCGGTGTGCACACCACCCAGCAGGTGCTTGCGGGCTTCGCCCTCGGGGTCGCGGTGAATGCTGCCGCCCAACTCACGGTGCCGGGAGTGTATTGACGTATTGCTGCCAGCGCCAGGCATCTGCCAGCGCCACTTCCAGTCCCAATTCCGTATGCCAGTTCAGCGCGCGGTTTGCCTTCGTTACCTCGGCCCAGATTTGCTCCACATCTCCTGCGCGCCTCGGTCCCATGACGACGGGCACGTGCTGACCTGTTACACGCTCGAAGGTATCGATTACCTCCTTGACGGAATGGCCCCTGCCCTGCCCCAGGTTAAAAGCTTCGCATTTTCCCGGATTTGCTTCCAGCCAGTCAAGCGCCCTTACGTGGGCACCCGCGAGGTCTGTGACGTGGATGTAATCGCGTATGCAGGTTCCATCAGGGGTGGCATAATCGCTGCCGAATATGGTAAGCGCGGGCCGAAGGCCGGCGGCTGTCTGGGTGATAAAGGGCACCAGGTTGCTCGGCACACCGTAGGGGAGCTCTCCATTCAGACCGGAAGGATGGGCGCCCACCGGATTAAAATAACGCAACAATCCGGCGCTGAATCCCGGCTCTGCTGATACAAAATCACAAACCATATGCTCACACACCTGCTTGGTATAGCCATAGGGTGAGACAGGGGGTTTTAGTGGGCTTTGTTCTGTTACCGGCAAGGAATCAGGCTGTCCGTATACCGTACATGATGAGGAGAATACAAGGTGCCTCACCCCATAGGTGCGCATACACTCCAGTACCACCTGCGTAGTCAGCAGGTTGTTGCGGTAATAACGCAGCGGATCAGTCACCGATTCCCCCACGGCCTTGAAGGCCGCAAAGTGGATTACCGCATGAAACCCGTGGTCGGCAAACAACCGCTCCATGGCCCCGCTATCTGTGCAGTCAATCATGACGGTCTCAGGGCGATGGCCCAGGATGGAAGTCAACCCATCGGTGACCCGCCGGTCACTGTTGCTGAAATTGTCTGCTATAACCGGAATAAAACCACGTCCGACCAGTTCAATAACCGTATGCGAACCAATAAATCCGGCCCCGCCAGTGACCAAAATCTTTTTCAT
>DHLU01000147.1:9474-12999 GCA_002405435.1 Flavobacteriales bacterium UBA4660
TGAAAATGATGGGTCGAAGATAATAGCAAAAGAAATTTTCAAAAAAATGAAACCTGCGCAGGAAGGTTTGCGAATAAGGTTTTAACCAACCTGACTTTTAGCTTATGCAATCCGTAGCCAATGGCCTGCGATACGACTTGTCGTATCTCAACCAGGTATTCCAAGGAAACAACGAGATGGTGAACAACATCATCAGTCTGTTTCTGCAGCAAGTTCCCATGTACGTCAAAGAGATGGAGGAGTGCGTTCAGAAAAACGACCTGATCTCCCTTCATCCGCTGGCCCATAAGGCCAAATCCAGTGTTTCTATGCTGGGGATCCGCGACATGGAAACCGACATTCTGCAAATAGAACACGACAGCAAGCACCTGCGCAACCTCGACCGCCTGCCCACGCTGGTAGGACGGGTACGGGCTCATTGCGACCTCGTTTACGTGCAACTTAAAATGGTACTGGAGCGCAGTTAACTGCGCATCTCAACGTTATAGGGTGGAGGCCGCCTCACTGTTGGTACTTGTACCGCAGGGGGCGGCTTTTTTTCCTTTGCATTCAGGCCGTTGGTTAGAAAAGCCCATTGTGTCGATTTTTGCGGTCGTGAATTTATCCCAGGCAGATATCGCGCAGCTGCATGCCCATGGCATTACCACCGAAAGGTTCGTGGCCCAAACACACGCCTTGCTCAAGGGCATCCGGCCTGTCAAACTGGAGCGGGCCTGTATCGCAGGTGACGGCATTTTGGTGCTCCAGCCGGCTGAATGCAACCGGCTGCTTCGCCATTATGAAGAGGAAATCAGGCGCGCCAGCGCGCTGCGTTTTGTCCCTGCCTCCGGCGCCGCCACTCGTATGTTCAGGCACCTCTTCGGATACCACCCCGAGGCGCTGAGCGATGCCGCCGAAGAATTTATTCTGCATTTTGACCAGTTTCCTTTCACACCGGCGCTTGAAAGTCACTTTGCCCGCGCGGGTAAAGACCTTTGGCAGCTGGTACGGCAAAATGACTGGGGCACCATCTTCAGGGCCATCCTGCAGGAAGACGGACTGGGCTACGCGCAATATCCCAAGGGACTGGTCATCTTCCACCGTTATGGAAATACGATGCGCACGGCCTTTGAAGAGCACATTGCTGAATTTCTTGAATACGGCAAAGACCGAGACGGAAAATTTAACCTCCACTTCACCGTATCACCCCAACACCTTTCAATGGTCAGGGCCTTTGTGAGCGACAAGGTATCTACCTATGCCTACGATGATATTGCAGTGAGTTTCTCGCAGCAAGACCCGGGGACCGATGTCATTGCGCTCGACAAAAACAACCAGCCCGCGCGCGACGAATCCGGCAGGTTGCTTATCAGGCCGGCGGGGCACGGTGCCTTGCTGGGTAACCTGCAAGCCCTGGAAGCCGACATCATTTTTATCCACAACATCGACAATGTGTCCACCGGCACCCACCGGTCGGATACCCTGTTTTACCGCAAGGTTGCCGGTGGGCTGCTGCTGGAGCTCCGGACTGCAGTGTTTGCGCTGCTGGATGCGCTTGACCGGGGGGAGGAAAGCGCGATGGAACAAGCCATTGAGTTCATTCAGGTCTGGTTTCAGCCGGGCGTACCGCAGGGTATGTCTGAAGACAAATTGCGCCAATATGTGCGGCTGCGGCTCGACCGTCCGATACGTGTATGCGGCATGGTGCGCAATGAGGGAGAACCCGGAGGAGGTCCATTCTGGGTGCAGCAGCCCGACGGGGTAATCTCCAAACAAATTATAGAGAAATCTCAGGTAGACACCCACGATCCTTCGCAGGCCCGCATCCTTTCTTCAGCTACCCATTTCAACCCGGTGGATATAGCCTGCAGCATCAGAAACCGCGAAGGGCAAAACTACCGGCTGGAAAACTTCGTTGACCACGGAGCGAGTTTCATTTCCGAAAAGTTTCAGGACGGCCGCGTCATCAGGGCCTTCGAATTGCCCGGATTATGGAACGGAAGTATGGCCCTGTGGAATACGGTCTTTGTGGAAATCCCGGTGAGCACCTTTCACCCGGTAAAGTCAGTTAATGACCTGCTCAGGCCCGGACACCAGGCTTAAAGGCCGTTACATCAATAAACTGTGTGCAGCTCGCTATCTCATCGGCATGGCTGTTTGACGCGACACAGATGATCCGGTTTCTGTCGCTGCGCATCAGTTCTCTGAACCAGCTGACACCCTGCTTGTCGAGGTGTGAAACAGGCTCATCAAGCAATACCAGCGGAACATCCGCGAACAGCGCGAGACCGAGTTTCACCCGCTGGCGCATCCCGCTGGAAAAATTGCGCAGCGGTTTATTGCGCTGCTTTTCCAACCCCACCCGTTCGGCAAAAGCCTCCGCGTCCATCCCGTCAGTGAGCTGACGAAAACGGAGAAAAAATTCAAGGTTTTCTGAAAGGGAAAAATCCTCGTACACCTGCATGTATGGTGCGCAGATGCCCACATGCCTGAATATGGATTCACGCTCAAGGGTATCAGCACCCAACCGCCAGCTCACTTCTCCTTCGGTGGGCCCTGCATAGCCTGAAATCAACTGCAGCAGGGTAGATTTTCCCGAACCGTTGCCCCCGAGTATGCCCAGGTGAACGGGGCCTTCGATTTTCTCGTTGATTCCGGCAAACACCCATTCACGCTTGAAGCGTTTTCCGATATGTCGCAGGGTGATGTTCAACCGGCAGCCTGTTAGTCTATGCCCAGCGGACCACGGATAATACCCTTGTCGCTCATGCGGATAAAGTCAAGGATGATTTCCTTCTCCGTTGTGTTGGGAAGCTCGAGTTCGGCCGCATGCAGCGCACGGCTCATGTTGCTGTTGTGCACGTAGATCATGCGGTATACGTCTTCAATATGGGCAATCGTTTCATTGGCAAAGCCCCGGCGGCGCAGTCCAACCGTATTGACGCCCGCATAGCTGAGCGGCTCACGGGCCGCCTTAACATAGGGAGGCACATTTTTTCTTACCAGCGAACCGCCTGCGACAAAGGCATGCTGTCCGATGCGGATAAATTGTTGCATGGCCACCACCCCTTCCACCACTACCCAGTCTTCGATGACCACATGACCGGCAATATTGGCGCTGTTGGCAATGATGCAGTTGTCGCCGACCAGCACGTCGTGGGCCAGGTGAACGTAGGCCATCAGGAGACAGTTGCTTCCCACACGCGTAGTCATGCGGTCGCGCGTACCCCTGTTAAGGGTGCAGCATTCGCGGATGGTCGTGAAGTCGCCGATTTCGACCGTGGTCTTCTCCCCTTCAAATTTGAGGTCCTGCGGTATGGCACTGATAACGGCTCCGGGAAAAATGCGGCAGTTGCTGCCGATGCGGGCACCGTCCATGATGGTGACATTAGGACCTATCCAAGTGCCTTCGCCGATTTCCACGTCGCCGGCAATGGTGGTAAAAGGACCGATGTCGACCTTTTCGGCTATCCGTGCGGCCGGATCAATCTGTCGGATTGAGCTCATGCGTTTTCCATTTGCTAAGTTTCCTTGGGTGCCCTGTCG
>DHLU01000147.1:13086-13496 GCA_002405435.1 Flavobacteriales bacterium UBA4660
TTTTGCGAAGTTTCCTTGGGCGCCCTGTCGCGCACGACCTGAGCCAGCATGATGGCCTCACAGGCCTCCTTGCCGTTGACATACGCCACCCCGCGCATGTTGACCAGTCCACGCCTTATGGGCGACTCCAGCCTGAGCCGGAAGATGATGGTATCGCCGGGAAGAATCTTCTGCTTGAATTTCACCCCATCGATTTTCATGAAGTAAGTACTGTAGTGCTCGGGGTCAGGCACCTGCGAGAGGGCGAAAATACCTCCGACCTGCGCCATCGCTTCTATCTGCAGCACCCCGGGAAATACCGGATTCCCGGGAAAGTGACCCTGAAAACAGGGTTCATTCATGGTCACATTTTTTACCCCGACGATGCTCTCCTTGTCCATCTCAATGATCTTATCGACCATCAGGTAAGG
>DHLU01000137.1:0-3029 GCA_002405435.1 Flavobacteriales bacterium UBA4660
GTATTTCCGCTGCCGTTGTTGAGTGTGTTGATGCCCACGCTGATGTCTGTGCCGGGAATTAGGGCTATGTTTTCCGCGTCATTTTCATAAGGTCCGCTGATACCCGGGCCACTGAGGAAAAATCCGAAAACGTCGTTGAAAGAAGAGTTGGCATAGAAGTCATATTCTTCCGAACCCCACACGTACTGAAACTGAATGGTGTCGCCAAGCGGAACAAAGTCGAATTCAATGATCACCCAATCATTCACCGTTGAACCGCCTGCCGCCATTACCAGATCGAGGAGATCAGGATCTGTACCCCCGAACAATCCGGCGCTCGGTCCTGTGTAGCCTTCATTGTCATTGGGACCGGCCATACCCAGCACATCGCCGGAAGACATTGCAAAACCCGACTCAATGCCCATATTGCAGTCCACACAATCAAAACCACCCACCTGGGTGCTTATGACAGCGGCCGAAGCACCATTGTACGTGATGTTGAATACCTCAACATTCGCACCGAGCAGTACCTCCTGAACATATTCGGAAATGGTCATATCGTTGCTGCACACCAGTTGGGCTGCAAGACGCTCGACGGGTATAAGGGATGAGACGCAACACGAGAACCACAGCAGGTAAGGGGTAGAATATTTCATAGTCAATAGGTTAACCAATATGCTAGACTAAGGATAGCACCATGGGGTTGCGTAAAATCAAATGAAATTTATTTTCAGTGGTAACCCGCAGGTCTGATGGCCGGTCCTACCTTTGCGTGTAACGGGCTTCGCCTACGCTACGATGGACCATTTAGTGCTTAAACATTTGATAATGAATGGTTTTAAAAACTATTTTGATTGTGCAATGGACTTTGCGCCGAGGGTCAACTGCCTGGTTGGAGACAACGGTGCCGGCAAGACCAATGTGCTCGACGCCATTCACTACCTCGGCAATACCCGGAGTTATTTTTCAGCGGGCGACCTGATGAACATCCGTTTCGGAGAGGACTACTTTATGCTGAGGGGAGATTTTTCCTGCGGCGGTGTCGAAGAGGAGATTACCTGTGCCGTTCGAAAAGGACAGCGCAAGGTCATGGCAAAAAACAGGACCGAATACGACAAACTCTCCGAACACTTCGGACAGTTTCCGGTGGTGGTGGTCGCTCCCGATGATATAGAGCTCGTGCTGGGGGCCAGTGAGCTGCGACGCAAACTGGTAGACAGCATCATTTCCACCTATTCCAGGCCTTACCTGCAAGACCTGCTGCACTTTAACCACGCCCTGCTTCAACGCAACAACCTGCTGAAGTCATGGGGCCGGGCGGGCGGACTGACAGCGGAACTGCTCGAACCCTGGGACCTGCAGATGACCGGGCCCGCCATGCGGATCCACGAGGCGCGGAAAAAATTTATTGAACGTTTTATTCCCGTGTTCAATCACTGGTATGACGTGGTCAGCGAAGGAAGAGAGCAACCCTCTATCGAATTCAAAAGCGACCTTGACGCGCGTCCGATGGATGCGCTGCTTTTAGAAAACCGCGACCGCGACTGCATGCTGGAGCGCACCTCCGCGGGTCCCCACCGCGATGAACTGGAATTTACCCTCGATGGTTATGCCTTGAAGAAGTTCGCAAGCCAGGGCCAGAAAAAGACCTTTCTGATTGCACTGAAGCTGGCGCAGCATGGTTTTTTAGCAGGAGCCACGGGGAAGACGCCGCTGCTGCTGCTGGATGACGTTTTTGATAAAATGGACGAAAACCGCACGGCCCGCCTGCTCGAATTGCTCAAGGGTGATACCATAGGGCAGGTGTTTATTACGGATACGCACCGCGACCGTATTCCCGCCATGCTTGCGGAGACGGGCATTGTACCGCGAACGTTTTTTGTGCGGAGTGGAGTAGTGAATCCTGAAACCCAGATTGTATAACCCCCATGTCGTCGCGCCATTACCAGCAACAAAGCCTTAAGGAAGCCATCCGCCAAATGCTAACGGCTGGAGGTATGGTAAAAAAATACGATGACATGGAAGTGGTACGCTGTTTTCACGAGGTGGTGGGTGAATACATTTCCCGCAAAATCACCTCGGCCTATGTGCGCGACCGTGTGCTGGTCATTAAAACCCAAAGCGGACCGTTGAAACAGGAACTGACGATGAACCGCCGCAAACTGACCGGACTGGTCAATGAGCAGTTGCAGCATGTGCGGATAGAAGATATTGAAATATACTGATACAACTATGACCCGATTGTTGGCAAACAAGTCTTTGATGGTCGCCCTCCTGGCAGGCGTATTCGTGGTATTGACCTCAGCGCTGTATGTCACCGGCCCCCAGCCCTACCATTCGCCAGATGAGAAGGGAATGCTCAAAAAAATGATGAACAACCAGTTGCCGCTCGGCAGCAACGCGATGTTCACCGGCAGTGGAAAGTGCGGAGGCTGCCATGGGCCTGACCAACTCCTCAACGCCAACCTGACTTCTGAGGGCGTCGATGTCAATCCGACAGACGCCTGGCGCGGCTCCATGATGGCCAACAGTGCCAAAGACCCCTTCTGGAGAGCCAAGGTGTCGCACGAAGTGGCCGTGAACCCAGACCATCAGGAAGGACTTGAAGACAAATGCACTTCCTGCCATGCCCCGCTCGGCAGGTTCAACGCACACTACCTCGGATACAGCCACTACGCAATGGATTCGCTGGAAATAGATTCGTTGGCCCTTGACGGCGTCAGCTGCGGCGCCTGCCACCAGCAAAGACCGGATGAAACCCTCGGCCAATTGTTTTCAGGAAACATGAATTTCAGTCCGGATACCATCTGGGGGCCCTATATCAGCGAAGAACAGGAAGTTCCCATTTTTACTTCTGCTATGGCCGACTTTATCGGTTATATGCCATTGGGCACCCACAAAATGGTCCAGAGTGAAATGTGCGCATCCTGCCACACGCTTATCACCCAATCGGTGGACCTCGATGGCGAATTCACAGGCACCGATTTCGTAGAGCAGGCCACCTACCACGAATGGCTGAACTCCGCATTCAACGACGGACTTGCCGCTCA
>DHLU01000137.1:3173-4752 GCA_002405435.1 Flavobacteriales bacterium UBA4660
ACTTTCCGCGTTTGCCAGATGGCGAAGAAATCGTGATCGCGTCGGGTTATTCGTGGCTGCCCGGCAGATCCCCCTTCGGCCAGCACTGGATGGTGGGCGGAAACAGTTTCATGCTGCGCCTGATGAAAAACAACATCGACCTTCTGGGCCTTACCGCAACGGAAGAGCATTTTCAGGTTTCGCTGGACCGCACGCTTGATCTGCTTCAGACACAAACGGCCACCGTCGAACTGACCGAACTTGATGTCGACGGCGATACCGCGCGTTACCGTGTGCGCATCACAAACCTGGCCGGACACAAATTCCCGAGCGGATATCCCGCGCGCCGCGCCTATGTCGAACTGACCATGTCAGACGGAAGCGGCAACATTTTGTGGCAATCCGGAGGCCTGCAAGCCAACTACGAAGTAAACGGCCAGGATCCTGACTGGGAACCGCATTACCGCAGCATCACGGCAGAAGACCAGGTGCAGATTTACGAACTGGTGCTGGGCGATGTCAACAGCGACGTCACCACCGTGCTGGAGCGCGCCTATGTGCCCCTGAAAGACAACCGGCTCGCTCCTCTCGGATTTTCCACCGGCCACTTCGCCTACGATACCACCGCTGTAGTCGGAGACGCCCTGACAGACCCGGACTTCAACCACATCGGTGGCATTGAAGGTTCGGGCACCGACGATATTTTCTACAATATTCCTGTCAGCGGATGGAATGGTGACGTGACCGTGACGGCGCGTCTCATGTACCAGAGTGCTCCGCCCAAGTGGAATGAGGAAATGTTTGCGGTCAGCACGCCGGAAATCGATCTATTTGAATCGCTTTACCTGGAAGAAGGCGCAGACCCGGTAGAAATTGGCGCTGCGGAAGTATCGTCCTACCTGGTTTCGGTTCCGCGTCATCTCGCCCCAGGCTGGCAGTGCTTCACGGACGTAAACGGACGGGTACAATTCTGGTCAGATGAGGTGGTAGATCAGGTAACGGTTTACTCATCCGGCGGCCAGCGGATATCGGTGCTGCCCTTTGCCTCGCGCAACGGATGCATCGACCTGCCGGCAGCGTCAGGGGTGTATCTGCTGGAGGTGCGCTCCCGTGCGGGCAGCCACATTGAAAAAGTACTGCGCCGCTAAGGGTTATTTTTCCTGACCCGTGTAAGGTCAAGCATATTTACCGCATTGGTGGGAAAGTCTGTAATCTCCTTCCTTACAAAATGTGATACCTGGTCGTAATACAGCGGAATCACCACCCGGGAGGCATCCACCAGGCTATCCATCTGTGCTACCAGGGCGTTTCTCCGCAACCGGTCAGGTTGTGTAAACGCCTCCTCATACAGGGTATCGAAACGGGAATCGCTGAAATGGGTGTAATTCGGTCCTGAGGGGCAAAAATTCTTCGTGTAAAAAAGTGACAGGAAATTTTCGGCATCGGCATAATCGGCCAGCCACGATTTTCTGAATAACTGCACCTGTGCCTTTGCCGTCAGCTCACGGAATGAGGCCGATTGCGCCACCTGCACCTCACAGCGCACGCCGATTTTTTCCCACTCGTGCTGGATGTACTCCATCAGGTCGGCGTAATCGGG
>DHLU01000137.1:4903-6638 GCA_002405435.1 Flavobacteriales bacterium UBA4660
CTCGTCCACATGGCAAGGCCAGTCAAGGGATGACTACCATCGTAACCGGCTTCTTTCAGCAAAGCCAACGCCTTTTCGGGGTCATAGGCATCACGTTGTTGGGCCGGCGCAGGGTGCAGCAGGGGCGGTATAAATCCTCCATGCGCGGCAAACACGGTATTGTTCCGCAGGTGGGTCACCATGCGGTCGAGGTCAATGGCATGGCGCAGCGCCTGACGGACGCGTACATCGAGCAGCGGACTTTCCCGGTTGATGTCAAGGTTGGGGTCAACCATAAAGCCCAGGTAATCGGTCTTGATAAAAGGCGTTTTTTGCAGGCGTATGTCGGTGAATCCATCGCGAAGCCTACCTCCCGCGTCAAGTAACTCATCTTTGAATGCGGTGTGAATACCGCTCATGAAATCATAGCGACCCTGAAGCAGGCCCTGGTATTCCACGGTCATGTCGCGGGCGAAATCAATTTTAACCGCATCAAGATAAGGCAGTGCCTGCCCATCCGCATCGCGCTGCCAGTAGCGGTCAAACCGGTGAAAGACCAGGGCAACCTGCTCATACCAAAAGGCAAAGCGAAAGGGCCCTGTACCCACAGGGTGTTCGCGGAAGTCGGGGCCGTAGTGGCTGACCACTTCATGCGGAACTACGTTGGCGTACTGGGTGGACAAGATACCGAGAAAGGGCGAAAAGGGTCTGCTGAGCCTGATCACGAAGGTGCTGTCGTCGGGCGCTGTGAATCCCCGCCCGCCGGTGGTATCCACACAGTTAAAAATCCATGCACCCGGAGAAGCCGTTTTGGGGTCCAGGATGCGGTTGAAACTGTACACAAAGTCTTCCGCCACAAGCCGCCTGCCAGAAGAATCGGCAAAGAGCGGGCTGGGATGGAAACAGACTCCGCTGCGGAGATAAAACGTATAGGTCTTCCCATCTTCCGAAAGGGTCCAGTCTCTGGCCAGGGAGGGAATGACGTTCAAGGCGCTGTCCAATTCTACAAGGCCGTCAAACAACTGGTTGGTGGCCCACATCGTTTCAAGCTCGCGCGCAAACGCAGGATCCAGGGTGGAGATGTTGCTGCTCTCGTTGTAGCAAAAAACATTGCGCTCATCGCTCCTCATACCTGAGCAGGCCGCAAGCAACATGGCTATACCTGTTAGTTCGAAAAAAAGACAGAATCCCTTACACCTCACGCGCCAAAAGTAGGAAGAGACCTACTGGCGCGGTGTCACCGGCTTTTGCAGGGCACGCAACTGCTCAGCCGCCTCCGGATCATAGTAGCGCGGCACCTTTTCAATACCCTTGGCATCAAAACGGCGCCACTCCCCTACCTTGATACCTCGGTCGAAAAACCCCTCACTCTCCACGGTACCATTGCCGTGAAAAAACACAAAATGGCCATCTTCCAGCCACTTCTTGTTTTCCAGCACATAACGGCCGCGGGCCTTGATGGTGCGGTCTCTGTTATAGATGATGGCAGAATAATGAGGCAGTTCAGACTCTGTAAGTTCCAGGGTATAGGCGACCAGGGTATCAATGGGCGTAGGTTCCATGCGCAGGTCCATAGGAATGCGTGTGGATTGTGATTGCGCTTCAGGCAGGACCATCTGCAACAGGGCGAGCAAAATCAGCAGTTGCGGTTTCATAGAAAAGGTATTCCGACCTATACGGAATGAGCGGTCGCAGGGTTACATCCGCCACACCGCGAATGCTTCTGAGAAACGCGCCTATTGTTTCAACCTTACCT
>DHLU01000137.1:6804-8628 GCA_002405435.1 Flavobacteriales bacterium UBA4660
CTAAAAGCGGTATTATGGTTGACTCAAACTACGTCATGCCTTTCACGGTCCTCCCGGGCATCGACGAAGGCTCAACTGAAGAAACAGATCCGAACACAACGGCCAATAACCAATCGGAAAGAGGCTACAAAGGCTACCCTGACCTTTATTGCGCTTGATAAAGAAACGTGCCGCTCCCACAACCAGGCCGCACATTTTGATGCGCAGCGAATGGCCTGCAACCGCCCACCCGCGAGGAGCGAACTATCACCAGCAAGAAGAAATACCACACACGTCTGGAGCCCCGGCGGGGCGGCACGTGTCGCTGACGAATGATACGCGTTTCATGTGTAATCCCCCTTCCCCTCGCCTAAGCCCGGTGAACCGGCTTCGACTTCGCTCAGACACCGGAATGCACGCTATCATTGAACACCCCGATTACGCCCAGTGAACGCACGCTGCGGATGAGCGAAACTTCACCTAACACGCACAAGGGTGAATATCATTTGACAACCATTCGTCTTATCGCCCCGCCCTCCGCGCGAACAACCAGCGTATAGGCGGCCGCCGGGAGGTATGCAGGTATCGGAAACTCGATCAGCGAACCTGTATTATTCGTCGTCTGCCGCGCAACCAACGTTCCTCGCATATCGAACAATTCAACAAGAACCGTTGACCCGAAACCTTCGGCTGTTTTAATCCACAACGTGGATTCCGCCAAGGGAACGGGAAATAACGTGATATCATTCTCTTCCTCTGAAAAAGAAATTCCTGACTCGATTTCATTGTTCAGGCGCATGAACACCATGTCGTTGTCTGTAAAGGACGCGAAACCGGCAAGCACAATTTTACCATCCGCTTGAAAGGTCACCGCACTGGCCTCTTCGAAATTCGGTGAGGCCGGAATGATAGAATATCCTGCTCCTGCGAAGGTCGGATCGATAGCACCATCAGGCAGATATCTGCATACCAACATATCGCGGTTACCAAAAGTTCCTTGCCCGGAAGTGCCAACGCAGACAATCTTTCCATCGGGTTGCAGCGTGATTCCAAGCGCTACATCAATCGGATTGTAACTAGCCACTACAGAACCTGCCGTTCCAAACGCCGTGTTGATTACACCCGTGGTATCGAAGCTGCTAATCACCATATCAAATCCGCTGGTAGAAGAGATGCGCCCCGACAAATAGAGGACACTGTCATCGCTCACCATATCGAATGCCTGGCTCATCGATGCGCCTGTGTGCACTCCATTCGTTGCAAAGGTTAGATCGGGCGTACCATCCTCATTGAAGGCTGCCAGCAATAGGTTGTCCATATCCACATAAGACGAACCCGCAGCAACTATTTTACCTGAAGGCAGCAGCTCCATACAAGTGAATGACTCCGACGACACAGATGAAAGTTGCAGCGATGTAAAGCCGCCGCTCCCGAACGAAGTATCAAGGCTTCCATCGCTCAGAAGACGCATGACGATTCCGCTGCTGAAAGAGAAACCGGGTTCGGAGGCTGATCCCGCCAGGAGAATTTCGCCACCCACCAACAATTCCAGTTCGTATGCGTAATCCAAACCCGATGCTACAGGAATGATGGAGATGCCATCGCCGTCGCCAAAAGAGACATCCGGGGTTCCATCAGTGTTTAAACGAACAACGATGAAGTCTGAATTATCCTCCGTAACGGAATATGCTCCGCAAACAACAATTTTACCATCCGGTTGAATTTTCACATCATAACCGTAAACAGAACCACCGGCCGAGGCCAGGCTGTAAATTCCATTCGTTGCAAACGTCTCATCGAGGCTCCCATCTTCATTCAATCGTCCAACAACGAGATCGAATATGA
>DHLU01000025.1:0-1408 GCA_002405435.1 Flavobacteriales bacterium UBA4660
GGCCTTATACAGAGCAGGTACCTTTCCAATCTGTAGTACCCGCTTTCAGAAAAGGTACGCACCGCAGTGGAGATGGCCGAAGCAGCCGGTACCGGACTCTCGCTGGATAAAGCCCGCGAACTTGGGCCAGTGATTGCCTATGGCGCATTTATCACCGTGTTGATCGAATTTCTAATTGTTGCATTCGTGATGTTCCGCGTAGTGAAGGCAATGAATGCATTCAAAAAGGCCGAACCTGCCCCTCCCGCTCCGGAGCCCACAGCCGAAGCAAAGCTGCTGATGGAAATCCGGGATGCGCTCAGGAAATGAGCGCCAGTAGTACACCGGCTAAAAAAACCGCTTCCGCTCACCCGGGGCGGTTTTCTCTTTTTTTCATGGCGCCGAACTGAACCACTGCGGCCGTAGTGTTGTTTAGAGGCCGAAACCACATGAATGTCGCTCGTGGCTGTTCCGCACGGTCGTTGGTAGCCGCCGGTACGCTTTGTGCCGTTTGGTTATCCTCGCAACTTCGCTTTGACTATGATTTTGAGAAGTTCTTCCCCTATGACCAGGAAGAAACGCGTTTCTATGATGCGTTTCGCAAGACCTTTGAAACAGATAATGACTTCATCATCGTTAGCCTGGTTAATTCCCGTGGTGTATTTGAAAAAGACTTCTTGCTAAAGGCCGACAGCCTAGCTCAGGCGCTGCAGGCGCTAGAGAATATGGATGAAGTGGTCTCACCGACCCGACTCGAGGTGGCCGTGCGCGAAACCGTGCTGGGGGGAATCTTCCGCAAACCGCTGCTCGACATATACAGCGACACTACCTACGCGGCAGACAGCGCGCGCATCTGGAACAATGCCAGTTACATAGGCACATTTTTCAGCGCAGACGGCCTGGCCCTTGCTATCAACATGAAGCACAAGGCCGGCATATCCAAACAGGCCTGTGACCAGATTTCCTACGATGTAGAAAAATGCGTGGCCCAATTCGGATTTGAAGAAACCCATGTCATTGGGCGGTCGCTCGGACAGCGCATCTATGTCGATATGATGGTGCGCGAGATGTCGGTTTTTGTGGTGCTCTCTGCCCTGCTCACCATTGTGTTCCTCATCATCGCCTTCCGCAATGTGTGGCACGTGGTGCTGCCCACCCTTGTTGTTATTTTTTCAATTGTATGGACCCTGGGTATCATGGGACTGATCGGCAAAGACATCGACATCATGCTGTCCGTGCTCCCCACCATCATCTTCATCATCGGCATGAGTGATTCGGTGCATATCCTGTCTGGATTTCTCGATGAGTTGCGCGCGGGCAAACCCAAGAATGAGGCCATACGTCTTGCCATGAAAAAGGCGGGACTGGCGACCTTCCTCACAGCGTTTACGTCCTCGATTGGATTTGTGACACTGGTGTTTAACAGCAT
>DHLU01000025.1:1526-3724 GCA_002405435.1 Flavobacteriales bacterium UBA4660
CTGGTGTTTAACAGCATCAAGCCGGTGAGCGACTTTGGCGTGTATACAAGCATCGGTGTGATGCTCGCCTTTGTGCTGACCTACCTCATACTGCCGGCTACGCTCTGCCTCGTGCCGCCCCCACCGCCCGGCCGGCACACGATGAAAAAAGATTTTTGGGGTCGCCGCATGCACCGGCTGTTGCTTTTCTTGTTGCGCAACCGCCGAAAAGTCGCCTGGGTGTCGTTGTTGCTGCTGGTGATCGGCATCATCGGCATTACCAAAATTGAAGACAACAACTTTATGCTGGAAGACCTTCATCAAGGGCACCGGCTCAAGCAGGAATTTGCCTTTGTGGAAGAAAAATTCAGTGGTGCAAGGCCCTTCGAAATGGCCATCAGCCTCACGCCGGGCACCGACGCCTTTGATCCCGGCCTGCTGCGGCAGCTTGACAGCACCGAGACCTACCTGCGGAAGGAGTATGGTGCAGGAATTTTGCTTTCACCGGTGCTGCTGGTCAAGGAAGCCAACAGGGCCTGGAACGGGGGAAGCGATGCGTATTACCGCATCCCGGAAGACAGCACCGCCATGAAGAAAATCAGGCAACTGATGCGGCGCGCCGAATTCAGGAAGGTGGCAGGCCTAGTCATCAATGAAGAAAAATCGCTCCTGCGCATCAGCGGCAAGGTAGGAGACCTCGGCAGGAAACACTTCGAGGAGAAAGACCGTCGGCTCGCAGATTTTATGGCCAGCCATACCGACCGAAAACTTTTTGACTATACCCTTACCGGCACTGCCGTGCTGATAGACCTCAACAATACCTACCTCACACGTAACATGCTTTGGGGGCTGGTGTCTTCCGTGCTGATTATCGGTGCCTGCATGTTTCTTCTCTTCGGCGACTTCCGTATTGGCCTGATTTCACTGCTTCCCAACCTGCTACCCCTTGCCCTGGTAGCCGGCATCATGGGCTTTGCGGGCATCACGCTGAAGGTTTCCACCTCCATTATCTTCGGCATAGCCTTCGGGATAGCCGTTGACGACACGATCCATTTCCTCGCGCGGCTTCGGCTGCTCCTTGGCGAGGGTCGCACCCTTCCTTATGCCATCAAGCGCACCTTCCTCAGCACGGGCAAGGCCATCGTAGTGACATCACTGATCCTGTGCGCCGGATTTGTAACCCTGGTCTTCTCGGATTTTATGGGGACATACTACATCGGCCTGCTTATCGGTCTCACTTTGTTAATTGCTATGGCGGCGGAACTCATGTTAGCCCCACTTTTGCTGCTGTGGTTATACAAGCCCTCAAAAAAGCACTGACCAGCGCTTACCTGCCGGCCATTGGCCTTGTGCTGGCTTTGGTGGGCTGCCAGTCACCCGACCAAACACCCGAAGTAGCCCGCTACTATATACAATGCGCTGCAGACAGCCTTGAATGGCTGTACAACCATCCAAAAGAAAACCACTACATACAGGTAGCACTCGCTTGCGAAGATGGCACCCGCATCACCGGTAAACTGCGGTTGCGCGGAGATACCTCGCGTGATTTCGCCAAAAAATCCCTCAAAATCAAACTTGACCATCCGTTGCCCGACGGCGTGGAGGTGCTCAACCTCAACGCCGAATACCTCGACAAGTCGTACCTGAGGCAGTACCTGTGCAGCCGCATCATCCGGCAGGCCGGTGTGCACTGTTTTACAACCCGTCATGCAGCCGTGTATATCAACGAGACATTTCACGGCCTCTACCTTCAGGTAAGCAATATGGATGCAGACTTTCTGAAGCAGCAGGGCCTCGATCCGCATGGCGCGCTTTACAAGGCCGCAAAAGACGGCGCCTGTCTCTCAGCCGGTGAGGCGCTGGAAACACTTTGGGAGAAAAAAACCGGTGACAACAAGCACATGGTCGAACTGGCCCAACTGGTTGAAGCGCTTAACGAGACTCCGCCAAGCCACCTCAAACCTCTTCTCCAAGCGGCCTTTGACTATGACAGGCTCGTGCGGCTTGTAGCACTGAATATATACCTATGCAACGGCAGCACGTGGTACCACAACTATTACCTCTACTGCGATACGCAGGCGTCGGGCAAATGGACCCTCATGCCGTGGGACCTAGACAAAAGCCTGAGCTACTATGATTGGAAACTTCCCTTTGAAACCAGCGGTGACTATACCGGAGATAACGTACTGGCCGAAAAAATCTTTCGCTGCGAACCGGTG